>NZ_JBMLSM010000138.1:0-9399 GCF_049240505.1 Novosphingobium sp.
GATCAGACCACCACGCGCGCAGTTGACGATGCGCACGCCCTTCTTGGTCTTGGCGAGGTTTTCGCGGCTGAGGATGTTGCGGGTCTGATCGGTCAGCGGGGTGTGCAGGGTGATGAAATCAGCCTTGGCCAGCAGCGTTTCCAGATCGGCCTTTTCCACGCCCATTTCGATGGCGCGTTCGGGCGTCAGGAACGGATCGAAAGCGACGACCTTCATCTTGAGACCGAGAGCGCGCGACGCGACGATGGAACCGATGTTGCCAGCGCCGATCAGGCCCAGCGTCTTGCCGGTGACTTCCACGCCCATGAAGCCGTTCTTGGGCCACAGGCCAGCCTGCGTCTGCGCATTGGCTTCGGGGATCTGGCGCGCGAGGGCGAAGATCATGGCGATGGCGTGTTCGGCGGTGGTGATCGAGTTGCCGAACGGGGTGTTCATCACCACCACGCCCTGCGCCGATGCGGCCGGGATATCGACGTTGTCGACCCCGATGCCAGCGCGGCCAATGACCTTGAGGTTGGTTGCGGCGGCGAGGATTTCCTTGGTCACGCGGGTCGACGAACGGATGGCGAGGCCATCGTATTCACCGATACGGGCGATCAGCTGTTCCGGGGTTTCGCCGGTGATCACGTCCACGTCGCAGCCCATCTCGGTGAAGATGCGGGCGGCGTTGGGGTCCATCTTGTCGGAAATGAGGACTTTGGGCTTGGTCATGTTTCGATCCAATCCGTGCACCCCCGCGAAGGCGGGGGCCTTAGTGTTGTTACGCGAAGGTGGTTGCGTGCCGAGGGAGGCCCCCGCCTTCGCGGGGGCGCAGTCTCGGAAAATCAGGCCGCGGCCAGTTCGGCCTTGGTCGCTTCGTAGGCCCAGTCGAGCCACGGTCCGAGGTCGGCAATGTCCTCGGCGTTGACGGTCGCGCCGCACCAGATGCGCAGGCCTGCGGGGGCATCGCGGTAACCGGCGATGTCGTAGGCTGCGCCCTGTTTTTCGAGGAGGGCGGCAAACTTCTTGATGAAGTCTGCATCCGCGCCTTCGACCGACAGGCAGACCGAGGTCTTCGACCGGGTCGCTTCGTCAGCGGCGAGGTGCGAGAGCCACGAACGCTCTTCGACGATCTTGTTGAGCGCGGCGGCACTGGCATCGCTGCGCGCCTGCAGACCCTTCAACCCGCCAAGGCCCTTTGCCCATTCCAGCGCGAAGATGGCGTCTTCGACGGCCAGCATCGACGGGGTGTTGATGGTTTCGCCCTTGAACACGCCTTCGGTCAGCTTGCCCTTGGAAACAAGGCGGAACACCTTGGGCAGCGGCCATGCAGGCGTGTAGGTTTCAAGCCGTTCGACCGCGCGGGGGCCAAGGATCAACACGCCGTGGCCGCCTTCGCCGCCCAGAACCTTCTGCCACGAGAAGGTTGCGACGTCGATCTTCGACCAGTCGATATCGTAGGCGAAGACGGCCGAGGTGGCGTCTGCGAACGAAAGACCTTCACGGTCTGCCGGGATGAAATCGGCGTTGGGGACGCGGACGCCCGACGTGGTGCCGTTCCAGGTGAACAGCACGTCGTTCGACCAGTCGATCGCGTTCAGATCGGGGATCTGGCCATAGTCTGCGCGCAGGATCGTGGGATCGAGCTTGAGCTGCTTGGCCGCATCGGTGACCCAACCTTCACCGAACGATTCCCAGGCCAGCGTGGTGACGGGGCGAGCGCCGAGCATCGTCCACATCGCCATTTCGAAAGCGCCGGTATCAGACCCCGGAACGATACCGATGCGGTGCGTGTCGGGCAGTTGCAGCACTTCGCGCATCAGGTCGATGCTGTACTGAAGGCGCGTCTTGCCAATCTTGGCGCGGTGTGACCGGCCCAGCGATTCGGTAGCGAGTTTGTCGGGGGAATATCCGGGCGGCTTTGCGCAGGGACCGGATGAGAAGAAAGGGCGCGCAGGCTTGCGAGCCGGAATCGTAGCAGACATGTAGTCTCTCCTTACAGAGAGCACGCGCGGCGTTGGGACCGCGTGGCCCGCCGGCCGCTCTAATGTTGCTCATCAGAATGTCAAATGATGTTTGGAGCTATTTCGCCAACGTATCGGCCAGCATCGCCGTTGTCCTCGGCCCGGACCAGTCATGCGCACCGATCATCCGCCACACTTCCTTGCCGTCCTTGTCGTAGAGCACGGTCGTTGGCAGCATTCCGGTTTCGTAGAAGAAGCCGAGGTTGTTTTCGGGATCGAGCCACGGTTCGAGTTGGGCAAACTTCCTTTCGGCATAGAACGGCGCGACCTTGGCCGCGCCATCGATATCCTGCGAGACGGTGAGGACGCGCAAGTGCCCCGCGTTGTCTGCCGCCAGTTTATCCAGCATCGGCATTTCCAGCACGCACGGGCCGCACCATGTGGCCCAGAGATTCACCAGAACCGGCGTGCCTTTGAGGTCGGTCAGCTTCAGCGTCTTGCCCGAAGGATCGGTCACGCTGAAATCAGGCATGGCCTTTCCGCGATTGGCAATGTCGAGCGTGCCGTTGAATTCTCCCTTCGCGGCGCTTTCCGATGGCGTAGCGGCGGTCTGCGGTTGCGAGTCGGGCGCGGCTTGCCTATCGCACCCGGCGACGGCGAGTGCCGGGACCAGCAGAAGCAACTTGAGCGACATTGAGGACGGGCGGACGGACATGAGCGACAATTCAGGCTCCAACCAGATGTGGGGCGGGCGCTTCGCAGGCGGTCCCTCCGCAATCATGCGCGAAATCAACGCCTCGATTCCCTTCGACAAGGCCTTGTGGCGGCAGGACATCGCCGCGTCAAAGGCCCATGTGGACATGCTGGGGGCGCAAGGCATCGTTTCGGCAGAGGATGCGGCGCTGATTGCTGGCGGTCTCGATCAGGTCGCCGCCGAGTATGAAGCCAATGGCGTTCCCGAGAACTGGGATCTCGAAGACATTCACATGACCACCGAAAGCCGCCTTGCCGAACTGATCGGCGCGGCGGCAGGGCGTCTGCACACCGCGCGCAGTCGCAACGATCAGGTGGCGACCGACTTCCGCCTGTGGGTGCGCGATGCGATGGATCAGGCAGAGCATGGCCTGAAGCAGTTGCAGGTGGTGCTGGTCAGCCGCGCAGGCGAGCATTCGGGCAGCATCATGCCGGGCTTCACGCATTTGCAGACCGCGCAACCGGTGACGCTGGGCCACCACCTGATGGCCTATTACGAAATGATCGGGCGTGACCGTTCGCGGTTTGCCGATGCGCGGGTGCGCATGAACCGGAGCCCGCTGGGCGCGGCGGCGCTGGCCGGCACCGGCTTTCCCATCGACCGCTTCCGCACTGCGGAGGCGCTGGGATTTGATCGGCCGACCGACAACAGCCTCGATTCGGTGTCGGACCGTGACTTTGCGCTCGATTACCTGATGGCCGCCGCGCAGTGCTCGCTGCACCTTTCGCGGCTGGCCGAGGAGTTCATCATCTGGGCGAGCCAGCCTTTCGGTTTCGTCACGCTGCCCGACAGTCTTTCGACCGGCAGCAGCATCATGCCGCAGAAGAAGAACCCCGATGCCGCCGAACTCGTGCGCGGGCATTCGGGGCGGATCGTGGGCTGCCTGACCGCACTGATGATCACGATGAAGGGTCTGCCGCTGGCCTATTCAAAGGACATGCAGGACGACAAGCCGCCGGTGTTCGAAGCCGCCAGCCTGCTCGCCCTGTCCATTGCCGCAATGACCGGGATGGTGGCCGAGGCGAAATTCCGCACCGACCGGATGCGCGCTGCGGCAGAGCTTGGCTATGCCACGGCGACCGATCTGGCCGACTGGCTGGTGCGGCAGGCCAACATTCCGTTCCGCGAAGCGCACCACATCACCGGCAGCGCGGTCAAGCTGGCCGAATCGCGCGGCATTGCGCTCGACCAGCTTTCGATAGAAGACTTTACGGCCATCGACGCGCGCATCGACGATCGCGTCTATGCCGCGCTTTCGGTGGAAGCGAGCGTGGCCGCACGATGCAGTCATGGCGGAACCGCGCCGGACGAGGTAAGGAAGCGCGTGGCCGAAGCGCGCGTGGCGCTGGGGCTGGAGGAATCGGCTTGAGCGTATTGCGCACATCCCTGGCCGTTACGCTGGCCGCGCTTGCCCTTGGGGCCTGCGGCAATCGGGCGGAGCTGAAGCTGGCGCCCGATCAGACGCCACCGCCGATCCCCTATGGCCGCGAGGTGCAGCCGGGCGCTGATGACCTGCTCAAACCTCCCGCGCAGGCAGTCCCTGCGCGCAATGTCGAGCCGCGTCGCCGCTCGCAGGATCGTGAAGACGATCCTTTCGATCTGCCTCCTGAGATTTGAGTTTTCGCAATGGACCATTTTGAACTGAACAACGGCGTCTTGCACGCCGAAAACGTGCCCCTGCCGGTGATTGCGGCTGAAGTCGGCACGCCCGTCTATGTCTATTCTCGCGCCACGCTGACGCGCCATGCTCGCGTGTTCCGCGATGCTCTGGGCATTCTGCGCAACGCGAAGATCGCTTTTGCGGTGAAGTCCAACCCGAACCTGTCGGTGCTGAAAGTGTTGGCCGCAGAGGGCTATGGCGCGGACGTGGTTTCGGGCGGCGAGATGGAGCGCGCGCTGGCCGCTGGCATGGCGCCCGATGGCATCGTGTTTTCCGGCGTCGGCAAGACCGCTGCCGAAATGCGCCGAGGGATCGAGGCTGGGATCGGGCAGTTCAACCTCGAAAGCGAGGAAGAAGGGCTGGAACTGGCCGAAATCGCCGCGTCGATGGGCAAGGTGGCCTCTGCCGCGCTGCGCGTGAACCCCGATGTGGACGCCGGAACGCATGGCAAGATTTCCACCGGCAAGGCGGAGAACAAGTTTGGCGTGCCGTTTGACCGGGCAGCCGCGATCTATGGCCGTTTGGCTGGCACGGCGGGGCTGAACATGCGGGGTCTGACGCTGCATATCGGCAGCCAGCTTTCGAAGCTGGAGCCGCTGGAAGCCGCCTTCACCAAGGTTGGCGGGCTGATGGAAGAAATCCGTGCGGCGGGCCATACCGTCACGCACATGGACCTCGGCGGCGGGATAGGCGTGCCCTACAAGGCGGGCGAAGTGTTCCCGCAGCCAGAAGAGTATGCCGCAATGGTCGCGCGCGTGACCGGCAACTGGGGCGTGACGCTGATGTTCGAACCGGGCCGCGTGATCACCGGCAACACCGGCGTGCTGGTGACGGAAGTAATCCGCGTGAAGGAAGGCGCGAGCCATCCGTGGGTCGTGGTCGATGCCGCGATGAACGATCTGGCGCGCCCTGCGCTTTATGATGCGTGGCACGATTTCGTGGCCGTGGAGCCGAAGGGCGAAACTGTGGTCGCCAACATCGTCGGCCCGATCTGCGAAAGCTCGGACACCTTCGCGATGGCGCGCTCCATCGACAAGGTGGAGCGCGGCGATCTGGCGGTGTTTCGCACCGCTGGCGCTTATGGCGCGACGATGGCCAACACCTATAATTCGCGGCCCCTGGTGCCCGAAGTGATGGTGGATGGTGACAAGTGGGCCGTTGTGGCAGACCGCATCGATCCCGCGACGATACTTGCGGCAGAACGCGTGCCGGCCTTCCTCAAGTAAGCCATGCAGTCGCTCCCCCTCTTCCACCGCATCGCGGGGCAACCAGTGATCCTGCTGGGCGAGGGGGATGCCGCTGCGGCCAAGCAGCGCCTGATCGAGCGTGCGGGAGGGGTAATCTACCGCGACATCAGTGCCGGGATCGATGACGGCGCGCGGCTGGCCTTCATCGCGCACGACAATCCCGCGATGGCCGAGGGCGATGCGATCCGGCTGCGCTGCGCGGGGCTGCTGGTCAACGTGGTCGACCGGCCAGAGCTATGCGATTTCACCACGCCTTCGATTTTGGACCGTGACCCGGTGCTGATCGCGGTGGGCACGGGCGGGGCCTCGGCGGGGCTGGCCAAGATCCTGCGCCTGCGGCTGGAGCGGTTGTTGCCGCAAGGGCTGGGTGCCTTGGCGCGAGCTTTGGAAGAAGCGCGCGACGGGATGCGGGCGCGGTGGTCCTCGGTGGCCGACCGCAGGCGCGCGCTGGATGCGGCGCTGGATGAAGGGGGCGAACTTGACCTGTTCCGCGCCGGGAGCGAGGCCAAAGTCGGCGCGTGGTTGGCCGAGGGCGCGGAAGGGCGGTCTGGGCGGTTCGAGATCACGCTGACCTCGAACGATCCTGAAGACCTGACTTTGCGCGCGGCGCGGCTGCTCGGGCAAGCAGATGTGGTGGTGCATGACGCTGACGTAGCGCCGGAAATCCTGTCGCGCGCGCGGGCAGATGCGGTGCGGGTGTCCGCCAACTCGGTGGAACCTGAAGGCGGCATCGTGGTGGTGCTGCGGTCAGCCTAGTTCAAATCCTCCCGATTTTCACCGCAGGTGCAAATGGGGAGGGGGACCGCCAGCGAAGCTGGTGGTGGAGGGGTTGCTGCCCCTCCGTCATCGGCTACGCCGCCGACACCTCCCCATTTGTGCTTCGCAAAAACGGGGAGGATTTTATCGTTCACCCCTTCATCGCCGCCTGCAATTGCCCAATAATCACCTGGCTCTGCTCTGCACCTGATTGCGGGGCGAAGTCTCCCGTGCGGTCGCTGATCGTGTCCCACTTGGCGGCGAAGCCTTCGACCGTGCGTTCGCCGGTGGCGAGGAGGACGCCCTTGTTCATGGTTACCCACGCACCGTGGTAGGCGCCGCCGCCTGCGCCGACGATGGCGTTGGTGGGGGCGTCTTCCGAGACGAGGAAGAGCGCGGCAGGGACGACGTTTTCGGGGCCGAACAGCTTGAAGGCTTCTTCGGGGAAGATATCCTCGGTCATGCGCGTGGCGGCGACGGGGGCCAGCGTGTTGACCTTGATGTTGTTCTTCGCGCCTTCAAGGTAGAGCGTCTTGGTGAGACCTGCGAGGCCGAGCTTGGCCGCGCCATAGTTGGCCTGGCCGAAGTTGCCGAACAGTCCGGTGGACGATGCGGTCATCAGGATGCGGCCATAGTTCTGTTCGCGCATCAGATCCCAGCAGGCCTTGGTGGCGAAGGCCGAGCCGATCAGGTGGACGCGCACGACCATTTCGAAGTCCGCCGGGTCCATCTTGGTGAAGCTCTTGTCGCGCAGGATGCCAGCGTTGTTGATCAGCACGTGGACGCCGCCCCAGCGCTCCTTGGCGCGGGCAACCATCTCGACCATCTGTTCGTATTCGCTGACCGAGCCACCGTTCGACATCGCTTCGCCGCCTGCAGCCTCGATTTCCTCGACCACTTTGAGCGCGGCGTCAGAATGGCCAGTGCCATCGCGTGATCCGCCCAGGTCGTTGACCACCACTTTCGCGCCACGCTTTGCCAGTTCGAGCGCGTAGGCACGACCCAGCCCGCCACCTGCGCCAGTGACGATCGCGACGCGGCCTTCGAACGAAATGCTCATGTAGATGTCTCCGTGCCCCGCTAATCGGGCGATTAACATGCGTGTCAGCGATGCCACGACACGGGCCACAAGGCAACCATACGGCAACGTCGCACGGGCCGTGATAAATTGGCAAAACGAGCGTCAACAAAATGTAACACAACAGACATATTTGGCCGCAATCCGACGAATCGGAGCCAAGGAACAGCCATGACGCCTGCGACCCGTATCTCGACCATTGCTCTTGTCTGTGCGGCCGGTTGGGCCGTTCCGGCACAAGCTGCGCCCGAATCTGACCTGATAGCGATGCAGGCGCAGCTTCAGCAGATGCAAAGCCAAATGCAGGCCATGCAGGCCCAGATGCAGCAGGCGCAGACCCAGATCGCCACCTTGCAGGACCAACTTGCGCAAGCACAAGCCAAGGCCGATGCGACCGCCAGCGCCGTGGCAGCCATTCCGGCGCAGACAGTGAGCGCCAAGCCACCGGTGGCAATCGGCTGGGATGGCGGGCCGAAGATCGAAACGGCGGTTGATCCGAAGAATCCCGCCGCAGGCAAGTGGAGCTTCAAGCCGCGTGGCCGGTTGCAGATCGATACCGCATCGGTTTCCGCCCCGTCTGCCATCGGCAGCAAAAGCCTTGGCCTGGCAACCGAATTCCGCCGCGCCTATTTCGGCTTCGATGGCACCATTCCGGGGAACTTCGGCTATCGCATCGAGGCGGATATCGCCAACAGTAGCATCGATCCGACCGACATCTACCTGAACTATACCGGCATCAAGAACCTGACGCTGACGATTGGCCAGCACAAGCCGTTCGAATCGATGGAAGATACCGAATCCGACCTGTTCACCAGCTTCATGGAGCGCGCATCATTCAACACCGCCTTCGGGTTCGAGCGGCGGCTGGGGCTTTCGGCGCAGTATCAGAAGGGCATGGTGCTGGCGCAGGTCGGCGTCTTCTCTGACAACGTAACCGACCTGAACGCCGATACCGACAACAGCTATTCCATCGATGGCCGCTTTGCCCTGCAGCCCAAGCTGCTGGGCGGTCAGGCGCATATCGGTGGATCGGCGCACTATCACGATCTGAACGATGGGGCGGCCACGGTTCGGTATCGTGCGCGGCCGTTTACGCACACCACCGATCTGCGCTTTGTCGATACGAAGGCGATCAGTGCAATTTCCGAAACCAACTATGGGCTGGAACTTGGCTGGACGGGTGGCCCGCTGCACTTCACGGCGGAATCACAGTGGATGAAGGTCAACCGTCCCGGCGCGATTGCCGATCCCACGTTCAATGGCGGCTATGTGGAAGCGGGGCTTTTCCTGACGAAGGGCGATACGCTGCCCTACAAGGCGAGTGAAGGGACCTGGACCCGGATCAAGCCGAAGAACGGTATCGACAAGGGCGGGCTGGGCGCGCTGCAAGTCAACGTGCGCTACGACTGGCTGGATCTCAACGACAACGGAATCATCGGCGGGCGGCAGCAACTGGCCGGTGCCTCGTTGCTATGGGTGCCGACCGATTACGTGCGCTTCATTCTCGACTATGGCCACCTGTGGCTGAAGAACGCTGCCGTGGCGGCCGGCACGGACACCAGCTATGGCGCCGATGTCGTAGGGATGCGCGCGCAGTTCGATTTCTGACGCGCAGCACCTTGCGTCCCCTGCGCAGGCGGGGGACTCAGTCGGTTTATGCCAATCTTCCGTAACAACACTGAGGCCCCCGCCTGCGCGGGGGCGCAAGGTGTGTGTGCGGATTGGGTTTTATGCGATGCGCTTTACCCAGCCGTGGGTGTCGGGAATCTCGCCGCGCTGAATGCCCACCAGCTTCTGGCGCAGCTTCTGCGTCAACTGGCCGGGGCCACCGGAACCTATGGTGAATTCACCGCTGTGGCTGGCGACCTTGCCCACCGGGGTGACGACCGCTGCGGTGCCGCAGGCGAAAGTCTCGAGCAGCTTGCCGCTTTCCGCATCGGCCTGCCACTGGTCGATCGAAT
>NZ_JBMLSM010000139.1:0-14163 GCF_049240505.1 Novosphingobium sp.
TCCATCGCACCGCCGACCCGGACATCCTGTCCCGCAGCCAATGTCCCCGCCGAAATAGCCCCCGGCGTGGAAATGGTGATGAGGCTGCCGGTGCCCAGCGCCCGCACCGTGTCGAGCGTGACCGCTCCACCTGCCGTTATGGCTGCGTTGTTGGCCGTCTCGATCAGGCCAGTAGCGGTGAAGGTCGTGCCTGCTGTAGCAGCAAGCGCCGAAGCGTTGACCTTGCCCACTGTGGTCGCACCGGTCGTTTCCAGCGTTACCAGCGACTGCTTGGTCGCACCGCCATTCACCGTCGCCCCGCCCAGCGCAATCTCGGCGGCGCTGAGCGATACCGCTTCGCCCAGGCTGTCATCGCTGTTGCCGGTCAGAACCAGGCCATTGGTGCCTTGCTGGATCTTGCCCGACGAAGAGGTCAGGCTCACCGCACCCTTGGCTTGCTGCGTCAGCAGGCCAGCCTTGCCCAGCGTGATATCGCCGGTCGTGTTGACGGTGTAGTCACCACCGGCGGAAACCGTGCCGAGCTTCGCGGTAGTGCCCGAAACGGTCGTGTCGGTGCCCGAAACAGCTGCCTCGATATCGGTTGCGCCAGCCTTCACCGAAATCGCCCCCGCGGTTGCAGTAACGGTAGGTGCGGTGAACGATGCGGCATTGCCGCCGCCCGTGCCCCCAACGGTTACATCACGCGCCGCGACCAGCGAAACCGCTGTGACAGCGCCCGGCGTGGTGATCGTAATATCATGACCAGTACCTTCTGCGGCCACCGTATCCAGTGCGACCGCCCCCCCAGCCGTGATCGCAACATTTCCGGCCGCGGTGATCGCCTTGCGCGCTGTGAAGGTCGTGCCAGCATTGGCCGTGAAGGCTGCCGAGTTGACCGTGCCGAGCGTGGTATCCGCGCCTGAAGTGGTCGAAACAGCGGACTGCTTGTTTGTCCCGCCAGACAGTACCGAATTGCCGAGCGCAATCGCACCGCCCGCATCAAGCACAAGCGTTTCCGCGCCAGTGCCATCATCGTTGGCGGTCAGCGTAAGGCCCGTCGTGCCTTCGCTGATCGAGCCGTTCGCGCTGTCGACCAGAACAGCGCCACCCGCCGTCTGTGTCTTCGCGCCCACGCGCCCCAGTTGGATGTTGCCATCGGCCAACGCGGAGTAGCTGGTGCCTGCATCGACATTGCCCACCGCAATCGTGCCTCCTGCAACAGCGGCATCCAGCGTGGTGCTGGTGCCCGAGGTAGCCGAGGCGACGTTGATCGCCCCCGCCTTCACGCTGATCGCACCTGCCGTGGCCGTAATGGCCGCGCCAGTCGTGCCGCCAATCGCCGCGAGCGATGCAGCATGACCTGCGCCGACACCCTTGACGGTGACGTTCCCGCCCGCCGTCAACGTGTTCGTCTGAACCGCACCCGCGCTGGTCACGGTGATGTCGCCAGTAGCATCGACCACCTTGGCAGCAACCGAACCCGCCGTGATCGTGGCGTTGCCATTGGCGTCGACCAGATCAGCCGTGAACGCACCACCTGCCGTGCTGCCGAAGTTCGCTGCAAAGGCCTCGTCAATCGTAGTGCCGTTGACCGAAGTCAGCGAAATATCGGACGTCTGCGTTGCGCCGCCACGCAGAACCGCATTGCCCAGAGCAATGGCATTGCCCGCATCCAGCGTCAGCGTTTCGGCCCCAGCGTCGTCATCGTTCGAGGTCAGCGCAAGGCCCGTTGCGCCTTCACTGATCGAACCTGCCGTGCTGGTGATGTTCACCTCACCGCCTGCCGTCTGCGTCTTGCGGTTACCCTGCCCCAGCGTGATGTCGCCCGTGGCGGTTGCGGTATAATCCGTACCCGCATCCACATTGCCGACCGCAATCGTACCGCCCGTAACAGCGGCATCCAGCGTGGTGCTGGTGCCAGAAGTTGCCGATGCGACGTTGATCGCCCCCGCCTTAACGCTGATCGCGCCTGCTGTGGCCGTGATCGCCGTACCCGTGGTGCCGCCAATCGCCGCGAGCGATGCTGCATGTCCTGCGCCCACGCCCTTGACGGTGACGTTCCCGCCCGCCGTCAACGTGTTCGCCTGAACCGCACCCGCGCTCGTCACGGTGATATCGCCAGTGGCATCGACCACCTTGGCCGCAACCGAACCCGCCGTGATCGTGGCGTTGCCATTGGCATCGACCAGATCAGCCGTGAACGCACCACCTGCCGTGCTGCCGAAGTTCGCTGCAAAGGCTTCATCAATGGCCGTGCCATTGGTCGATGTCAGCGCAATATCAGACGTTTGCGTAGTACCGCCGCGCAGCACCGCGCCACCCAACGCAATGGCGTTTCCGGCGCTCAGCGTCAGCGCTTCCGTACCTGCATCGTCATCGTTCGACGTCAGCGAAACGCCCGTCACACCTTCAGTAATCGAACCGGTGGTGCTGGTGATGGTAACCGCACCGCCTGCGGTCTGCGTCTTGCGGCTTCCTTGCCCAAGCGTGATACCACCCGTGGCGGTTGCGGAGTAGCTGGTTCCCGCATCGACATTGCCGACCGCAATCGTGCCTCCGGCAACCGTGGCATCCAGCGTGGTGCTGGTGCCCGAATTGGCCGAAGCGACGTTGATCGCACCCGCCTTCACGCTGATCGCGCCTGCCGTGGCCGTGATCGCCGCGCCAGTCGTGCCGCCAATCGCCGCGAGCGATGCAGCATGACCTGCGCCGACACCCTTGACGGTGACGTTGCCGCCCGCCGTCAACGTGTTCGCCTGAACCGCACCCGCGCTCGTCACGGTGATATCGCCAGTGGCATCGACCACCTTGGCCGCAACCGAACCCGCCGTGATCGTGGCGTTGCCATTGGCATCGACCAGATCAGCCGTGAACGCCCCCCCCGCAGTGCTGCCGAAGTTCGCTGCAAAGGCCTCGTCAATCGTCGTGCCGTTGACCGAGGTCAGCGAAATATCGGACGTCTGCGTTGCGCCGCCGCGCAACACCGCATTGCCCAACGCAATGGCATTGCCCGCATCCAGCGTCAGCGTTTCGGCACCCGCATCATCGTCATTCGACGTCAGCGCAAGGCCGGTCGTTCCTTCGCTGATCGATCCGGTAGCGCTGTCGATAAGGACTGCACCACCAGCCGTCTGGGTCTTCGCCCCCACGCGGCCCAGCGTGATGTCACCGGTCGCTGTTGCCGTATAATTCGTGCCCGCATCGACATTGCCGACCGCAATCGTGCCGCCCGCGACCAGCGCATCCAGCGTGGTGCTGGTGCCAGAGGTAGCTGAAGCGACGTTGATCGCCCCCGCCTTCACGCTGATCGCGCCTGCCGTAGCCGTGATCCCCGCACCCGTTATGCCGCCAATCGCCGCGAGCGAGGCTGCATGACCTACGCCGACACCCTTGACGGTGACGTTGCCGCCCGCCGTCAACGTGTTCGCCTGAACCGCACCCGCGCTCGTCACGGTGATATCGCCAGTGGCATCGACCACCTTGGCCGCAACCGAACCCGCCGTGATCGTGGCGTTGCCATTGGCATCGACCAGATCAGCCGTGAACGCCCCCCCCGCAGTGCTGCCGAAGTTCGCTGCAAAGGCCTCGTCAATCGTCGTGCCGTTGACCGAGGTCAGCGAAACATCGGACGTCTGCGTTGCACCGCCGCGCAGAACCGCATTGCCCAGAGCAATGGCATTGCCCGCATCCAGTGTCAGTGTTTCGGCCCCAGAGTCGTCATCATTCGACGTCAGCGAAACGCCGGTCGTTCCTTCGCTGATCGATCCGGTAGCGCTGTCGATCAGAACCGCACCACCTGCCGTCTGGGTCTTCGCACCCACGCGGCCCATCGTGATGTCACCGGTCGCTGTTGCGGTATAGTTCGTGCCCGCATCGACCTTGCCGATGCTGATCGTGCCGCCCGCGACCAGCGCATCCAGCGTGGTGCTGGTGCCGGAAATCGCCGTGCCCAGATCGATCGCGCTCGCACTCACGCTTACCGCGCCTGCCGTCGCCTCGGCGGTTGTCGCAGTGAAGGCACCGGCATGGGTGCCGGTCACGCCGGAAACCGTCAGGTTGGTGCCCGCCTCGATCTTGCCATCTGCACTGATGGCACCATCGGATCGCAGCAAAATCGATGTTGCTGCCGTGGCTTTGTCCAGCGTCATCGCGCCTGCAAACGCACTGATGGACCCGGTATTGGCGGTGAGGATCGGCTTCAGCGTCGACGAACCGATGCGGCTTGCCGGGCTGCCAAGGCTGGAAATCACGATATTGCGCGAAGCCGTGATCGCGGTGGCATCGACCGCGCCCGTCGTGGTCAGGCGGATATCCTGATCGGCGCCCTGCGTCCGCGCCGTGGCGAGCACAATGTTGGCTGCATCGATGAGGATGGCATTGCCTGCACCGGCTGCGGAATTGTCGCCAGTGATCGTGCCGGTCGATGTGAAGGTTCCAGCCAGCGCCGTGCCGGTGAACCGCGTTGCGTTGGCGGTGCCGATCTCAACGTCATCGGTGGTTGACCGAACCGTTACCGCTGCAGATGGAACCGTACCGCCATCAAGCCGTGCATTGCCCAGCGCTACTGCGTTATTCGCCGTGACCGAAAGGGCATCTGCGCCGCTGTCATCGGCATTGGACCAAAGCGTCAGTCCGGTCGATCCGGCAGCGCGACCCACCGCGCCGAAAGTGGAATTGATCGTGATCCGGCCATCGGCAACGATGCTGCTTGCGCCCGCCGTACCCAGCGTGATGTCACCTGCGGCATTGTCCAGATCGGTTTCAACAGTCAGGTTACCCCCGACAAGCGCCGAACCCAGCGCAATGCTGGTCTTGCCCTGAACCGTGCCGGTCGTGCCGGTCCGAAGCGCGCCGATATCGATAGCATCGGCCATGATGGTGGCCGATCCGGTATTCGCCTGCGCCGTGCCCGCACTGAACGAGGTGGCATAATCGGTGGTGATGCCCTTTGCCAGCAAGGTATCGCCCGCTTCAACCTTGCCCGTCACGGCGATATCACCATCGGACCGCAGGGTTACATTGCCCCCGGCGGTCGCCGCAGCAATGTCCATCGTATCGGCAAATGCGTTGATATTGCCCGTCGTTGCGGTGATCGAGGTGTTCACCGTCAGGCTGGAAACCGGCGCACCGGTGCTGCCAATCACGACCGTGCGATCTGCCGAGAGCACATCTGCCACCACCGGGCCATCGGTAGTAAGCCGCAGGTCCTGATCGGCGCCCAAAGCACGTGCGGTCGTCAGCGTGATGCCGTTGGCCGCCGTGATCTGCACAGCATTGCCCGCAGCGGCAGTTGCGTTGCCGCCTGTGATCGTGCCGTTTGCCGTGAATGTCGTGGCTGCCGTTCCGGTGAACTTGGAAGCACTGGCCGCGTCGATTTCGATCGCGCCCGTGTCTGACCTTACGGTAACCGCTGCCGTACGGGTCGCCCCACCGGCCAGCGTGGCATTGCCAAGATCGATATCTGTAACCGCATCGATGGTCAGCGCGCCGCTGCCTGCATCTGCGCGGTTTGAACGGATCGTCAGGTCGGTCGCCGTCGAATTGATCGCGCCGCCGGTCGATTCCAGATCGATCACTCCGCCCGCCAGAATCGTCTCGGTCCCGGCCAGCCCCAGCGTCAGATCACCGGTAGCCGCAACGTCGATAGCGCCATCGGTCTGCACCGTGCCAAGGCTGACGGCATCGGAAGCGCCCGCGCCCGACCGCACCAGCACATCGCCCGTGGCACTGATGCGCGCGGTGGTGGCGCTGGCATTGGACCGCACGGTCACACCGCCGTTGAGGCCCGTCGTCGAAATCAGGCCCTGGCTATCGATGTCGGCCGCAGCAACCGTGTCACCCACATTGATGGCGTCGGAAGAGGTGGTCAGCGTAACGCCGCCATTGTCCGCCGTTGCGGTCAACCGGCCACCGGTATCGACCTGAAGCAGCGTCTTGAGCGCATTGGTTGCGTTCGATGCGGCAACCACGATGTTGCGGCCATCGACTTCGCCAGTGCCCAGCACCTGAACCCCGCCCATTTCGGTGCCGGCCAGGATGTTGAAGCTGATCGGGCTGCCGGTCGTCGGCGTAAAGCTCACGTCGCTGGCGGCCACGATCAGGACTTCGCCGTTGGCGTTGACGTCCTTGCCGATGGTGATCTGCTCGCCCAGCAGGACAAGCGATCCCTGCGTGGCGATCGTGCCAGCGCCGGGCACCAGCTTGATTTCCATCGCGGTCAGCGGGCTGTTGTTGATATCGTTCTTCACGCCCAGCGCTTCGCCCGCGCCAAATGTCTTGCGCTGCAGGCGCACCGATGTGCCGCTGAACGCATCGCTGCCGGTTTCAGGCGCGATGAAATCGAGCGATGAGACGACAAGGCTGCCGCCGCTGAACGCCCCGGTCGGCCCGAAAGTGATGCCCGATGGGTTGATCAGCCAGACCGAGATGTTGTTGTTGCCGCCATTCGACGAATTGATCGCGCCGTTGATGTAGGACGGAAAGAACCTCTGCGTTCCAGCATCGTTCACCCCGATCACACGGTTCACCACGGTGACAGGCGTCGTATCGGTGACCGATGCCGCCGTCGAAACGAAGTTCACCGTATTCCCGGCGTCGACCGAGAATGTGTTCCAGTTGATCACCCGATTGGCGGCGAGCGCGTCAACCGTTAGCGTATTGCCAGCTGTGCTTACAGCGGCCCCACCCGCATTGGCGAGTTCCGGCAACGATTGCCCGCACGCTGTGTGCGCGAGGAAAATGGACGAAACGCAAGTCGCGATGCCAGTGCCGAGGCGGAGGGCACGACGCTTGCCGTTGATGGCGTTGTTCATCGATTGTACTCCCCGGACTGTCACAGGCTGAACGGAACGAACTGGAAGGTCAGCGACACGAGCACCCGGTCTTCCGGCCGCTTGGCAAAAGCCCCGGTCAGCAGAGGCTTGTCGAGCGCATGGGTGTAAGTCACATCAAGCCGGATCACCTGCGACAGCGAAAGGCGGGCACCGCCACCAACCGAGGCGATGAAACGCTCCTTCTCGGTCGCGTTCGGGCCGATGTTCCACAGCTTCACGCCTTCGTAAAAACCGTAGACCTGCCCCTTAACCTTCTGATCGAGCGTGAAATTCAGGCGCGGCTCGATCACGAAACCGATCGCGCGGTCACCGGTATTGGCACCCGGATCGTAACCGCGACCGATGGTAAAGTTGCCGATCGCGTAAGTATCGTAGTTCAGCAGCGCGCGGTTCGCCCACTGACCATTGACCTTGCCGGCCAGTTCGAACACCGGCCCCAGCTTGTAGAAGCCTTCCACGCTGCCGCGCACGACCGTAGCCAGCGAGCTGCCATCGCTGCGCGACGTGCCGTAAAGGTCCACGATATCACCCTGCCGTGAAGCGCCGAACACATCGATGCCCCGCCGCAGTTCAAGCGACCCGGAAAGCCCGGCAAGCTGCTCGCCCGTAACGTCCAGCTTGGCGGTCGAGCCTTCAAGCCGCAGATAGAGCGCTGAAATCCGGTCGCGCGTCAGCGGGCTGGAAGCGCCGCCAGCCTGATAGAAACGCGAACGCTGCTGCGAATATTCAAAGCCGCCAGTCAACTTCGCGCGGTCGGTCACCGTGCGCAGAAGCGGGTGCGAGAAGCCCAGCCCCGCGACAAGCGAAACCGTGCGCTGATCGAGCGAGAGCAGATCCGGGCGCGCCTCGGCAACAGTGCCGCGCAGTTCCATCGTGGTGCCCGCATTGTTCAGGATCATCGCATGGCGCAGCGCGGCGATGCGCTGCTCCTTGAAATCGAAGGTGCTCTGCCCGGTCAGCGTGGTGATATCGCCCTGCCCCGTCAGGCCATAGAACTCGGCATGAAGCAGTCCGGTTTCACGGCCGAGGAAATCAGCGTTGTAGTTCTGCAGGTTGGCCAGCAGCGAGAACGAACGGAACGAAACCGACAGTTCACCGATAAGGTCACCAGGCCGCCCGCTTGCCGGGCTGAGCGCCAGTTCCACCGAAAGGCCGGGAATGTCGTTCGCCAGCAGCAGGATACGCTCGGCTTCGGCCTCGTTCAGCGGATCGAGTTCTTTCAGCCGCTCGATCCGGCGCTGCAAGAGCGCCTCGTAAGGGCCGACATCGCCGCGCACACGCATTTCAACGATGCGCCCGGATACGACTTCAAGCTTCAGAACACCCGAATCGATGCGCTGCTGCGGCACCTGCACACTGGCGACATAGCGCGCGGCGCGCAGACGAGCCTGCACTTCGTCACGCAGATCGCAGACCTGACGGATCGGTTGTTCGCCCGCAGCCGGGGCGATCCCACCCAGCAACTGCATGATTTCACCGGGAAGCGCCGCTCCGCCGGGGGCCGTGATCTCTACACTGCTGATGGTGGTGCGGATATCGCTGGTCGCAAGCGGGCATGGCCCAGCCTCAATCCCATTGGATCGCACGCGCGCGCTGGCCTGGGGGGTGTCCGGCTTGGCCACCGGGAGATCAAGCTGATCCCTTGTCTGAACCGCTTGCTGTGCCTGCGCGGCACTGGCGGAGATACCGATGGCAGCGACGCCAGCAATCGTGGCGAACAATGGCTTCTTCAATTCCGTGCCCCCTGGAAAGCAGATGCGGGCAGGCACGATGATGCCCCCCGTTGCAAACTTTCTTCAGCGACCCGAAATCGTTTCTGTTCTGTCCGTTACCTGCCTCAGCACCGGAATGGAGTCAACGCACGTTAACTGTTCCGGGACAGGACATCAAAGCACACCTTTTGGCGCTGCTTTCAACAACAGGTCTAGCACCCGAAAATGACGGAAAATGTGCGCCACCACACCAAGGATGTAATACCCCGGCGCGCAAAACATGGTAAAAACAACGATGGCCGAGCTTTCGCCCGGCCATCATATTTGCTCCGGTATGGACCGTTCTTGCAGCATAACACTGCAACAGAATCAGGCTGGCAGAAGCCTGCGCTCCACTGCGATCCGCTGGATCGCCTTCTGCAGTTTTTCGAATGCACGCACCTCGATCTGGCGCACGCGCTCACGGCTGACATTGTAGACCTGTGAAAGTTCTTCCAGCGTCTTGGGATCGTCAATCAGGCGGCGATCGGTCAGGATGTGGCGCTCACGCTCGTTCAGGCTGTCCATTGCCTCCACCAGCAGTTCGTGCCGATAGCTTGCCTCTTCGGCTTCGGCTACCGTCTCGTCCTGCAGCGGGCGATCGTCGGTCAGCCAATCCTGCCACGAACCTTCGCCATCCTCGCGCATGGAGACGTTGAGCGAAGCATCGCCCCCCATCATCATGCGCCGGTTCATGTTGACCACTTCCTGTTCGGGCACGCCCAGATCGGTCGCGATCTTGCGCACATCGTCAGGATGCAGGTCCGAATCCTCGAAAGCCTCAAGGTTCTTTTTCATCCGACGCAGATTGAAGAACAGCTTCTTCTGCGCCGCCGTCGTGCCCATCTTCACAAGGCTCCACGACCGCAGGATGAACTCCTGCATCGATGCCTTGATCCACCACATGGCATAAGTGGCCAGACGGAAGCCACGGTCCGGCTCAAACTTCTTCACGCCCTGCATCAGGCCGATGTTGCCTTCAGAGATCAGCTCGCTCACCGGCAGGCCATATCCGCGATAGCCCATAGCGATCTTCGCCACGAGTCGCAGATGGCTCGTCACCAGTTGGGCAGCAGCTTCGGGGTCCTGATGTTCCTGAAAACGCTTGGCGAGCATATATTCCTGCTCAGCCGTCAGCACGGGGAACTTGCGGATTTCCGATAGATAGCGGTTGAGGCTGGCCTCGCCACCCAGAGCGGGGACGGTCACAGCTTTTCTTTCCTCACTCACCTGAACATGTCCTTTCGTCGCGTCGGTTCCCAGATGACGGCCCCCTGATGGGCGACCGGCGGCGGGACCACACATTGCAGAGCCTTCGAATGACCGACTCCGTTGGGCTGTCTTTACACCATCGCCATGATCTTTGCATCCTGACCTTCAGCGCACAATTCGACGATGAGTTCCCGCATATCGACGGGCGTCGAACTGGTGAAGTGAAGGCGTTCATCGCTGACGGGATGGATGAACCCCAGTTCCGCCGCGTGCAGCGCCTGACGTTGAAATCCCAGCCGCTGGACCAGCGGTCGAAGCTTTGAAGGTGTGCGTCCATAGACCGGATCACCCAATAGCGGATGGCCGATTGACGCAAGGTGAACGCGCACCTGGTGGGTTCTCCCCGTCTCCAGCCGACACTCCACCAGCGCCGCCCCTTCAAGCGCAGCCAGCGTCCTGTAATGCGTAACCGCGTGCTTTCCCCGGCCTTCTTCCACCAAGGCCATCTTCTTGCGATCATGGCTTGATCGCGCAATCGCCCCGCGCACCGTGCCTGCCACCGGCACCGGCAGCCCGGCAGTCACACACTTGTAGGCGCGCACGATCGAATGATCGGCAAACTGCTTCGCCAGCCCCTCATGCGCCACATCGGTCTTGGCCACGACCAGCAGTCCCGACGTATCCTTGTCGATCCGGTGCACGATCCCCGGCCGCGCTACCCCACCAATGCCCGAAAGCTGCCCCCGGCAATGGTGCAGCAACGCATTGACCAAAGTCCCGTCCGCATTCCCCGCCGCCGGATGCACCACCAGCCCGGCAGGCTTGTCCACCACGATCAGCGCATCGTCCTCATAGACCACAATCAGCGGAATATCCTGCGCGACCGCCTCGGCAGGCGCGGCTTCCGGCACACGGATTTCAAAGGCGGTGCCCTCAACAGACTTGAACGATGCTTGCGTCATCACCTTGCCGGACAGGCTGATGCGCCCCTCTCCCAGCAGCGCCTTAACGCGCTCGCGTGAAAGGCCCGAAGCATCGGCCAGCACCTTGTCGAGCCGCTGCCCGCCCGCACCAATCGCCCCGGAAATGATCGTCTCGTCAGCCCCCATCTACGGGATATGGGGAGAGGGCAGTCAGAGGGCAAGGCAGGATGCACTGCCGGGATCATCGGGCAGATAGCGGAAGTCTATTTTCGGCAATGGATAAAAGTAGTAGTTTGAACCGCTATCCCGCCGCATGGGACTTTGCCTGCTCCCTTCGACGGTCGGCATACCCATTTGCGTCAATTGAATCTTTCCATCGATCACGGAAAGACGATAAATTAGCGCCTTGTCAGCTAAACCAAGCGTGCTGGCCTTAAATTTCATTGTGCGCGTCTGCGAGGTATAGGTCTTTACCGCATAGCGGAGGCCATCTGCTCCGAGAACATCCCATCCACGCTGATTTATGGCCGCTGCGCGCTCTCCACCAAGCAACAAAGTTGCGCTATATTCTCCAATAATACTGGTATTTGCACGTAACTCTTGCAGAGATTCCCCGCAAGCGACAGACTTCTCTAGCAACTGAATATGCAACGCGAGCAGTTCACGCATCTCGTCTGTAGTCACCAACAAAGACCCTAGAAAATTATTTCCATCCTCCACATAGTTTGGGCGAATCGCTCTCGCAAGCAAAGCATCCCGTCTTCATATTTTAGGCGAAGACCTGTGCAGAAGCGTTTCAAGATCACGCGCCGCGTGCAGTACGCGCGCAATGCCAATAGGCTGCATCCCCGGATCGTAGACAATGAGATAAGACAAGACCGGCCAGAACCGCACATTTTCATTGGTCAGGTCATAGCGGCGGTGCCCGGCACCCGGCGATGTCGCCAAAAATTGCATCGCCTTTGCGATTTGACCAACCACGTGGCGCGCAACCCGCGCTCCGGCTTCTTCAAGATAAAAATTGCGGATTTGCGCAATGTCCCGCTCAGCCTCGGGCGATAGCACATAACGGCCAGCCACTATTCCTCGCGACTCTCGATTGCTGCCAGATCAGCGTCCAGCCCAACCATAAATGCTTCGCCGTCGCTGCCTTTCCCAGCGCGCAACGAGGCCATACCGGCTGCGATTTTTTCGCGCATGGAAGCCTTGTACAATTCTTGCACCTGATCGCGCTCTTCCATCAGCCGCAGGGCCTCTCGCACTACCTCGCTGGCGGATGTGTAACGCCCATTGCCGACCTTACGGTGGATCAGCGATTCGAGTTCAGGTGTCAGACTCACATTCATGGCAACGTTCCTGCGGTTGGCGGTGCATCTACGGAGAATAACAGAAAATAGCAAAGTTCGTTATTACGGCATATGCAAGCACATCCTCTCGATTCGAAAACTCATGCCAACCTTGCCAGCCCCTCTCCATATCGCCACATCAGCAACATGGTGCCCACTCTAAGCCGCTCCGCCCACGCCGCCATGCTCTCCGCCGCGCACCGCGCCGCACCATACGAAGCCTGTGGCATACTCCTTGGCACCGCCGCCCATATCCGAACCGCTGCCCCCACCGCCAACGTCGCCGCTGATCCCACCCGCCATTTCGAGATCGATCCCGCAGCCCTTGTCGCCACGCACCGCGCTGCTCGCGATGGCTCCGGGCCGCAGGTCATCGGCTATTTTCACTCGCACCCCAACGGCCTCGCACGCCCTTCCGCCACCGACCAAACCAGCGCCGCACGCGACGGTCGCGTATGGGCGATTGTGGCGAATGATGCGATTACGTGTTGGCGCGATGGGGCAGATGGGTTCGAACCGCTTTCCTACCGCGTCGTGGAGGGCTAAGGCAGGGTAGACCGATGAGAACCAAGCCGCCTCCTGCCTGCACCGAAACCGCTTTGGCGGTCGTCCGGCGTGGGCACAAACGGGCCTCGGCAAAGTTTCTCTGAACAGTGTAAACTGTGTAAACCCCTTCAGGAAAAAGGCGCGAAACCTGAACATGTCCGCATCTGCTCTCGACCTTGCCAGCCTGCTCTGCTCGCGCCTCTGCCACGATCTGCTCAGCCCCGTTGGCGCGCTGTCCAACGGTCTGGAACTTCTCGCGGACGAGAAGGACCCCGAAATGCGCAAGCGCTGCATGGAACTGCTGGAACAGAGCGCCAGGACCTCTGCCGACAAGCTCAAGTTCTTCCGCCTCGCCTTCGGTGCGGCAGGCGGCTTTGGCGAACAGGTGCCCGTGAGCGAGGCGCGCGCTTTGGTCGATGCGCTGGTTGGCAACAACGGGCGTGTCGCGGTAAACTGGATGTTCGGCGTGGACAGCCTTGCCAAGCCTGCAGTGAAAACGCTGCTCAACCTCGCGCTCATCGGCCTTGATGCACTGGTGCGCGGCGGCACGCTCGATATCGGGGCTGAGGTCAGGGACGGCGTGGCCGAGATCGTCGTGCGTGCTGCCGGGCAGCGCGTGGCCTTCGATCCGGCGATCGGTCAGGCTTTGGAAGGCACGCTGCCCTCTGCCGAACTGTCCAGCCGCACGGCCCCTGCCGCGATGGTCCACCAGCTCGCCGCTTCCGTGAACGGCGCGGTGCAGGTACATGTCACGGCGGAAAGCCTCGTCCTTGGCGCGGTGCTGCCGGTCGCCTGAGGAGCAAGGCTGAAGATGCGCCGCTGGCTCGTCCACCGCGAAGTGCCCTCGCCCAACTGGAACGAGCGCAAGCTGCCGGTGAACATGGTGGTACTGCACTACACCGGCATGGAAACCGCGCAGGCCGCGCTTGACCGGTTGTGCGATCCGGCGGCGGAAGTTTCGGCGCATTACATGATCGATGAGGACGGGACGGTTACCGGCTTGGTCGACGAAGACAAGCGGGCATGGCACGCAGGCCGGGGATCATGGCGCGGCATCACTGATGTAAACTCGGCCAGCGTCGGCATCGAACTGGTCAATCCGGGCCACGAGTTTGGCTACCGCCCCTTTCCTGACGCCCAGATCGAAGCGCTGCTGCCGCTGCTGGCCGACATCGTGAAGCGCCATAACGTGCCCCGCGCCAACGTCGTCGGCCATTCCGACATTGCGCCTGCCCGCAAGGAAGATCCCGGCGAACTGTTCCCTTGGGAACTCGTCGCCCGCCACCGCCTCTGCCTGCCCACGCCCAGGCTGTCGATGAGGCTGCTCTATGACAATGAAGCCGCCTTCTACCTCGCGCTTGAACGCTTCGGCTATGACATCTCGGATCAGAAAGCCGCCGTCCGCGCGTTCCAGCGACGCTGGCGACCGCAGCGGATCGATGGCGAGGTTGACGGACAGATCGGCGCATTGCTGTTCGAACTCCTGTTGGAACGCGATCTGGGACATGCTAGGTGACCGCTCGCCAGGGGGCCGGGCAGCCGCGTGATCGCAAGATCCCGAGGAAAGTCCGGG
>NZ_JBMLSM010000140.1:0-8650 GCF_049240505.1 Novosphingobium sp.
TAAGCTTGCGGCATAGTTCCGGGGCGCAGATGGCCGAACAGATGTGCCACATAATCGGCTTTGCCCAATTCCACACCCTGACTGCGCAGGATCGTATAAGCCGTCATCACGTGGAAGTAGAACTGCGGAACGGCCCAGTCCCGCGCGTATTGTTCGGTGGTGAAATCGAAGATCATGCCGTTGGGAAGCTGATGCGCCAGCGCCCTTTCAGAATCGTCTGACGCATCTGCGTCTGCCATCGCGCGGACGATTTGTGCCGTCTCTTCGATCCGCGCCCGGGCATCGGCAATCGTGCCGGGTTGCTCACCCGCATTGCGGCCTTCATCCAGCAGCGCTGCGATCGAAGGCGGAAAGTCCGCGTCTGCCAGACGGTACATGCCTTCCTGCGCCTGAACACAGGCAAAGCGGATCTGCGTGGCTAGCGGAAACATGTCGGGCGCGAGCCGTGCCCCCAGCAGCGCGTCCGCCCCTGCCTGTCCCAACTGCGCTTCCGCCTTTCCCAGCCACTGCGAAAGCGCAGTGAGCATCTGGAGGTAGGTCGGTGCAAGAAGGCTGGCAGGCGTCATCCAGCGTCAGCCCGCGATCACGCCATAAAGGTCATGCGCGTCTGCGTCTTCGATCAGAACAGTCGCAAAATCGCCGGGTTGCAGGTCATCCGGGACGTTGCGCAAATAGACCGCACCGTCGATCTCCGGCGCATCTGCCTGCGAGCGCGCGGTCGCGCCCACGTCGCCATCCTCGTCCGGCTCGCCCACTTCGTCCACGATCACCCTGATCGTGCGGCCAACCTTGGCGGCCAGCTTGGCCGCGCTGATGGCTTCGGTCTTTTCCATCAGGCGCGCATAGCGCTCTTCCTTGACCTCTTCGGGCACCGGGTTGGGCAGATCGTTCGCCGCCGCGCCCGCGACCGGTTCGAAGCGGAATCCACCCACGCGATCAAGCTGGGCTTCTTCCAACCATTCCAGCAGGTATTCGAAATCGGCTTCAGTCTCGCCAGGGAAGCCCACGACGAAGCTGGAACGGATGGTGAGGTCGGGGCAAATCTCGCGCCACGACTTGATCCGGTCGAGCACCTTGGCTTCGTTCGCCGGGCGCTTCATCGCGCGCAGCACGTTGGGGCTGGCGTGCTGGAACGGAATGTCGAGATAGGGTGTCACAAGCCCTTCGGCCATGAGCGGGATTACCGCATCGACATGGGGGTAGGGGTAGACATAGTGCAGCCGCACCCAAGGCGTATCACCTTCCGGCGTGCGCAACTGGCCAAGTTCGCGTGCAAGGTCGGTCATGTGCGTGCGGACCGGTTGCCCTTTCCACATGCGTTCTTCATGCCGCACATCCACGCCATAGGCCGACGTGTCCTGGCTGATCACCAGCAGTTCCTTCGTGCCCGCCGCCACCAGCTTTTCCGCCTCGCGCAGCACGGCATCGATACGGCGGCTGGCGAGCTTTCCGCGAAGTGAGGGGATGATGCAGAAGGCGCAGGCGTGGTTGCAGCCTTCGGAAATCTTGAGATAACCATAGTGGCGCGGGGTCAGCTTCACATCGCCCGGTTCGGCCTGCGGGATCAGGTCGATATACGGTCCCATGCTGGGCGGTGCGGCTTCGTGCACCGCTTCGACCACGGCTTCATACTGGTGCGCACCGGTTACGGCGAGAACCTGCGGGAACTTGGCGCGGATCACGTCCGCCTCATTCCCCATGCACCCGGTCACGATAACGCGACCGTTCTCGGCAATCGCTTCGCCAATGGCGGAAAGGCTTTCTTCCTTTGCGGAATCAAGGAACCCGCAAGTGTTGACCAGCACCACATCGGCCCCGGCATAGTCCGCGCTCATGGCATAGCCATCGGCGCGCAAACGGGTGAGAATCCGTTCGGAATCGACCAGCGCCTTGGGACAGCCAAGGCTGACCATGCCGACTTTGGGGGCTTCGGGAAGTACGATGGGGGGAATCTGGCTTGCCATTATGGCGCGGCCCATAGGCGAAAATGCACGGCACGTCACCTATGGTCAGTCGGACACTCCATCTTGGACTGGCACGGCGTTGCAATGGCCGCGTGCCAAGCGTAGCATGATCGCGCAGCGGGGGCTTGGAAAAGAAGGAAATAATGGGCCAAGTCAACTGGATCGCGGTGGTTCTTGCAACGCTTGTCGCGCTGGCGGTGTCAGCCTTGTGGTATGGCCCGGTGTTCGGTCGTGCGCGATTGGAAGAAGTCGGGCCGGGCAAACTCGGTATCCGCCGTTCGCCCGCGCGCACGGCGGCGATCACCGCAGCACTGCTGTTCATTACCGCCACCATGATGGGGCACATGTTCGCCCGCGTGGGTGAGGCAACGCTTGACGTGAAGTGGTGGCTCTATTTCATGATGTCTGGCGGGCTGGCGATTGCTTTCGTGATCCCATCGCTGTGGATCAGCTATTCGCATCAGCGCATCAGCACACGGCTTGCCCTGATCGACGGCGGGTTCTGGCTGACTGCCTATCTTGCGATGGGGTTGGCGTTCATGCTGGCGTAGGCGTGATTTCAACGATCACGTCACCTGCCTTCAATTCTGCGGCACCGGCCTCCCAGAAGCCGATGGCGGCCCCAGCGCGATAGATGCGCAAGCCCCGCCCGCTGGCCAATGCAGACAGCGGCTTGCCCACTTCGTCAGGGGTCACTTTGCGCTCTACCAGTTGCACGCGCCCTTCGATCGAGGCGAGATCGGTTATGTAATCCGCCACGTGCGTGCCATGCGCAGACCCTGCCATGAGCAGGCCGGTAAAGCGCACAGGGTTGATCACGGTCGAAGCGCCTGCCTGCCGGGCCAGCACTTCGTTGTCCACGGCGCGCACCACGGTGCTGATCGGCACATTGGGAGCCAGATGGCGCGCAGTCAGCGTGATGAGGATCGACGTATCGTCCCGTCCGGCAGAGACGAGGATCGAGCAGGCCTTGTCGATATGCACGTCCATCAGCGTGGCATCGCGGGTGGCATCGCCTGCCATCACATTACAACCAAGCCGCGATGCTGCATCAAGACGCGCATCGCTGGGGTCGATCACCACGATGCAGTGCGGCGGTGTGCCGCGTGCAATCAGTTCCGCCACCGCTTCCGAACCCGATACGCCGAAACCAAGCACGACGATATGATTGGTGAGGTTCTTCTGGATCTGCGCCATGCGAAACCTTTCCCAGCTGCGCTTGATGATGAAGTTGTAGGCGGTGCCAACGAAAATGAAGAGCACCGCGATGCGGATCGGCGTAACGATCACAGCTTCGATCAGGCGCGATCTGTCGCTTACCGGGGCGATATCGCCAAAGCCGGTGGTGGTGATCGAGATCATCGTGAAATAGACGACATCGAGAAAGCTGATCTGCCCGTCGTGCGTGTCTTTCAGGCCCGCCCTGTCGATCCAGTGAACCAGCACGACCACGGCGACCAGCCCGAAGGCCGCGCCCAGTCGCAGGCCAAGGTCGGCCCAGACCGGCACTTTCAGCGCACGCCGCAGCAGGCTTCCGGGTTTGCGTCCGCCGCGCCGCAGGAGGTGCAGGTCCATCGCCCCTTACAATCGTGGCGGCAGATAAAGTTCCGGGTCGCGCGGCACATTGTTGCGACGCAGTTCGAAGTGGACGGTGGGGCGCTGCACTTCACCGCTTCTGCCGACCAACGCGATGCGTTCGAACGCCGTCACCTTGTCGCCTTCTTTCACCGTCATCGTGCCAAGATAGGCATAGGCGCTGACGAAGCCGCCACCATGATCGATCAGGATCAATTGGCCGAAGCGCTCCGGCTCCTTGCCTGCATAAAGCACGGTTCCGGCCGCCGCCGCGCGAACCTTGGTGCCATAGAGAGCAGCCAGATCGATACCGTTGGAGGGGATGCCCGAAACACGCTCGCCAAAGTGGGTGACGACTGCCCCTTCGGTTGGCCACTGCAATTTGGGCGCGTCGGATTCACGCGGCGCCAGCGGTGGGCGCAGCGGTGGCGCAGGGCGCGGGCTTGGGGCAGGGCGTGCCACGGCCTTGGGTGTGGTAACCGGCGGGGCCGGTAGCTTCGGTGCGGGAGCCGGGGTTGGAGCGGGTGAGGGGGCAGCAACCGGCGCCACCTTTGACACGCTTCTGGGATCGGGGCGTTTCAGCACTTGCCCGATGCGGATCACGTAAGGACTGGGAATGTCGTTGGCCGCACCCAGCGTGGCCATGTCCACGCCCCAGCGGCGGGCAATATCCGCAAAGGTATCGCCCGCCTGCACGGTGTAGCTCCAGGCAACGATCGGTCCGCGCGCAGCCGTTTGCGCCACAAGCGGCGTTGCCAGCAGCAACGCAACTGCAGCCAGCAGCCGTTTCATCCGGCCAGCGGCACCAGACGGGTCAGCCCGCCCATATAGGGAAGCAGCACTTCGGGCACGTCCACCGATCCGTCCTCCTGCTGGTAGTTTTCCAAGACTGCCACCAGAGTGCGGCCCACGGCAAGGCCAGAACCGTTGAGCGTGTGGACGAATTCGGTGCCCTTCGCATCGGCAGGGCGATAGCGGGTATTCATCCGCCGCGCCTGAAAATCACCGCAGTTCGAGCACGACGAAATCTCGCGGTAGGCGTTCTGCCCCGGCAGCCAGACTTCAAGGTCATAGGTCTTGCGCGCCGTAAAGCCCATGTCGCCGGTGCAGAGCAGCATCTTGCGATAGGGCAGGCCCAGCGCTTGCAGCACGCCCTCGGCACAAGCTGTCATGCGCTCATGCTCAGCCTCGGACTCTTCTGGCCGTGTGATAGAAACGAGTTCGACCTTCTCGAACTGGTGCTGGCGGATGAACCCGCGCGTATCGCGCCCGGCGGCGCCTGCTTCAGACCGGAAGCAGGGCGTCAGCGCCGTCATCCGCAAGGGCAGTTGCGCATCATTCAGGATCTGGCCCTGTACCGCATTTGTCAGGCTGACTTCGGCGGTGGGGATCAGCCAGCGGCGATCCGTCGTGCGGAACAGGTCTTCGGCAAACTTGGGCAGCTGGCCGGTACCGAACACGGCCTCATCCTTCACCAGCAGCGGCGGGATGCACTCCATATAGCCGTTCTCGCCGGTCTGGCGATCGAGCATGAATTGCGCCAGCGCGCGGTGCAGGCGGGCCATGCCACCCTTAAGGAAGGTGAAGCGCGCGCCTGCAATAAGCGCGCCGGTTTCGAAATCGAGACCAAGCGCCGGGCCAAGGTCTGCATGTTCCTTTGGCGTGAACGCAAAATCGCGCGGGGTGCCCCAGCGGCTGACTTCGGCATTGCCAGCCTCGTCCTCGCCTTCGGGCACCTCGGCGGCGGGCAAGTTGGGGATGGCAGAAAGTGCGGCGTTCTGCAGCGCAGTCTGCGTGCGCTCGTCCTCTTCCAGCGCGGGCAGTTCGGTTTTCAGCGCGGCAACCTCGGTCTTCAGCGCTTCGGCGGTGTCCTTGTCGCCTTTGCCCATAGCCGCCCCGATGGCCTTCGAAGCCTCGTTCCGGCGCGCCTGCACCTCTTGCATCCGCGTGGCGATGTCGCGGCGGCGGGTGTCCATTTCAAGGATGGAAGCCGACGCAGCTTCAACCCCACGGCGGGCGAGAGCGGCGTCAAAGGCTTCCGGGTTTTCGCGGATCAGGCGGATATCATGCATGGGCGCGGCTATGCCGCCTCGATCCTGCGGTGGCAAGAGTCAGGGTTATCGGCGCGGGCAGGTATTCAGCCCGATGAGCGTATACAGCGGACAGGTCCGCATCAGCCCGGTCAGCAGCGGCACAACTCCAATCCACCCCAGCGGCGTCTTCGGTCCGACGAACACCAGCGCGATCAGCACAAAACCCAGAACGATACGCAGCGCACGGTCGATGCCGCCGACATTCAGCTTGAACATGGGATCCTCCATTGCAGACAGGATCGACCATGACGCATTATATTAGCGTTTCATTGATTTTGCGCAAAGCCTGAAAGCATTTTCCTACACGTGGGCAAGCTGGCACTGTCCGGCACATGCGCCGCCATGTCTTCCAGCTTTTCCAGAATCTTGCACCCGTCTTCAGCGGGAAAGCTCCCATGCCTTCGCGGGAAATCTGATCGACCTTACCCGCGCCCTGATTTGTTTCTCTGGACCGTGTAAACTGTGTAAACCCTTTCAGGAAAGTCGCTGCAAACCTGAACGAAAACTCTTCGCAATGCCGGTTCATTCCTCGCTGGACAAACCTCCTTACGCTGGCAAATGGAAAGACAATGCCAACGATTTCGTGCCAGAACGTGCGCGATAGCCAAGTCAGGATTGAACAAAAACCATGTGTGGAATTATCGGGATTGTCGGCAAGGAACAGGTGGCAGACCGGTTGGTCGATGGTCTGCGCCGCATGGAATATCGCGGCTATGACAGCGCGGGCGTCTGCATGGTCGAAGACGGGCACCTCGTGCGCCGCAGGGCCGAAGGTAAACTCAACAACCTCGTCGTCGAACTGGCACGCAATCCGGCGTCAGGCCTGATCGGCATCGCTCATACCCGCTGGGCGACGCACGGCGCGCCGACCACCAGCAACGCCCATCCCCACGCCACGGGTGAAGTCGCGCTGGTCCACAATGGCATCATCGAAAACTTCAAACCCTTGCGCGAAGCCCTGATCGCCCGCGGCCGCACGTTCGAAAGCGAGACGGACACCGAAGTCGTCGCGCATCTCATTTCCGAACAGGTAGAAGCAGGTCGCAGCCCACAGGATGCGGTAAAGGACGTGCTGCCCCAATTGCGCGGCGCTTTCGCGCTCGCGATCGCATTTCGCCAGCATGATGACATGCTGATCGGCGCCCGCCTCGGCTCTCCTCTGGTTGTCGGCTACGGTGAAGGTGAAACCTATCTCGGCTCCGACGCGCTGGCGCTTGCTCCACTCACGCAGAAGATCACCTATCTCGAAGAAGGCGACTGGGTGATCATCACCCGCGATGGTGCGCAGATATTCGACGCAGACAACAATCCAGTCGAGCGTCCCGTCGTCGCATCCGGCGCAACCGCCGCGGCGATCGAGAAGGGCAACTACCGCCACTTCATGCAGAAGGAAATCTTCGAGCAGCCAGTGGTCGTCGCGCAAACCCTGCGCTCCTACTTGCGTCGGGTCGAACAGACCGTCGCCCTGCCGCAGATCGATTTCGATCTTGCCAGCATCAATCGCGTCACCATCGTCGCCTGCGGCACCAGCTTCTATGCGGGAATGGTCGCCAAATACTGGTTCGAACAGTTCGCTCGCCTGCCGGTAGACATCGATGTCGCATCCGAATTCCGTTACCGCGATCCCGTGCTGGAACCGGGCGGCCTCGCCCTGTTCATCTCGCAAAGCGGCGAAACGGCTGACACACTCGCTGCGTTGCGTCATTGCAAGCAGGCAGGCCAGACCATCGCGGTCGTCGTCAACGTGCCGACCAGTTCGATGGCGCGCGAGGCAGATCTGCTGCTGCCCACCCACGCCGGGCCGGAAATCGGCGTCGCCTCGACCAAGGCCTTCACCTGCCAGCTTGCCGTATTGGCAGCGCTCGCAGCACACCTCGCGGTCAAGCGCGGTCGCCTGACCCGCGAGGAAGAAGCTGCAATTGTCGAGCAACTCGTCGAAACACCCGCCTGCCTCAACGCCGCGCTGGCACATGACGAAGAAATTGCCGGCATGGCGCACCTCATCGCGCCTGCGCGGGACGTGCTCTATCTCGGGCGCGGGCCCGATTATCCGCTGGCGCTGGAAGGCGCGCTCAAGCTCAAGGAAATCAGCTACATCCACGCCGAAGGCTATGCCAGCGGCGAAATGAAGCACGGCCCCATCGCCCTTATCGACGAGGCTGTGCCGGTCATCGTGCTCGCCCCCAGCGGTCCGCTGTTCGAAAAGACCGTCAGCAACATGCAGGAAGTGCGTGCGCGCGGCGGCAAGGTGGTGCTGATTTCCGACGCAGAAGGAATCGCCGAAGCGGGCGAGGGCTGCCTCGCCACGATCGAGATGCCGAAGGTGCACCCGCTGATCGCGCCGCTGGTCTATGCCGTGCCGGTGCAGTTGCTCGCTTATCACGTGGCCGTGGCCAAAGGCACGGACGTCGATCAGCCTCGCAATCTGGCGAAGTCGGTAACGGTCGAATAGCGTTAGGTTGCCATGCGTCTCGCACTCTACGAACCCGAAATTGCCGGAAACGTCGGCGCGGTGATGCGGCTGGGCGCCTGTATGGGCGTTGACGTTGACCTTATAGAGCCGATGGGTTTCGTTTGGGATGACCGCCGGGTTCGCCGAGCGGCTATGGACTACATCGATCATGTCGCGGTGACGCGCCACGACAGCTTCGAATCGTTCCGCTCGTCGCTGGCAGATCGTCGCTTCGTCCTCTTCACCACCAAGGGCGATGAATCGCTCCACGAATTCCGGTTCAGCTCCAGCGACGTGTTATTATTCGGCAAGGAAAGCGGCGGTGTGCCGATTGCAGTTGCCGAGGCGTGCGATGCCTTGGTGCGAATCCCCATCAGGCCGCAGGTGCGCTCGCTGAACCTCGCGATTGCCAGCGCAGTCGCACTGGGCGAAGCCTTGCGGCAGACGGGTGGCTTCAAAAGCTGAGGCTTTCCGGCGCTTTGGCGCCTTTCGCCCACACCTCGTGCAGTAATTTTCAAAAAACTGAAAGATTGGCTGTTGACGCGAATCGGAGTGGTGTTTAGAGG
>NZ_JBMLSM010000141.1:0-54758 GCF_049240505.1 Novosphingobium sp.
GCGCGAACGAAGCCGCGCTCAACATGCTCAAGGAAATCGGCACGCCCGACCGCATCCAGCACTACATCGACCGTGCGAAGGACAAGAACGATCCGTTCCGTCTGATGGGCTTCGGTCACCGCGTGTACAAGAACTATGACCCGCGCGCGACTGTGATGCAGTCGACCGTGCGCGAAGTGTTCGCGGCGCTGAACGTGCAGGATCCGCTGTTCGAAACCGCCCTTCGCCTTGAAGAAATCGCGCTGAGCGATCCCTACTTCGCAGAAAAGAAGCTGTTCCCGAACGTGGACTTCTATTCGGGCATCATCCTTTCGGCGATCGGTTTCCCGACCACGATGTTCACCGTGCTCTTCGCTCTTGCCCGCACCGTGGGCTGGGTGGCGCAGTGGAACGAAATGATCAGCGATCCAGGCCAGAAGATCGGGCGTCCGCGCCAGCTTTATACCGGCCCGACGCAGCGCGATTACGTGCCGCTGAGCCAGCGTTGAGGTAGTGTGGCGCTGGGTGGAGTCTGGTTGCCGGTTTCTCTCAGGAGAAACCGGATGGGCCAGCTCTACACCGGCCCGACGCAGCGCGATTACGTGCCGCTGAGCCAGCGCTGATTGACTGATACGAAAAAGGAGCAGGCCGCGATGACGACAATTCTCAGAATTATCGGCATCGCGGCCCTTCTTATGGGCGCACTGTGGACCGGTCAGGGGTTAGGCCTGATCATGTGGCCCGCATCCAGCTTCATGCTGGCACAAACGCAGTGGGCCTATATCGGCACAGGCCTGATGGTGCTGGGTGCACTGGCGCTATGGCGCGCGGGCAAACGCCGCTGACCTGAAAAGTCTATCCCAGCGCAGACATCTGTGCGGTGTTATCGGCGGGCAGGCACAGAACGAAACGGGCACCGCCACCCTGCGCGGTTTCTACCGAAAGCTCTCCGCCCATTGCGCGGGCCAGCTTGCGTGAGATGTAGAGGCCGAGGCCGCTGCCGCCATCGCCGCTGCGGCCAAGGCGTTCAAACTTTTCGAACACGCGCGCGGCCTGATCAGAGCGGATCCCCTGCCCTTCATCCGCCACCGCGATCCATGCCAGCCCACGTTCGCAGCCGGTTTCGATGCGCACGGTGGTGTGACCCGGTGTATAGCGGATGGCATTGCCGATCAGGTTGAGCAGGATTTGGAGCACCCGGCGAAATTCGCCCACGGCGGGGGCAAGTGCGCTTTCGGGCGGCAGGGCCAGCGCAATACTCCGCTCCTGCGCACGCACACCAAGAATGCCCGCCGCACGCCGCGCGCAATCGGCAAGATCGATGTGATCAGGCGCGGGAACGAAATGCTCATCCTCGACCGTTTCGAGATCGGCCAAATCCTCTACCAACGAGAGCAGATGGCGCCCCGCATCAGCAATATCGCCCGCATAGCCGACATAGCTTTCGGCAATCGGCCCGGCGAGGCGCGTGCGGATCGTTTCGGCATTGGCGACGATGCGGTTGACCGGCACGCGCAATGCAGGCGCAAGGTTTTGGCCCAGCAGGCCTTTCCAATCAAGTTGTGCCATGCCCGCCTGTTGCGGGGCCGATGGCGCAGGTTGCACGGGAACGGTTTGCGCCACCAGCAGCAATTCAAAGCCACCACCACGGATAGGGAGCAAGCGGGCCTTCCAGCGTCGAGCTGAGCCTTCGATGCTGACCGATGCGTCGTCCAGCAAGCGCCAGTGTAGCGGTAACTGGTGGCTACTGCCTTCCACGGCAATCAGATCAGTCCAGTAGCGGCCAAAACCCTGATGGATCGACTCTGCCAAAAGATGAAGATCGGGACCATCGATGAGGCCGGAAATCACGCGCTGTTCGGCATCGAGCACGATGTGCGCTTCGGCCAACTGGCGGAGCAGAGCAATATCATCAGGCCCATTACCGTCCGCCGCCCAGGCGCCTGCGGCAAGGCGCCATTCGGCAATCTCGATATGCGTACCACTGTCGGTTGGGCAGGCATGGGCGCGGAAGGACAGCGGCTGGCCTTCATCCTCCACCGCGATCATCGCGATGAGCGAGAGGTTCGTCGAGCGTGCCTTGCGCACAAGCGCGAGCAACGCCGGGATGGCGATAGTGCCGGGATAGGCACCGCCAAGGCGCGCTTGCAGCCCTGCCAGCGCTTCATCAGCCTCGACGAGACGGTCTGCCGCGTCAGTCCGGGCGCGAATTGGCCCTGCGGCGGTCATGTCATGCTTGGCCTGATCATGCGTCCACGCCCACCGGGACATGGGCCAGAAGAGCAGCCGCGCGGTCGGAATCCAGACCTTCGATCCCGGTGGGCACGGCAATTTCGGGATGTAGCGCGGCGAAAGTGGCGACCACGCCATCCCGGCGCACGCCTGCGGCCACCAGCGACAGCGCAAGGCGCGGCATCTGGCTTTCGGTCGTGCTCATGATCGCTGCTTCACGGGCGAGCCGCGAAGCGCGGGCAAGCGCGGTAAGAAACATGGCAGTACCTGCGTGATCGAGCCGGAGCGCGCCAGCACGGTCAGCCCCAAGCGCGGAAACAATGTGATCAAGCAGATCGAGACGCGAGGCGGCAACCGCACGACGCTGACGCAGAACCAGTTCTGCCTGTTCGGCTGCAGCCTCTCCGGCAGCATCGCCAGCGACATAGGCTTTCATCGTGGCCAAGGCCATTTCGTGAAGATCGGCGGGCAGTTCGGCCAGCGGGATCTGCATACGGCGCACTTGCTGACCGAAACGGGCCTGTGCCGCCAGAAGGTTCATGCCACGAGCAGCCAGATCTGGATCAGGCGAGGCGATGATATCCTGCAGCAGCGGAGTCAGCACCGGATCGATGGCGAGCCTGCCCTGCAACTTGTCGGTCAATTGCCATTCGACCGCAAGCATGTGGAGATGATAGAGCAGCGGCTGGGTGGCAGCGAGCATTTCGGCAAGGCCCGGTCCCGCCTCACGCGCCCAGGCTGCGGCATCGGTGTGCCCGGCAGCCTCACCCATCGCCTGCACCAGTTGACGTGCCACATCGGCAATCATACCGCGCACGCGGGCGATGATTTCGTCGCTGAAAATCGAACGATCATCGTTCTGCAGCAGGTGGCGCAGAATCGGTCCCATGTGGTGCATGGCCTGATCGGCATGGGCCAGATCGCGGCGCAGCAAGCCTTCGATCGCTTCGGGATCGGAACCCGCAGAAAATGTCCCAGCAGATGCAGTCGTGGCCATGCGAAGCTCTTACTGCCGAGTGGTTAACTGCAGGTTAGGCGCAGCCCCTGCGGTTGGCCCCGTTTCGGTTGGAATCGTGCCGAACTGAAGCGTGAACAGGCAAGCCCCGAACAGCGCGATTACCGCAACGCCGATGGCAGCGTCGAACGGCAGGAACACGCTTGCTCCCATCAGCAGCACGGCGATGGCCAAACGGTCCGAAATCCAGCGCGCCCATTGGCGTTGAGGCAGGACCAGGACCGCCAAACGCGCACCGCCAACCAGCAGCAGCGGCGCGAAAAAGCCTGCACCCGTCGGCACCGATGGCACATCAGGCAAGGTGCTGCGCCAGCCGGCCAGCGTTATCAACCCGGCATCGATCAACAGATGGAACAGCGCCACGCCACGCCGCGCAATCCCTGAAGCGAGCAGGGAATCCCGCTCCACTTGCCCCAGCAAGCTGGCGATCCGTTCAACCAGCCAGGCAAGACCGATCAGCACGAACCCGATTGCGAAATTGCCAAGCCATCCGGCTCCGCCACCCAGCAACCCCAGCACGCCGGCGGCAATACCGACCAGCGCGGGCCGCGTGCCCGCATGGAGCATGGCCGGTCCGAACCGATCGACCAAGGCAATGGCCGCACGCTCTCCGGGGGTTGCGTCTCCCGCCCCTGCGAAGCGGGTGTGCAGACGCAACCATCGCCGTTCTGCCAGATGGGCTTCGTCTTCATCGCGCAGGATACCCCAGCGGCCATCGTCAAGCAAAGCAGCCGGAACATTGCGCTGGGCAACGCGGCCCTGCACCGCCAGACGCAGCAGGGCCGACTGTGCATTCCATTCGGGTGGAAGGTCTGCCAGCCCGGCGGCGATCCTGCCCGGAAAGCGCATGGCTGCGGCAAACGCGTGGTTGATATCGATTCGTTCAAAACCCAGCGGCAATGCGGTTTCCACCGGCAGGGTGAGAACGACCGGCCCCGCTTCGATCAGTTCGCGCAGGGTATCGGGCATGGCCAGCAGGCCATCGCCCAGCACGATAACGTCATCCTCAGGGGCAAGGAGCGGCACCAGTGCGCGCGCGGTGGCCACGACATGAAACTGCGCCCCGCCGGATTCGGCAAAATGCTGCAGCGCCACCAGTTCGCCGCTGATCGCTTCGGCCATGACGATGATACGCCGGGCACCCAGCGACAGCGCAAGGCCGATCTGGTGGCGCAGCAGTGAGCGCCCGCCAATCGGCAGGTAACCCCGCAGCGCGCCGGTTTCAGCGCCGGCGGCTTCGATCAGCGATAGAACTGCGACCCGCAAACGTCTGCCTCCTGATCCATACCCTAGGGGCTGGGGGCCACGCTGCCAAGCGCAGGGCAAAACTTGTCAGGGATTGACGGCGAGATCGTCCAGCATCTGGCGCAGGCGGCGCAGGACCGCAGGATCGCCAGGCACGGTTTCCAGAGCTTCTTCAGCCAGAGCGAGCAAGCCATCTGCATGAAAACTGGCGGCAAGGCCTTTCAGCCGCATCGCCGCAACCTCCCAGTTACCGTCGCAACGCGCACGGCCCAGCAGATCGATATGGTGTTCCGCGCTTTCAAGGAAAGCCGTCCGCAGTTCGCGCACCAGATCAGGATCGTGCCCTGCGGCAGCAGCGAGATTGGCGTCGAGCGAGTCACCTTCGTAGGCCATGAGAACGGCCTATGCGGCGAAGCGTTAAGGCAGGGTTTATGACTGCCACGAAAACGTGATATGCAATGCGAATGAATGGGGGACGACGGATCATTTCGCTCGACGGTGCAGCAACGGACACCGATGATATCAGCGTTTCCGGGGCGGAAGCGCCGGATGGCTCGCTGTTGCTTCCGCAAGAAGCTGGCCTTCCCGCTTCGCACGGCAATGACCCTACGCCTCCTCAAGAGCATGGCGAGCGCTGGCTGGCCGAGGACGACAGCACCCAAGACGACAGGGCCGAAGACCACCCGCGCCGCAATCTCGATTGGGTAGCCCCAGCTCTGGGCTGGCTGACGATCGCAGGCTGGACAGGGTTTTTCCTGTGGGCCGTGATTCTCCGCCAGCATGAGGCAATCGCCCCGGATCAGTGGGCCTGGTGGATCACGCAATGGTCGGTGCCGGTCCTGCTGGTGCTGGTAATACTGCTGCTCGTGATCCGCACGAGCCGCCGCGAAGCACACCGGTTTGCCGATGTGGCGCTTTCGCTTTCGCGCGAATCGGGCGCGCTGGAAAAGCGGCTCGTCTCGATCAACACCGAACTGTCGCTGGCGCGCGATTTTATCGCCGCGCAAGGCCGCGATCTCGAATCGCTGGGCCGGGTTGCAGTAGAGCGTCTGTCATCGAGCAGCGCGCGACTGGATGAACTGGTCGGTCGCAACGGTGCGCAAGTGGATCGCATCGCCGATGTATCGGCTGCCGCGCTCGACAATATGGACAAGCTGCGCGGACAATTGCCGGTGATCGCCAACGCAGCCAAGGATGTGACCAACAATATCGGCAATGCGGGGCGCACCGCGCACCTGCAGCTTGAGGAACTGGTTTCGGGCTTCCAGCGGCTGAACGAGTTCGGGCTGGCAAGCGAACGGCAGGTCGGTGCCGTGCGTGAGCGGATCGAGACTGCGGTGGCCGAATTCGCCAAATCGTCGGAGAACCTTGCCACTCTTGCCGAAGGGCGCTTTGAAGCACTTGCCCGCAGCAGCGCCGAACAAGCCGGGTTGATGCAGCAGAGCGAAAAGGCCGCTCTTGCCGATTGGCGCGAACGCAGTGATGCGCATATCGCCGCGCTACGTGAGGCATTGACCCGCATCGCTGCCGATCACGAAGCACTTCTGGCGCAATCGCGCGGACAACTCGCCCGGTTCGAGGATGCGGCTCGCACGCTGAACACGCAACTGGGGCAGGAAGCGCGCAATCTGGACGAACAACTGGCCCAGCGCCGCACTTCCGCAGAGGCAAACGCTGCACAGCAAAAGTCCGTTCTGGACCAGCGACTTGGTGAAATTGACGAGGCCATCGCCCAGCGCCGTGCAGCAATGGAGCAGGCCGCCGCCAACGCTGCCGAAGCTCTTGCCGCAAAACTGGCCGAGCTTGACCTTGCAATCGATGCGCAGCGCAAATTGCAAGCCACCGAGGCCGACAGCCTTGCCCAGCGCTTTTACGAAATTGGTCTGAAAGTCAGTAGCTTCACCGCTCTTCTTGCCAGTTCAGGTGAGGAAGGCGTGCAAGCGGCCGCAACTATAGACACGTCCATAGGTGCGCTGAACAACAGGCTTGCCGAAATGCGCCATGCCCTTTCGGGTACTGACCTTGAAATTGGCGAGTTGACGGATTCCGCCGTGCGCTTGCTTGAACTGATTCAGGCAGGTGGTGATCACACGCGCACCCAGATTCCCGAAGCGTTGCGCAGCACAGAAGCCGGCCTCAAGGGGCTGGAGGACCGCGTATTTACCCTGCGTGACACCTTGCGCGAGGCGGGTGACGGTGGCCGCGATCTGGCCAAAACCGTCGGTGGTGCGCGCACGCAGCTATCGGAAACGATCAACGAGTTGCAACAGGCCCAGAAGCTGCTGGCCGACGAAGCCAGCGAGCGAGAAGCGCGGATTGCGGCGCTGCGCGATCTTCTGGCAGCGGCGAAGGCTGAAAGCTCTGCCCTTTCGACAGACATCGAACAGCGTTTGACCGGCGCAGTTGCCCTATTGACCGAGGCCGCAGGAAGGGCCGGCGAGGACTTGCGCAACAGCACGGCCAGCGATGTGGAAGCAGTTGCGGAACGACTTGGCGAACAGAGCAGCGCCGCAATCGCGCGCGTGCTGCAGGGCCGCGCCGCGGAACTGATCGGCAGGCTTGAAGAGGCTATCGATGCAGCATCGTCGGCGAGCCGCGAAACAGCGATCCAGATGCGTGACCAACTGACCAAGGTGGACGAACTGGCCGGAAATCTTGAAGCGCGCGTTGGCCGGGCGCGGGAGAAGGCGGAAGAACAGGTCAACAACGACTTTGCCCGCCGTGCCGCACTGATCACCGAATCGCTCAATTCCTCGGCAATCGACATCGCCAAAGCGCTGTCGAGCGACGTTTCGGAAACGGCCTGGGCTTCTTACTTGCGCGGCGATCGCGGCATTTTCACCCGGCGCGCAGTGACACTGCTGGAAAACGCCGACGCGAAAGCCGTGCAATCGCATTACGAAAGCGACAGCGAGTTCCGCGAACATGTGAACCGCTACATCCACGACTTCGAGTCGATGCTTCGTCAATTGCTCTCTACGCGCGATGGCAATGCACTGGGCGTAACCCTGCTGTCGTCCGACATGGGCAAGCTCTACGTTGCACTGGCACAGGGGATCGAACGGCTCAGGACATGATCGCGGAGCTATCGCGATAGATTCGAAAGCCTGATAGAAACCTTGCGCAAATCATTGGCAAATTTTGCTTCTTCCTCCTCGCGCCCGCGATCCTGCAGGCGCAGGAGATAGCTCGGGTGCGTGGTGATCCACAACTCGCTTCCGTCATCAAGGACATGCGGCTCTCCGCGCACCTTCTGCACGCTTATCGTCTTGCCCAGCAAACTGCGCGCTGCGCTCGCCCCCAACGCAAGGACGAGTTTGGGCTTTACCAACGAGCGTTCTCCATCCAGCCACCAACGGCAGATGTCGATTTCTCTGGCGGAGGGGTTCTGGTGCAGTCGGCGTTTGCCCTGTGGGGTAAACTTGAAATGCTTGACCGCATTGGTAATATAGGCCCGCTGTTCCGGGATGCCTGCTTTTTCAAGATGCGCACGGAGCAGTTGTCCGGCAGGGCCGACGAAGGGTCGGCTTTGCTCCTCCTCGACGTCGCCCGGCTGTTCACCGACGATCATCAGCGCGGCTGAATGCGGCCCCTCACCCATCACAGCACGGGTGCCATTGCAGCCAATGTCGCAGCGGCGACAGGCATCAATGCCTGCATAGATTGCTTCAAGGCTCTGTGGTGTTTCACCGAAATCCTGTGAGCCCGCGTTTACCATCTGCGCCTCGCGCGCCTGCGCCCCTGCAATCAGTTCGGGAATTAGTGCCGTTTCGGGCATGTTCTTCCAGTATTTCCGGGGCATCTCCTTGAGCATTGCACCGACCTTCAGACGCGCAGGATTGAAGATCGACGCATAATATTTGCGCCAGAGCGCTTCGACCGGATCGCCTGACGGGGCATCAGCCCGCGTGGCGGGCGGGCCTTCATGCAAGGCGTTGCCATCCCAATGCAGCGCCCCGCGCGGTGTAAGGATAGACCAGCGCATGGTCGTGAACCGGCGCACAAAGAACCCGGAATTGGCGCGCAGGATGTGATATTCCGGTTCGAACCACGCGACGTAATGTTCATCGCCTTCATCCTCCAATGCGCGGAACCGCACGAAAGCGCGCATCTTGTGAATGTCGCGCCGCACTTGCCGGGCCAGATCTTCCATTCGGCGCACGTCGGGATCAGCTTTATCCTCCATCAGGCGTGGCCGCGACTGGAGCCGCCAGAGCGTGCGATAGAGCAAAGAAAAGCGTTCTATATCAGAATGCAGGATGACACTTTGGGCAAGTTGAAGGAAGTTGCGCGATGCCCGTGGCTGCGGTGCGTCGGCAGCAGGAGGCGGCAGGGCGCGCTCCCCTTGTGCGAACAAGTCAATCGCCTGATCGGCGGGCGATTCCCATATGATCCGATCTGCCGGAATGCCAACACGGATCATTCCACGCGCCGCTTCCCGCCAGAATTCAAAATCATCCGGTGCAGGCAGCGATATGCGATACACATCGGTCAGCAGGGCGTCGGCCGAGCGCATCATGCGAACAGTTCAAGCTGGGTGGCGCGCGTTGCGGGCATCACAAGGCTGCGCAAATCGGCTCTGTCAGTCAGCAGCACCGGCCGCCAGTCCTCCGTAACGATGAACGGACGGACTTTGGCCAGCGAAACGGTGAGTTTGCCAACATCGGCAAGCCGCAGCCGACGTTGCCGACGCGCCGCGACCATCGCATTCACGGCCTTTACCCCCAACCCCGGCACACGCAGCAATCGTTCACGCGGCGCGCGGTTCACGTCTACCGGAAAATCCCCTCGAAAGCGCAGTGCCCATGCCAGCTTGGGATCGATGTCGAGCGGCAACATCCCATCCATGTCCGCAGCTTGCTGCACTTCGTGCGGCGCATAACCATAGAAGCGCATGAGCCAGTCTGACTGGTATAATCGATGTTCGCGCATCAGCGGCGGACGCTTGAGCGGCAGAACAGCGCTCGCATCAGGAATCGGACTGAATGCGGAGTAATAGACGCGCCGCAGTCGGAAGCGATCATAGAGCGTGCTGGCACGGCCAACGATATCGGCATCAGTGGCGGCGTCCGCGCCCACGATCATCTGCGTGGATTGTCCGGCCGGTGCGAATTTCGGCGCATGGCGAAAACGCTTGTGCGCATCCTTCGCCTCGACAATCGCCTCTTGCACCGATCCCATCGCGCCTTCGATCTGAGGAGCAGACTTGTCGGGAGCGAGGCGCGTGAGGCCTGCGACTGTCGGCAGTTCGACGTTGATCGAAACACGATCGGCATAGAGTCCCGCCTGCGCGACGAGTTCGGGATCGGCCTCGGGGATGGTCTTGAGGTGAATATAGCCACGACAATCGTGTTCTTCCCGCAAGATACGGCCAACTTCGATCAATTGCTCCATCGTGTGACTGGAACTTTTGACGATGCCCGATGAGAGAAACAACCCTTCGATATAATTGCGACGATAGAAGGACAGCGTGAGGTCCACCACCTCCTGCGGCGTAAAGCGCGCGCGGCGGGTGTTCGAGCTTTTGCGGTTTATGCAGTAGTGGCAATCGAACACGCAGTGGTTGGTCAGCAGAATCTTGAGCAACGAAATGCAGCGGCCATCGGGCGCATAGGCGTGGCAGATGCCCATCCCTTCGGTCGAACCGATGCCCTTCCCCCCCTTGCTATCGCGCCTGGCAGTGCCGGACGACGCGCAGGACGCATCGTATTTGGCGGCATCGGCAAGGATCTCAAGACGTTCAAGAACGGTAAGCTGCGACATTTGTTCATTATATGTTCTATTTGATCTCGATGCCAGTCCCGATGTCCATTTCATCAAGCGCCTGCCCGATTGTGCATAAGCGGGCTGAGAACTCCGGGGGAACCAGCCCTGTCTCGCCCCGTTCAAAGCACGACACGAGGATAGGAAAGGTTATTCTGCGATGAAGTACGACCAAGGCAATCCCGAGGAACTGCGCGAGAAATTCTGGAAGGCGATGTCATCTTCGCCCTACGTCATGCTGCAGCTTGACGATGATCCGGATTCAGCAGCACCAATGACGGCTCAGCTCGACAAGGACGCCAACAGTGCGATCTGGTTTTTTACCAGCCGCGATAACCGCTTCGCAACTATGGGCGGCGCGACCGCCACATTCTCCTCCAAAGGGCACGACGTATTCGCCCGTTTTCATGGGATATTGGTCGAGGAAACCGATCCGGCGCGGCTTGAAAAGCAGTGGAACAACTTCGTCGAGGCGTGGTTTCCGGGCGGACCGAATTCGCCCAACCTGCTGTTCATGCGCATGGATCTTGGAGACGCATCGATCTGGGCGGGCGAAATGGGAATAATCGGCACGGCGAAGATGGCGTTGGGCATGGATGTGACCAACGACGTCAAGGGCGGATTTACCGAAACGACGCTGTAAACCGCATTGCCTCTGCCCCTCCCAAAACCGATTGGGAAAAAAGAAAAGGGCCGCTCCTTACGGGGCGGCCCTCTTTCTGTTTGCGCAAACGCCAGATCAGTCGATCGGCGGAACCGGTTGCGGCGGCGCGTCTGCATCGGCTTCGTGCACTTCCACGATCCCGCGGCCCACATGGCTGCGACTGCGGCTGTAGGCGTAATAGACGACCAGTCCCACGGCTGCCCAGATCACAAAGAGCAACTGGCTCTTCTCATCCAGCTTGTAGAACAGGTAGGCGCAGCCAAGGAAGGCCAGCGGCGAGGTCAGATAAATCGCAGGCGTGCGGAACGGACGATGACGGCCCGGCTCGCGACGGCGGATGACCAGAACTGCAATCGATACTGCAGCAAAAGCAAACAGCGTGCCCGAGTTCGAGATGTTGGCGAGCAAGCCTACCGGGAAGAACGCCGCGAACAGCGCCACGAACACGCCGGTAATGATCGTGATCACGTGCGGGGTGTTGTAACGCGGGTGGATCTTCGAAAACGAGGCCGGAAGCAGGCCATCGCGGCTCATCACAAAGAAGATGCGAGTCTGGCCGAACATCATCATCAGGATGACCGATGGCAGCGCAAGCCCGGCGGCAAGGCCGACGAGGTTGCCGATCTGCGGCCAGCCGATTTCACGCAGCGTCCACGCCAGCGCCTCCTTCGAACAGACCACTGCCTGATCGGCGATTGCGGCGCACTGCGCAGTGAGTTCGGCGCTGCCCGGTTCCAACCCGATGCCGTTCGCCATCTGCGGCTGCGCACCGACAGAACCGATCACGCCTGCGGCAACCAGCAGATAGAAAACGGTACAGATGGCAAGGCTGCCGATCAGACCGATCGGCATGTTGCGCTGGGGATTCTTCGTTTCTTCCGCAGCGGTCGAAACCGCATCGAACCCGACATAGGCGAAGAAGATCGAGGCCGCAGCCGCACCGATGCCGCCGAAGCCCAGTGGCGCAAAGGGTTCGAACTTTTCCATATTCATGACCGGCAGAGCCAGAATGATGAACAAGGTCAGCGCCGAAACCTTGATCGCCACCAGCACCGCGTTGACCGTGGCGCTTTCCTTGGTGCCGATGACCAGCAGCCAGGTTACGAGGCCTGCAATGAGCATGGCTGGAAGATTGACCAGCCCGCCATCATAGGGTCCGCGAACCAACAGATCGGGTATGTCGATACTGAACGCATTCTCGATAAGGCCGACGACATAACCGGACCAGCCAACGCTGACCGCCCCGGCCGCCACGGCATATTCGAGGATCAGCGCCCAACCAACCATCCACGCGATCAGTTCGCCCATGACGGCATAGCTGTAGGTATAGGCAGAGCCGGATACCGGCACCATTGATGCCATTTCCGCGTAACACAGCGCAGCTACGGCACAAACGAAGCCGGCGATGATGAAGCTGATCATCATACCCGGCCCGGCCTTTTGCGCGGCTTCGGCAGTCAGCACAAAAATGCCGGTTCCGATCACGGCACCAACACCGAGCATGGTCAATTGGAAAGCACCGAGCGAGCGATGCAGCGATTTCTTTTCTGCAGTTGCTAGAATGGCGTCGAGCGGTTTGACGCGACCGAACATGAAATTCTCCCGCCTTGGTTCGGCACCAGACCTGAAACGGTTGCGTCCGAAACCAGCTAATGGCCGCGAAGCTAGCGGGAACAACCCTGCGCGCAAGCCATTTTTCCCCAGCCTTGCATCAAAGGTGCACCGGTCTTGCGGGTTTGCAACGAGCCATTAGAAGCAGGTGCCTGCCAGAAGCCCCCTCTAGAAGCCTGATGTGCCGCAAGGATACGCCTTTATGTCCACCACCTTCCAGCTCGATACGGCCACCAGTCGCGCCAACCCCACGCCTGCGCCGATGAAGCGGCTGACGATCCCCGCGATCCGCCAGCGCAAGAAGGACGGCGTAACTGCGCAGCCCGTGGTCATGCTCACCGCCTATACCGCACGGCAGGCCCAATTGCTGGATGCGCATTGCGATCTGCTTCTGGTGGGGGATTCGCTGGGCCAGGTGATCTATGGCCTGCCCTCTTCCGTGCCAGTCACGCTCGACATGATGGCAGCACATGGCGCTGCAGTGGTGCGCGGATCGTATCACGCGGCTGTCGTGGTCGATATGCCGTTCGGGTCTTACGAAGCATCGCCCGTGCAGGCGTTCGAAAGCGCAGCACGCTTGTTGAAGGAAACCGGCTGCGCAGCGGTGAAGCTTGAAGGCGGCGAAGCGATGGCGGAAACGGTCGCCTTCCTGACTGCACGCGGTATTCCCGTCATGGGCCATGTCGGCCTCACCCCCCAAGCGGTCAACGTGCTTGGCGGCTATAACGCACGCGGGCGGAGTGAGGCGGAGGCTGCCAAGATCGTGGGCGATGCCAGGGCGCTTTCTGATGCAGGCGCCTTCGCCATCGTGATCGAAGGTGTGGTCGAACCCATTGCCGTTGCCATCACCCAGGCCGTCCCGTGCCCCACCATCGGCATCGGCGCATCAGCGCAATGCGATGGGCAGGTACTGGTGACCGAAGATATGCTTGGTATGTTCGAACGTGTGCCGCGCTTCGTGAAGATCTACGAGAATATCGCCGATACCATTTCGGGCGCGGCGGCCCGTTATGCAGAGGAAGTGCGCGACCGCAGCTTCCCCGGCATTGAACAGACCTACCAACCCAAGTAAGCGCTGCTGAGTCAAACAGGGGAATTCCAACTTGCTGCGCTTTTACAAGGGATCGATCCTTTTCACGCTGGTCTGCCTCGCGCTCGCGGTGGCCTATGGCTGGATGCAGACCGGCACGGCAGGCGGCACGATGTCTCTGCTGTGGATCGTGTTCGTGTTGTCGATCCTCGAAATCTCGCTGTCTTTCGACAACGCGGTGGTAAATGCCGCCGTGCTGGAGGAAATGGACGAGGTCTGGCAGAAGCGCTTCCTCACCTGGGGCATGATCATCGCCGTGTTCGGGATGCGCATCGTGTTTCCTCTGGCCATCGTGGCAATTGCTGCGGGACTTGGCCCCGTCGAAGCGCTGAACCTCTCGCTCAACGATCCCAAACGCTATGAAGAGATCGTAAGCAGCGCTCATGTCGGGATTGCAGGCTTTGGCGGTGCATTCCTCGCAATGGTCGGCCTGTCGTTCTTTTTCGACGGCGAAAAGGAAGTCCACTGGATCAAGTGGGTGGAAGAGAAGCTCGCGCTGGTATCCAACGTCAAGGCTGCCGAAATCGCACTGCTTCTGCTGGCGATCTACGGCATTTCGCTGCTGCTGTCAGAGGCAGATGCGCTGACCTTCATGGTATCGGGCGTACTGGGCCTTGTCACCTTCATCGCGGTCGAAGCGCTCGGCACGATCCTTGAAATGCGCGACGAAGCGCAGAAGGCGGCGGGCCTTGTGGTACGTTCGGGTCTTGGCGGGTTCCTCTATCTCAACGTACTCGACGCATCGTTCAGCTTCGATGGCGTCATTGGGGCTTTTGCCCTGTCGAACAACATGGTGATCATTGCGCTTGGCCTGTCCATCGGCGCTATGTTCGTCCGTTCGATGACGATCATGCTGGTCAAGAAGGGCACGCTTTCGGAATATCGCTTCCTTGAACATGGCGCGTTCTGGGCGATCATTGCGCTCGGCGCGATCATGCTGCTGTCAGCGAAGTTCCACATTCCCGAAACGATCACCGGCCTGATCGGCGCCGCGCTTATCGGTATTTCGCTGTGGTGGTCGGTCCGCCACAAGCGCAAGTACCCGGACGGCGAACTTGACGCTGCCGTCCGGGCGGACTGAGATCAAGTGGCGCTGCGCCCCGCCAGCGATGGCTGGGGCGCAGGCGTTCCCATAAAGCGCGGCGCAGGCGCGGGCATGACCATGCCCTGATCTTCAACAAACGTTCCGCGCTGCGCATTGTGCGGATGCTGCGGCGCTTCACGCAGGCTCAGCACCGGGGCAAAGCAGATGTCGGTGCCATCCATGATCGCGCACCATTCGTCGCGCGTTTTTGTCAGGAACAGGTTCGTCAGCCGCTCTTTCAACATGGGCCAGACGCGCGGGTCCATTTGCGGGGCGAAATCGGGATCATTCGTCAGCCCGGTCTTTTCCAGCAGCAGCGCATAGAACTGCGGCTCGATCGATCCGATTGAGACATATTTGCCATCGCTGGTTTCATAGGTGTCATAGAAGTGCGCGCCGCCATCGAGCAGGTTAACCCCGCGCTCGTCCTTCCAGCGACCGTTCCCCAAAAACGTGTAGGTCATGGCCGAAAGGATCGCCGCGCCATCGACCATCGCGCAATCGACAACCTGCCCGCTACCGGTGCGTTGCGCCGAGAACACCGCTGCCATGACACCAAACGCCATCAGCATCCCGCCTCCGCCGAAATCCCCGACGAGGTTCACCGGGAACTGCGGCTTCCCACCGGCCTGCCCGAAGCTGTGCAAAGCCCCTGCCAGTGCGATGTAATTGATGTCGTGGCCCGCCAGTGGAGCCATCGGCCCATCCTGCCCCCATCCGGTCATGCGTCCGTAGACAAGCCTGGGATTGTCGGCCAGCAGCACGTCCGGTCCAAGGCCAAGCCGTTCCATCACGCCGGGACGATAGCCTTCGACGATCGCGTCAGCCTGCTTCACCATTTCGCGAATTTGCGCAATTGCTGCCGGATCTTTGAGATCGAGTTCGATGCGCTCCCTATTGCGATTGAGGATATCGCGGCCGCCTTCGTCGCCCACGCGCGCGGCCTTGACCGGGCGGTCGATGCGGATCACCCGCGCGCCATGATCGGCCAGCATCATGCAGGCAAAAGGCCCCGGACCAATCCCGGCAAATTCGAGTACGGTAAGCCCCTCCAGCGCGCCAGCCATCATTCACTCCCAATTTAATCGTTCAATTGAATTGGGAGTAAGCGGCCAATCAGATGCTGTCGAGCGCAAAACTATGACGGATTGCGAAGCCCTCGCGCAGCCAGCGCCGCTTCGATACGCTCTGCCCCGGCCATGTTACCCACCGCCGCGCGACCATTTGACAGCAGCTTCAACGCTTGTGGGCTGCCGGGGTTCTGCCGCAGATAACGCGCCACCACCGAATTGGCATCGGCATCACGGTCCAGCAGCCGCATGGCGTGATCAATGCGCTGCAAGGTGGGCAGGTTGAAACGGATCAACGCCGCACGCCCATATTGATCCAGCGCGCCCAGTGCATCGTTGGCAATCAGCCGCGCATCGCCTGCCAGCAGCCATGCTTCGGCAGCGCCCGGATTGGCCAGTTTCAATCGATCCGCCACAGCAATCGCCGTTCCGTCGTCACCCGCTTCGATCAACGCGCGGATATAAGGAACGGCATTACTCGCCAGATTGGGCGCGTCGTTATAGCCGATAGCCAGAACCCCCAGCGGTTGCCCGGCAGGAAGAAATTCAGACGGCTTCTGACCATCCATTTCTGCACGCTCGGCCATCGCGGCTGCTTCGGCCTTGCGGCCCTGCGCGCGAAGTGATTCACCGGTGATTTGCAAAAGATAGGGCGGAGCCAGTTCCAGATTGGGCCACACGCCCGCCGCCTGAACAGCCTCTGCATCCAGCTTACGGCTGCGTAACGCTCGCACCAGCATCATTCGCGCCTGAAGATTGTCGGGCTGCAAACGCACCAGCCGGTCAAAGTGCTCGACAGCAAGATTGGTGTTGCCCGCCCGATATTCGAGAATGCCATTCAGCATGATCGCGGCAGGCATGTCGCGCAGCGCTCCGCCTGCCTGCAACAGGATCTTGCGGGCCAACGTCGTCTGCCCTGCTCTCGCGGCCAGCACAGATTGCAGATACAGCACGCGCGCGTTGCCAGGATCGACCTTTGCAAGCTTGCGGCAGACGATCAACATGGCACGATACTGACCAAGATCGCCCAGTGTTGCGGCATACTCACCCAACAAACCCGGATCGTTGGGTGCGATACGCAACCCAGCTTCAAACCAGGGCAGCGCGGATTGAAGGCCAAATTGTTCGCGGATCAGCAGACCGCGCAACTCAAGCGCACGCGGGTCATTCGGCCCGAGCTTTACCGCACGCTCAGAGGCTTCGATCGCCTGCGCATGTTCACCACCGATAAAGCGCAAACGCCCGATATCGGTCCACAGCGAAGCGTCGTTCCGGTTGAGGCGATAGGACTGATCGAACGCCTGTCCGGCCTCTACCAGCCTGCTCTCGGCCATCTCCAACCGCCCGCGCATCTGCCAGCCACGCGCCGCACTTTCCGGCGCAAAATCGCCAGCATAGAGCACCTCGCGCGCCTCGCGGCGGTTGCCTTGCAGCAGCAGGGCTTCACCCAATGCAGCCCGTGCGGCATCTGCTGCCAGTCCGCGTTGCAACGCCAGCCGCAACGGCACTTCGGCGGCGATGCCATCGCCTTTGGCCAGCGCCGCACGGGCCTTGGCCAGCGCATCGGGCGGCGCATCGCCACGCACTGGCCCTGCGGCCAGCACGAGGACAGCGCAGACCGCTACAAAGGCCCTAGCTCTGAAGATCGTACTGCTTGAGCAGGTCATACAATGTCGGACGACTGATGCCGAGCAGGCGCGCGGTGCTGGAAATGTTACCTTCGCTGCGCGCCAGCGCATGGCGAATGATCTTCCTGTCGGTCGCCTCACGCGCGGTCTTGAGGTTGAGCGGTGACGTTTCCTCGCCCCCACTGCCCGGCAGATCGAGATCGGCAGCCGTCACCAGCTTGCCATCGGCCATGATCACTGCACGCTTCATGCGGTTTTCTAGCTCGCGCACGTTGCCTGGCCAGTTCCAACCATCAATTGCCGCCAGTGCATCGGGCGCCAGCCCCTTCACCTGCGGGTTCATTTCCTTGGCAAAGCGCATCAGAAACGTCTTGGCAAGCAAGGTGGCATCACCGGGACGTTCGGCCAGTCCCGGAATGCGCACCACTATTTCGGCCAGACGATAGAACAGATCCTCGCGGAAACGCCCGTCGGCAATCATGGCCTCAAGGTTCTGGTGCGTGGCGCAGACGATGCGCGTATCGACCTCGATCGATTTCCGCCCACCAATGCGTTCAATCGTGCGCTCCTGCAAGAAGCGCAGCAGCTTTACCTGCAACTGCAGTGGGATGTCGCCCACTTCATCAAGGAACAGCGTGCCGCCACTGGCGAGTTCGATCTTGCCCTCGGTGGTCTTCACCGCGCCGGTGAACGCGCCCTTTTCGTGCCCGAACAACTCGCTTTCCAGCAGGTTTTCCGGGATCGCGGCGCAGTTGATCGCAATGAACGATCCGCTGGCACGGCCCGACGCATCATGCAGGCCTTTGGCCAAGAGTTCCTTGCCAGTGCCGCTGGCTCCCAGCAGCATGACCGAAACGTTGGTATTTGCCACGCGCTCGATCGTGCGGGCCACCTTGATCATCTCGGGCGCAGCGGTGATCATCCGCCCAAGCACCTTGTTGTCAGACGTCGCGCGGGTTGCAAGGTTCCGATTTTCGCTCTCGATCCGCGATAGGTGCAGCGCCCGCCGCACGATCAGGCCCAGCGCATCGATGTCCACCGGCTTCTGATAGAAGTCGTAGGCGCCCTTTTCGATGGCCTTCAGCGCGGATTCGCGCGCGCCGTGGCCACTGGCAACGATGACCTTGGTTTCGGGCCGCAGTGCCATGATCTCGTCCAGCACGGCGAAGCCCTCGGTCGTTCCATCGGGATCGGGCGGCAAGCCCAGATCAAGCGTGACGACCGAAGGTTCTTCCGAACGCAGGAGCGTGAGCGCAGTCGCGCGGTCACCTGCGATGAACACGTCAAAATCCTCGTAAGACCACTTGAGCTGCGCCTGCAGGCCCGGATCATCCTCGACGATCAGCAGCACCGGGCGCTGACCGGGCCGCTTGGAGGTCTGGGAATCACTCATCATGCTACCTTTTTGCCACGGGTGCCGCCGCCCGAAGGCTCGCCATCACCCTTTATGGATTCGATCAAAGACTGTGCTGCGGCCAGCGGAAGGCGGACGGCAAAGCGGCTTCCCAAGCCTTCCCTGCTTTCCACTTCCAGCTTGCCGCGCATAGCCCGCACCATCTCCCGCGCTTCGAATGCGCCGATGCCGAAACCGCCCGGCTTGGTCGAAACGAACGGCTTGAACAGGCGGTTGCGCATGAAATCCGCGCTCATGCCGCACCCCGTATCGACCACTTCGATGCAGCCGTTGATGCCATCGACATGGCACTGCAGGAACACCGCCATACCTTCCGGGCTGGCGTCAATCGCGTTCTGCACCAGATGCAGCAGGACCTGCTCCAGCGCCTCGCGATTGGCCAGAACACGGCACGCGCCTTGATGAACGAGATGGACCCGCAGCGATCCCGGCGCGTTATAACGCTCCGCCACGGCGCGGATTACCTCGCCCGCATCAACGTCCTCCACCCGCTCACCGCTGCTTCCACCATAGCGCGAAAGACGCGCCAGCAAGGCGTTGAGCTTGTCCGCCGAATTACGCAGCGTGATCAGCATATCGGCACGGAACGCAGGGTTCTCGGCGTGCTTTTCGGCATTGCGCGAAAGCAGGCTGAGTTGGCTCGCAAGGTTCTTGATATCGTGCATGACGAACGCCATGCGACGGTTGAACTCGTCAAACCTGCTCGCTTCCAGCAGCGCAGATTGCCCCGCGTTTTCGGCAAGGTAGCTGGCAAGCTGCATCCCCACCACGCGCAGCAGGTCAAAGTCCTCCCAGTCCAGCTTGCGCGCCACCGGCGGGCGGCCCAACACGACCAGACCCACCAGCCGATCAAAATGCAGCAACGGCACCAGCGCCCATGCTGGATGCTCCTCGCACAGCCATTCCGGCACAACCGCGCGTTCACCCTGAAAGTCGATCCCGGCGCGCACTTCATCAAGGTCTACGATGAAATTGTGCTTCTCGAAGAACGCCACATGATCCGGCGCAAGCGCTTCGGCAGGAACGTCAGCCGTCGGCCACTGCCAGCGTGAGGCAAGCACCAGTTCGCCGCTTTCTGCCGGGACCAGAAGCAAACCCGCTGAACTATCGGTAATATCGGCCAGGGCCTGCACCACACGCTCATGCAGCGGTGGGGTCTGCGCTCCGGCACGCCCGATAGTGCGTGTGAAACGCAGCCATTCCGCACGGTAATCATAGCGATGCTGGAAAAAATGCTTGGCCAACATGACTTTCAGCCAGCCACGCACCCGGCTCGACGGCATGATGGCGACGATCAGTACGCTGCTGACGAAGACGAAGCCCAGCTCGGCAAGCTGGCTGGAATTGCCGCCCAGCAATGCGAGCGATTGCGCCGCGCCGACCATCACCAGCATATAGGCGCCGATTACCAGTAGCGACAGCGACTGGAACGCCACTGCGCGTGAAGGCGAGAAGCGCAGCGCCGACCGTCCACGCACTGCGCCGATCACCAGCAGCGCCGACGCCGCGATCAGAGCCAGCCCGCGCAGCGCCGCCAGTTCCGGCGGCATCGCGCGCGCCAGATAGGCGATGGTGTAGAGATTGAGGTCGTAACCCCAGATCATCGCCATTGCCGCACAGGTCCAGCGCAGCGCCGCACGCTGCTGCGCCATCGCACCGGCATAAAGGTTGTGCACCAGCACCAGCGCGCCCGTTGCCACCAGCAGGCGGAACAGCACCGAAATGTGGAAGATCATGCCTAGCGCCGCGGCATTCGTGCCATCGCGCAATGTCATCATGAACAACAGCGGTTGCAGGAGTTCGACGAACAACAGCGCAGCCATCATCGGGCGAATGGGCGCAACGCTGGCATCGCGCCCATCGCGAGTGAACAGCGCGAAGGCAAGGCCAAGCCAACCCAGACTGCGGAACGATTCGAACAACTGCCCCAGCGGCGTATCCGTGCCGATCCCCGCCACCACCAGCGCCCATAACGCGGTCAGCGTAAATGCGACGATCTCGGCAAGGCCAGACCGTTCGTGGGCCCGCCTGCGCCGATCCCAGCGCCAGCCGACGAGCAGCAGGAAAGCAAACGCCGATGCGGCGAATGCCCACTGCCCGAAGCCAGCCCAGGTGAACGGGTTCTGCATCGCCCCGGCCTTACCTCGCCCCTTCCGACCACAGCACGACGCGCAGCGTCTGCAGCAGGATCAGCAGGTCAAGGAACGGCGTATAGTTCTTCGCGTAGTAGAGGTCGTATTCCAGCTTGTGCCGTGAATCGTCGAGCGACGCGCCATAGGGATAGTTGATCTGCGCCCAGCCGGTAATCCCCGGCTTCACCATGTGGCGTTCCGCGTAATAGGGCAGTTGCTCTTCAAGTTCCGCCACGAACTCAGGCCGCTCCGGGCGTGGGCCGACAAAGCTCATTTCGCCTTTCAGCACGCTCCACGTCTGCGGCAGTTCGTCGATCCGCACCTTGCGGATGAAGCGCCCGATCCGCGTGACGCGCGGGTCATTTTCCTGCGCAAACTGGGCACCTGCCACTTCGGCATCGGTGCGCATGGACCGCAGCTTGATAACGTTGAACGGTTGGCCGAACAGCCCCACGCGGCGCTGGCGATAAAACGCCGGGCCTTTGCTGTCGATCTTCACCAGCCCTGCAAACAGTACGATCACGGGCAGTGTCAGCGTCAGCAAGAGCAGACTGGCGGTAATGTCGAAAATGCGTTTCGCCGCGCTGGACAGCGCCCGGCCGGACGAAAAACCGTCGGAGAAGATCAGCCAGCTGGGGTTCACCGTGTCGAGATCGACGCGGCCCGTCTCACGCTCCATGAAGGTCGAGAAATCGTTGACGTGAACGCCAGTCGTCTTGATCCGCAGCAGGTCTTTCAACGGCAGTGCATTGCGCCGCTCTTCCAGCGCGAGCACCACCTCGCTTACGCCCAGATTATCGACATAGCGCGTCAGATTGTTGATCGCATCACGATGGATCGCTTCTTCCACCACGGGCGCGGCGCTACTCATGCCTACATAGCCGACGATGGCAAACCCTGATTCCGGTCGTTCACCCAGCTTGCGCAAGCGGTCTGCCCGTGCCCCCGCACCCAACACCAGCACGCGCCGCCGAAATGCCGAAGTGCCAAGCAGGCCACCCAGCAACAGGCGGATCAACACAAGGAAACCCATGCCGAAGAACATCGCATAGAACAGGTTTGATCGCCAAAGCGTCCGCCCAGGCAGCAGGAAATAGACAACGGACAGCGCAATGATGCCAAGGCTCACCGCTACCAGCAGCCGCGCCGTGGCATACCGCATCGATCGCAGCGCATCCGATCCATAAACGCCGACCGCGATCATCGCGACCTGCACCATGCCGGCAAAAAGCAGCAGTGGTGTCACACGCATCGGCACAACGCCGGGGTCCATGCCGATCTGATGCGCGCGCACCTGCCAGCTAAGCTCTCCCGCGCCGATCAGCAGCACGAAGTCCAGCAGGCCCAGAAGCAGGACCGAATGCGGGATATAGTGTTTGAACAGGCGGATCATCTGGCTGGTGCTCGTCACCCTTCAGGGCGCGAATTGCCCCCTCGCCGCCAGCCTTACAGCCCAAACAGTAAAGCGTCGGTTACCCTGACACTGGCCCCATTTGGGTTAATTCAATTCAAGATACTGAAATTTATAAATAAAACTCCACCGACAAAATTGAATTGTCGGTGGAGTTTACAAAAACCGCGTGGAAGGCTTGGGCCTTCAATTGCCGTTTGCAATGTCCTTTGCCGCATCGCCAACGTTTTTCGCTGCACTGCCCACGTCGTCTGCCGCGCGTTCGATGGCGTTGTCGCGGCTTGCCTGGCTATCCGACACCTGCGTCAGAAAATAGCCGCCGATCAGCAAAGCCACCAGCAGGATCGCCGCTATCGCCCAACCACTGCCACCTCCACGTCGGCGCTCTTCATATACCGTCGTATGGGTATGAGTCTGTCCGCCCGGCTCATGAACTTCGACCACTCGTTCCTCAACCATGTCCAGCTCCTTGCGAGTTGTGTTGGTCGCGTAACGCGCAACGGTATGTGACGTTCCATTCGTAAAGTCCCTGATCCCACGCAAAGCTGCTGGCTCATCGTGCATTCGCGTGGCAGGTTGCGCTCATGCGGCAGAAAGAACTGCGTATTGCGCTCGTGTGCTATGGCGGCATCAGCCTCGCCGTGTACATGCATGGCGTCACCAAGGAACTGTGGCGCGCCACCCGCGCAAGCCGCGCTTTCCACTGCCCCGAAGGCCCCGATCCGCAAGGCGTGGAGGCGGTCTACCTTCATTTGCTGGAAGAAATCGCCCTCACCCGCGATCTGCGCCTTCGCCTGCTGCCCGATATCATTTCCGGCGCAAGCGCGGGCGGCATCAACGGGGTGTTTCTGGCGCAAGCCATCGCCACTGGGCAAAGCCTTGAACCGCTGACGGCGATGTGGCTTGAACGCGCCGATATCGATGTGCTGCTTGATCCCGACGCCAAACCGTGGAGCAGCTTTGCCAAGTTCTGGGCGCAACCGCTGGTATGGTTCGTGCTGAAACGCCCCGGCAACGTCGTCAGCAGCACCGTCGCGCCCGAAACCCGCTCTGAAGTGCGCCGAAAAGTGTCTCGTCTGATTCGCGCGAGGTGGTTCGCTCCCCCATTCAGCGGTATCGGTTTCTCCCGGATGATCGCCGATGCGCTCGATGCGATGGCCCATACGCCGATGGGCGATCCATTGCTGCCCGAAGGCCATCCGATCGACCTTCTGGTTACCGCCACCGATTTCAACGGCCACCTTGAAGAACTGCGCCTCAACAGCCCTGAAGTGGTGGTGGAAAGCGAACATCGCTTGTCCATCGGCTTTCGGCGCACCGCCACACGCGGCCCCGATCGTGATCTGGCTCCCTGCCCCGAACTCGTTCTTGCAGCGCGCTCCACTGCCAGCTTTCCCGGCGCTTTCCCGCCGCTGGTGCTGGACGAGATCGACAAACTGGTGGCCGAACGCGGAAATTCCTGGCCAACGCGGGAAAGTTTCATTCACCGCATCATGCCCACCCACGCGCGGCGCGGCACGGCAGAAAGCGTGGCGCTGGTCGATGGCGCAGTGCTGGTGAACCGCCCCTTCGCGCAGGCGATTGACGTGCTGCGTGATCGCCCCGCCCGGCGCGAGGTAGACCGCCGGTTCGTCTATATCGATCCCAGCCCCGATCACATGCGCATCGCCCCCAAAGGTGGCCGCACCGTTGGCTTCTTTTCTGCAATCTTCGGCTCGCTTTCATCTATCCCGCGCGAACAGCCGATCCGCGACAACCTTGAGGCTCTTGAGCGGCAGTCCCGCCAACGTGCCCGTCTTCGCGCCATCGTCGATGCCTTGCGGCCTGAAATCGAAGATACGGTCGAAGCGTTGTTCGGCCGCACGCTCTTCTTCGATTGGCCCAACCAGCGCCGCCTCACCACATGGCGCAACAAGGCACAACAATCCGCCGCCGAGCGGGCCGGATTTGCCTTTCACGGATATGCGCAAACCAAACTTTCGGGCATTGTTAGCGATCTTGCCTGTCTGATTTACCAAGCCGCACCGCACGCGGCCAGTGAAGGCGATGTAGAAGCAGCGCTGTGGCAGCACCTCGCCGTCAACGGACTGGATCGGCTCTCTGCCCTGCGCGGCGGAGCCACACCCGAAGCCGTCGTGTTCTTCCGCACGCACGACCTGTCTTTCCGCATCCGCCGTCTGAAACTGCTCGCGCGCCGCCTCACCCACGATTGGGATGCGGGTGAAGTGGTCGATCCCGCCTCGCGCGAAGTCGCGCGCGATGCGGTCTATCGCGCGCAGGCGCTCTATCAGGGGCGCGAAACCGCCGAAGGCCTTGGCCCCGGCTTTGCCGAAACCGCCGCACTTGCCACGGTCGATCCGGGCGCGGTGCTCAATGCCATCGCTGCGCGGCGCGATCTCATCACGCTCGACCTTCAGGTGGATGGCCTGCTTGTGGCTGCGCTGGAAAGCATGGACAAGCCGCTGCGCCGCCGCTTCCTCCACGCCTATCTGGGCTTCCCATTCTACGATATCGCCACTTTGCCACTGCTTCAGGGCGATGGCATGGGCGAATTCGACCCGGTAAAAGTCGATCGCATCTCGCCCGATGATGCCACCTCGATCCGCAAGGGCGGAACCTTCGCCTGCCTGCGCGGCGTGGAGTTTTTCAATTTCGGCGCGTTCTTCAGCCGCGCCTACCGCGAAAACGACTATCTCTGGGGCCGCCTGCACGGCGCGGAGCGCACGATAGACCTGATCTGTTCAACCGTGGAAGAGCCACTTGGTGCGGAGGTAATCGCCGCCTTCAAACGCGATGCGTTTCTGGCCATACTGGATGAGGAACAGGGACGTCTAGTGGCCGAACCGGGCCTTGTGGACCGCGTGAGAGCGGAGGTGGTGGCGGCGTTTGAATAGCCAACACCCTTGCGCCCCCGCGAAGGCGGGGGCCTCAGTCGGTTTACGCTCGCATCCCCTAACAACACCAAGGCCCCCGCCTTCGCGGGGGCGCAAGAGCGTGGCTGAAAACGCGATGTGCTATTCCGTCAAATCCGTCCACGCATCCTTGATGCGTTCAAAGAAGCCCTTGGATTGCGGGCATTCTTCGCCCGTCTCAGTCGCCTGAAACTCCCGCAGGATTTCCTTCTGTCGCGCTGAAAGCTTGGTCGGCGTCTCTACATGGATTTCCACCAACAGATCGCCAATACCGCGCCCTTGCAGCACCGGCATACCTGCACCGCGCTTGCGCAACTGCTTGCCAGACTGGATGCCGGAAGGAATTTCGATGGTGTGAACCTTGCCGTCCATGCCAGGGATCTCGATCTCCCCGCCCAGCGCCGCAGTGGTGAAGCTGATCGGGCAGCGCGTAAGCAGTGTGGTACCTTCGCGCTCGAAAACCTTGTGCCTCTGGATATGCAGGAAAAGGTAAAGGTCGCCCGGAGGCGCGCCAAACGGTCCCGCTTCGCCCTTGCCCGCAAGGCGGATGCGCGTGCCATTATCCACGCCCGCAGGAATGTTTACCTGCAACCGCTGTTCGGCATCGACACGGCCTTCGCCTCGGCAGGACTTGCACGGACTTTCGATCACTTCGCCCCGACCGTGGCAGTTCGGGCAAGCCCGCTCCACCATGAAGAAGCCCTGCTGCGCCCGCACCTTGCCGTGCCCGCCGCACAAATTGCAGCGCCGCGCCGAAGTGCCCGGCGTTGCCCCCGAACCGCCGCAAGGATCGCACTTCTGCGAAACCTCTACCGCAATTTCGGTTTTCTTGCCGTGGAAGGCATCCTCAAGGCTGATTTCCATGTCATAGCGCAAATCCGCGCCACGCCGGGCCTGCTGGCGTCCGCCGCCACCAAAAGCTCCGCCGAAAATCGTCTCGAAGATATCGCCGATATCGCCAAAATCGCCGCCGCCGCCAAAGCCGCCGCCTTGTCCGCCCCCGCCCTGCTGGAAAGCGGCATGGCCATATCGGTCATAGGCCGCACGCTTCTGCGGGTCTGAAAGGCAGGCGTAAGCTTCGTTGATCTGCTTGAACTTCGCTTCACTGTCCGAACACCCCGGATTCTTGTCCGGGTGGAACTTCATGGCGAGTTTTCGGTATGCAGACTTAAGGACTTTATCGTCCGCCGTCCGCTCCACTTCGAGCAGTTCGTAGAAATCGATCTCGACCGACATTGCGTTTCCCTAACGCGAAGACCCGCCGCCAGCGCATTCACGCAAGCGGCGGGCCGGTTTCATCGCAACATCACTTGTTTTCGTCGACTTCCGAAAACTCGGCGTCGACCACGTCATCATCAGCCTTCGGTGCCTCAGCGCCCGGAGAGGCAGCAGCAGCCTGCTCCTTCTCATAGATCGCCTGGCCCATCTTCATGGCCTTGTCGGTCAGCGCCTGCGTCTTCGCGGTCATTTCGTCCGCGTTGCCGCTTTCGACAGCCGTCTTGGCTTCAGCGATGGCAGCTTCGATCTCGGCCTTCAGCGAGGCGTCGATCTTGTCGCCGTTTTCTTCAAGCTGGCGCTCGGTCGCGTGGATCAGGCTTTCGGCGTTGTTCTTCGCCTCGGCCTCGGCACGGCGCTTCTTGTCTTCATCGGCAAACTTCTCGGCATCGCGGACCATCTGATCGATGTCCGCGTCGGAAAGACCACCAGATGCCTGAATGCGGATCTGCTGTTCCTTGCCGGTGCCCTTGTCCTTGGCCGAGACGTTGACGATACCGTTGGCGTCGATATCGAACGTCACCTCGATCTGCGGAACGCCACGGCGTGCAGGCGGAATGCCGAGCAGGTCGAACTGACCCAGCATCTTGTTGTCCTGCGCCATTTCACGCTCGCCCTGGAACACCCGGATCGTCACCGCCTGCTGATTGTCTTCGGCAGTCGAATAGACCTGGCTCTTCTTGGTCGGGATCGTGGTGTTGCGGTCGATCATCTTGGTCATGATGCCGCCCAGCGTTTCGATGCCCAGCGAAAGCGGGGTCACGTCGAGCAGCAACACGTCCTTCACGTCGCCCTGAAGCACGCCAGCCTGAATGGCAGCGCCCATCGCCACGACTTCATCGGGGTTCACGCCAGTGTGCGGTTCCTTGCCGAAGAAGTCCTTCACCACTTCGCGGACCTTGGGCATACGGGTCATCCCGCCGACCAGCACCACTTCGTCGATGTCCTTGGCAGACACACCAGCATCGGCCAGCGCCTTCTTGCAAGGATCGAGCGTGCGCTGGATCAGGCCGGCAACCAGCTTTTCCAGATCGGCGCGCGTGATGGTTTCAACCAGATGCAACGGCGTGGTGCTGCCACCTTCCATGCGCGCCGTGATGAACGGCAGGTTGATTTCGGTGGTCTGGGCCGAAGACAGTTCGATCTTCGCCTTTTCCGCCGCTTCCTTCAGGCGCTGCAGGGCCAGCTTGTCGCCGCGCAGGTCCATGTTTTCCTTGGCTTTGAACTTGTCGGCCAGGTACTCGACCACAACCGTGTCAAAGTCTTCGCCGCCCAGGAACGTGTCGCCGTTGGTGGACTTCACCTCGAACACACCATCGCCGATTTCCAGCACGGAAATGTCGAACGTGCCGCCACCAAGGTCATAGACCGCGATGGTCTTGCCGTCGTTCTTGTCAAGGCCATAGGCCAGCGCAGCCGCAGTCGGCTCGTTGATGATGCGCAGCACTTCAAGGCCCGCGATCTGCCCGGCGTCCTTCGTCGCCTGGCGCTGCGCGTCGTTGAAGTATGCCGGAACGGTGATCACTGCCTGCGTCACGGTTTCGCCAAGATAGGCCTCGGCGGTTTCCTTCATCTTCTGGAGCGTGAAGGCGCTGATCTGCGAAGGGCTGTAGTCCTGCCCACCCGCCTTGACCCAGGCATCGCCATTCTTGCCCTTGGTGATGGTATAGGGGACGAGTTCCGTGTCCTTCTGGGTCAGCGGATCGTCAAAGCGGCGGCCGATCAGGCGCTTGACCGCAAAAATCGTGTTGTCCGGGTTGGTGACAGCCTGGCGCTTGGCCGGCTGGCCGATCAGACGCTCGCCATCCTTGGTGAAGGCGACGATCGACGGCGTGGTGCGCGCACCTTCCGAGTTTTCAATAACCTTGGGCGTGCCCCCGTCCATCACAGCAACGCAGCTGTTGGTCGTGCCAAGGTCGATGCCGATAACTTTAGCCATGAGTTCCCCAGTTCCTTCCATTCAAGACACCGCGTGGGAAGCGATCCCCCTGCCGGGCAGACCGCCGAGTGCGGCTCGATTGAGCGCGATATAGGTAGGGTTGCGCTTGGCACAAGGCCCCCATCCGCTTACGTGATGCAGCAAGTTTACCTCAGGAGTCGCTTTCCATGCGCAAGCTCGTTCTCGCCGGACTTTCCGTGCTCGCCCTTTCGCTTTCCGCCTGTGGAAAGCAGGCGGAAGAGGCGGCTCCTACCCCCGCTGCCAGCATTGATTCCGCGCCCGAAAACGCACCGGGCGTCAATGTTACCGATGCGGTCATCCGCCTGCCCGCCGCCCCCGGCAGGCCCGGCGTTGCCTATTTCACCGTGTCGCAAGGCAGCGGTGCGCCGCGCAGCATCGCCGCAGCCTATGTCGAAGGTGTGGAACGTGCAGAAATGCATGAATCGACCACCGAAGGCAGCGTATCGAAAATGCAGCCGGTCAAGGCCGTGCCGATCGAATCCGGCAAGTCGGTCCAGTTCAAGGCTGGCGGCCTTCATGTGATGCTGTTCGACGTGGCCGATACGCTCAAGGCTGGCGGCACCACCGAATTGACCCTGACGCTCGACAATGGCGACAAGGTCAGCGCACCTGCAAAGATCGAAGCCATTGGCGGCGGCATGAGCGGCGAGATGGACCATTCCGGCCACGACATGAGCGAGATGTGATTTCCACCGGCGCTCCCTGCCCCATCGGTGGAGAGCGCCCCCTCACCGGCGGTGAACGCGCGCTGGTGACCGAAATCTTCGGCACCGAAGTAGACCTCGATCCCGTGCGTCTGCGCCGCCGCCGCTGGTTCCCTTTTCAGCCGACCGGCACCGTCATGGCGCCGATGGGCCACATTCACTTCGCGCCCGCCAGCCCGCATTGGTGTGAAGATTTCGCCTGTGCCAGCTTGAGCGCGCAAGGCCTGTTCATTCACGAGATGGTCCACGTCTGGCAGGCACAGACACGCGGAAAATGGTGGCTTCCCCTGATGCGCCACCCGTTCTGTCGCTACACATATCGATACCAGCCCGGCCGCCCATTTGACCGCTACGGCATCGAACAACAGGCCGAACTCGTCCGCCACCTTTTCATGGTCAGGCGGGGCAGCCCGTCACCGGGCGCCCCGCCTCTTGAAACGCTCGAAGCGCTGATAAAATTCGATAGGACCTGATCAGCAACGCACTTCGTATTCACGCCCACGATTGTCCACGCGATAGCAGCGATCATCACGCTTGCGGATTTGCGAACCACCCGCCGCGCCGACTGCACCGCCGATTGCTGCGCCAGTAGCAATATCGCCGCCGGTTGCAGCCCCGATACCTGCGCCAACCGCAGCGCCCAGCGCCGCACCTTCACCCGTATAGTTGCGGGCGCAGCCGCCCAAAGTGACCGCCGAACCCATGATAAGCGATGCGATAAGGATCTTGCGCATGAGGTGTCTCCGTTGTTCACGGAGATGACGTCCAGATTCAGAGCAAGTTCCTGAAACTGCGACGAACCGCTTATCGTATCGGCAATCTGCAAGCCGAAAACAACCCGAAAGCCAAAAACAACTGCGCCCCCGCGAAGGCGGGGGCTTCGGTGTTGTTACGGGACAGCAGTGTAAAACGACTGCGGCCCCCGCCTGCACGGGGGCACAGCGCAAGAGATCAATCCGGCTTCTTCGCCACCGCCACCATCGCTGGCCGCAGCAGGCGGTCCTTGATCATGTAGCCTGCCTGCAGTTCGGAAATGACCGTGCCCGGCTCCGCATCGGCAGAGGGCATTTCGATCATCGCCTGATGTTGATGCGGATCGAGCGGCAGGCCCATCGCCGCGATGCGCGTAATGCCGTGGCTGCCAAACACCTTCTCGATTTCGCGCCCGGTCGCTTCCAGCCCTGCAACGAGATTCTTGAATTTCTCATCCTCGCGCAGATCGGCGGGGATCGTTTCCAGCGCGCGGGCAAGATTGTCGGCCACCGAAAGGATATCGCGGGCAAAGCCGGTTGCGGCATAGGCGCGAGCGTCGGCAATGTCTTTTTCCATGCGGCGGCGCACGTTCTGCGTCTCAGCCTTGGCATAGAGCACGTCCTGCTTGGCCGTTTCCACCTGCTCGCGCAGCGCAGCAATTTCATCGTTCTCGGAAGGCTGGTCGATCATGTCTTCGGGCACCCCCTTCAGCTCCGCTTCGATTTCGGCGGCGGTGGGGCGCGTGTCGTTATCGCTCATTTTCTCGAAAACCCGTCTTGTCCGATGAATCTGCCCAAGGTCTGGGCGGTGTAGTCCACGATGGGGACTACGCGCGCATAATTCAACCGCGTTGGCCCGATAACCCCCACCACACCGACAACGCGCCCTTCGGCATCGCGCCAGGGCGAAGCGATTACGCTGGAACCGGTCAGCGAAAACAGTCGATTCTCGCTGCCAATGAAAATGCGCGTCGCCTGCGCCTCGCGCGCGGCATCCAGCACCCGCGCGATGGCCTCCGCGCTTTCCAGTTCGTCCAGCAACTGCCGCACGCGCTCGATATCGCCCAGTGCAGCCTCATCCAGCAGATTGGCCTGCCCGCGCACCACCATGATCGGGCGCGCGGCTGCATCCTGCGTCCACACCACCAGTCCACGCTGCACCAGATCCGCACTGGCGGCATCCAGCGCAGATCGCCCGCCCATGATTTCGGCGCGCACCACGCCTGCCGCCTCGCCCAGCGTGCGGCCATAAAGCCTGCTCGTCAGATAATTCGCCGCCTGCTCAAGCGCCCCCGGCCCGACGGGTTCGGGCAAGTCGATCACGCGGTTCTCAACCCCGCCATCCTCGCTCACCAGAACGGCAAGGGCGCGGACCGGCGAAAGCGGCACGAATGATATCTGCGTCAGTCGCGGCTCGCGCTTTGGCACCATTACCACCGCCGCGCCCGCCGACAGTTCAGACAGTGCCGAACTTGCCGCAGCCAGCGCATTCTCGATCGTCCCGCCGTGGGAAAGTCCGCGTTCGATCTGCGCTCGCTCCGCCGCAGAAGGCTCTGCCACCTGCATGATACCGTCAACGAACAGCCGCAGCCCCACATCGGTGGGCATCCGCCCCGCGCTGGTATGCGGCGCTGCCAGCAATCCGGCGTCCTGCAATTCCTGCAGAACCGACCGGATCGACGCAGGCGAAAGATTCACGCCCCCCGGCCCTGCCAGCGTTTTTGACCCCACCGGCTGCCCGTTGGCAATATAACCTTCTACCACGAGCCGGAAAATCTCCCGCGCGCGGTCCGTCAGGTCAGTAAGGTTTGGTCCTGTCATGTTCATCAATCTACGCACCGCTCTTGCAGGCTCAAGGGCAATGCGCCAGAGGCCATGCAAACTTCTAAGGGAAATTCCATGAGACCTTCTGGCCGTGCGCCCGATGAAATGCGCCCCATCGTTATCGAAACCGCCTTTACCAAGCACGCCGAAGGGTCTGTGCTGATCTGCTTTGGCGACACCAAGGTTCTGGTCACCGCCTCGATCGAAGAGCGCGTGCCCCCGTTCCTGCGCGGCAAGGGCGAAGGCTGGGTGACGGCGGAATACTCGATGCTCCCCCGCGCCACGCACACGCGCGGCAGCCGTGAAGCGGCCAAGGGCAAGCAATCGGGCCGCACGCAGGAAATCCAGCGTCTCATCGGTCGATCCTTGCGCGCTGTCACCGACTTGAAGAAGCTCGGCGAACGCCAGATCACCTTGGACTGCGACGTGATTCAGGCCGACGGCGGCACTCGCACCGCCTCGATCTCCGGCGCCTGGGTCGCCCTGCGCCTTGCCGTGCAGAAACTGCTCGACAGCGGCGCGATCAAGGAAGACCCGCTGACCGAAAAGGTCGCCGCGATTTCCTGCGGCATCGTCAATGGCCAGCCGGTGCTCGATCTTGATTACATCGAAGATTCCTCGGCTGACGCTGACGCGAACTTCGTGCTGATCGAAGGCGGCAAGATCGCCGAAGCGCAAGCCACCGCCGAAGGCGCAACCTACGACGAAGAAGGCCTCCTGCGCCTCCTCCGCCTCGCCCGCATCGGCTGCAACGAAATCTTCGCCGCACAGGAAAAAGCCGTTCGCGGCTGAGTTTGGTGGACCGCAAAATTTGAAGGAACTGCGCCCCCGCGAAGGCGGGGGCCTCCCTCGACCAAGCGCAACTTCCGAGGAAAGACCAAACATGCCCCGCCTCCGCACCGGCAAGCTGGTCATAGCCACGCACAACGCCGGAAAGCTCAAGGAAATTCAAGCCCTCCTCGCCCCGCACGGCATCGAATGCCTGTCGGCGGGCGCGCTTGGCTTGCCCGAGCCGGCCGAGACGGGCACAACCTTCATCGAAAACGCCCTGATCAAAGCCCAAGCCGCCGCACAAGCCTCGCAAATCCCGGCACTAGCCGACGATTCCGGCCTTTGTGTCGAGGCACTCGGCGGTGCCCCCGGCGTCTACACCGCCGACTGGGCCGAGGCTGATAAGTTCGAAGGCGGCCCCGGTCGCGACTGGTACATGGCGATGGGCAAAGTCGAAGGCAAACTGGCTGAACTCGGCCCCGAAACCCCGCGCGACTGCCACTTTGCCTGCGTGCTAGCTATCGCATGGCCCGATGGCACCCACGCCGTCTACGAAGGCCGCGCACCCGGCACTTTGACATGGCCTCCACGCGGCAAGCTCGGTTTCGGCTATGATCCGGTCTTCGTGCCCGTGGGCGATACCCGCACCTTCGCCGAACTCGATCCGTCAGAAAAGCACGCCATCAGCCACCGCGCCGATGCCTTTGCCAAACTGGTAGCGGACCAGTTTTCGGCTTAAGATCGAGGCATGGCGCTAGCCCTCTACATCCACTGGCCGTTCTGCCTCGCCAAGTGTCCTTACTGCGACTTCAACAGCCATGTGCGCGAGCGGACCGACATGGCGGCTTGGGAAGCGGCGCTGCTGGCCGACATGCGCCATGAAGCGCGTCTGACACCGGGGCGCCCGCTTACGTCCATCTTCTTCGGCGGTGGCACGCCCTCGCTGATGCCCCCCGCACTGGTGGCAACGTTGCTGCGCGAGGCGGAGGCGCTTTGGGGCTTTGCGCCGGGGATCGAGATTACGCTGGAGGCCAACCCAAGTTCGGTCGAGGCGGCGAATTTCATTGCGCTGGCCTCTGCCGGGATCAACCGCGTGTCGCTGGGGCTGCAGGCGCTCGACGATAACACGCTGAAATTCCTAGGCCGATTGCATGACGTCAATGAAAGCCTTGCCGCGCTGGAACTTGCGCAGAAAACGTTCTCTCGCGTCAGTTTCGATCTGATCTATGCCCGGCCAGAACAGACGCCGGAAGCATGGGAAGCTGAGTTGCGGCGGGCCTTGGGCTTCGGCACGGGGCACCTCTCGCTCTACCAGTTGACCATCGAACCGGGCACGCGATTTGCCACGCTGGTCCGCGAAGGCAAGCTGACGCCGCTGGATGATGATGCGGGCGCGGAACTTTTTGATTTAACACGACAAATCACCGCCGATGCTGGTCTGCCTGCCTACGAAACCAGCAATCACGCCCGCCCCGGCGAGGAAAGCCGCCATAATCTGACCTATTGGCGCTATCAGGATTACATCGGCATCGGGCCCGGCGCGCATGGGCGCAGGTTGGGCGCGGCGACGGTGCGGCACAAGAAGCCGGAGAATTTTCTCCGCGCTGTTTCCGAACAAAATCAAGGCATTGTTGAACAACGTGCGCTCCCGATCAGCGAACAGGCGACCGAGGCCTTGCTGATGGGTTTGCGGCTGACGGAGGGCATTTCCCCCCCTGCCCTGGCCGCACGTTTTGGCCTGTCCGTGGACGACATGATCGACGCCAATGCCTGCGAACGCCTCGCAACAATGGGGTTTCTGAAGTGCACCAAGATGCACCTAAGCGTCACAGAGAAGGGCGCACCGCTACTTGAAGCGCTCCTGGCCGACATCGTTTCGCACCAACTGATCAGCGCATGACGACGGCGGAAATCCTTGAAGCGTGGAACGCCCACCTCGCCCTTTCGCGCCGCCGCTCCCCCCACACCGTCCGCGCCTATGCCGCCACTGCCGCCCGCCTCCTCCGCGCGCTCGACCGTGATCTTGACTGGCCGGCCATAGCCCGGATCGACGCTGCAACCTTGCGCACGCACCTTGCCGAGCGGCGGGCCGAGGGGCTGGGCAACGTTTCGGCGGCGCGGGAATTGTCTGCGCTCAAAAGCTTCATCACCTTTGCGCGCGAACAGGCGGGCGAGGCCGACGCCAGCCGACCGCGCCTGCGCGGTCCGCGCATAAAGAAGGGCCTGCCCCGCCCTGTTACACCGGATGACGCTGTAAACCTTGCGGAAACCGTGGCTGATGATGCCAGCGTGCCGTGGATCGCCGCGCGCGACCGGGCGGTTCTGCTGCTACTCTACGGCGCCGGAATGCGCATTGCCGAGGCGCTGGCCCTCCCCGCCTCGTTGCTGCCTTTGGGCGAGAGCGTGGTCATCACCGGCAAGGGCGGGCGACAGCGCGTGGTGCCGCTGCTTCCCATCGTGCGCGAAGGCGTGGACGATTATGTGCGGCAGTGCCCGTGGCCGCTGGAGAAGGCCAAGCCCTTGTTTCGCGGCACAAAAGGCGGCCCGCTGGCGCAAGGCATGGTGCAACGCGCCGTAGCGCGAGCGCGCACCGTGCTGGGCCTGCCCGCCACCGCCACGCCGCACGCGCTGCGCCATTCCTTCGCCACGCACCTGCTAGGCGCTGGCGCGGATTTACGCAGTTTGCAGGAGTTGCTGGGGCACGCCAGCCTTTCATCCACGCAGATCTATACGCAGGTTGATGCAGCGACCTTGCTCGATGTTTACCGCAACGCCCACCCGCGCGCCTGACGCTACTTTGTGCTGCCAGGCCTTGGCAGTCGCAGGACGGAGAGCAGTCCGCCCAGATCCTCGCTCTCTTTCAATTCAACGCTGCCGCCGTAGATCTCGGCCACATCGCGCACGATGGCGAGGCCGAGGCCGGTGCCGGGTTTTCCGGTATCGAGCCTTGCGCCGCGATCGAAGATGCGGGTGCGGGCTTCTTCGGGGATGCCCATGCCATCGTCCTCGACCCAGATTTCGCAGAACTTTGCGTCTGCAGGCGCGGCATCGATGGTGATGAACACCGAACCGCCGCCGTATTTCGCCGCGTTTTCAATCAGGTTGCCGAGGATTTCATCCAGATCCTGCCGCTCTATCGAAACTTCGGCGCTGTGATTTCCATCCATGTCGAAACGCACCTGCGGATAGAGCCGCACGACGGCGCGCTCCACAGCCTGCGCGCTTTCCCATACCTGCGCGCGTGACAGGCCCACCGCGCGGCGGCCCACCGCGCGGGCGCGGGCGAGGTGGTGATCGACCTGACGGCGCATCACGGCGGCTTCGCGGATCACCGTGTCGGCCAGATCGTCCGCCTTGGCGGTGGCGGCGTTCATCACCACTGTGAGCGGGGTTTTCAGTGCGTGGGCAAGGTTTCCGGCGTGGGTGCGCGCTTCTTCGGCCTGACGTTCGGAATGTTCGAGCAGCGCGTTGAGCTCGGTCACCAGCGGCTGCACTTCGAGCGGCAGCGGATCGGTGACGCGGCTGGCCTCGCCTTCCCGCATTCGGGCAATCGCCTGCCGCACACGGCGCAAGGGGCCGAGGCCGTAGTATGTCTGCAAGCCCGCCATGCCGACAAGGCCAAGGCCGAGCGCCAGAAACGACCATATCAGGATCGAGCGGATGCGCCGGATCTGGGCGTCAATCTCGCCACGGCTGGCGGCGACCTGAAACTCCCACAAGGTATTGCTGCCGGGCAGGATCACCGAGCGTTTGATGATGCGCAGGCGTTCGCCATCGAACTGGTCGCTATCGTCGATAAAGGGTTCGACGTGGTTCTGATCGAGCGTGGTGCGCAGCGTGCGATCCCACAGCGAGCGCGAGGGGAAATCATCGTGCCCCTGCCCCGAAATCTGCCAGTAGAGGCCACTGTTGGGTTCAAGAAAGCGCTGGTCGCCCAAGGGGCGGTTAAAATAGATTTCGCCATCGGGATCGACCTCTGCCGAGGCGACCATCGCGGTGAGCATGTATTCGAGCTGTTCATCGAAATTGCGCGTAATCAGCCCGGTCAGCGTCTGGTCGAGCGCCAGCCCGCCGCCCAATAGCAGCACGGTGATCCAGCCCGCTGCGATAAGCAGCATTCGCCGCGCCAGCGAACCGGTGTGCGGCGCTGGCTGCGGCGGCTGGGCGGGTTCAGGCCTTTGCGTGGCCACGGGTGGTCCGATGAGCAGTGCCGATTAACCGCGACCGGGTTCGGCCGGATCGTCGAGGCTGTAGCCAAGGCCGCGTATCGTGGTGATCACATCGGGGCCGAGCTTCTTGCGGATGCGCGTGACGAACACTTCGATGGTGTTCGAATCGCGATCAAAATCCTGATCGTAGATATGTTCGATCAGTTCGGTGCGGCTGACGACCTTGCCCTTGTGGTGGAGCAGATAGGACAGGAGCTTGTATTCCTGCGCGGTCAGCTTCACCGGCTCGCCATTCAGCGTGACGCGGCCCGAACGGGTATCCAGCCGCACATCGCCCGCTGTCAGTTCGGACGAGGAATTGCCCGAAGCGCGGCGGATCAGCGCGCGCAGGCGAGCGATCAGTTCTTCGGTCTGGAAGGGCTTTGCCAGATAATCATCGGCCCCGGCATCGAGGCCCGCCACCTTGTCAGACCATGAATCGCGCGCGGTGAGCACGAGGACGGGGAACTTGCGCCCCTCCTTGCGCCACATGCCCAGCACGGTCAGGCCATCGATCTCCGGCAGGCCGAGGTCGAGCACGACCGCGTCATATTCCTCGGTGGAGCCCATGAAGTGCCCGTCCTCACCATCGACCGACAGATCGACGGCATAGCCGTTCTGCTCCAGCGTGTTCTTGAGCTGCTTGCCGAGCGTGGGTTCGTCCTCGACGATCAGAATGCGCATCACTTGCCCCTTGTTGCGCGCGTATGCGGCGCGGTCAGTTGGGATGGTAGATGGGGCGGGAAACCTGAACGGTCAAGGAACGGGGTGATGGGGGTGTTTGGGGGGCTAATACTCCAATAAGCGACAGACAGTAGCACTCGACCTTATCAATCGAGGTCATGCGGAACATTTTTCGTCTCAAGGGACGAATGTCGACAGCTGATTATCGTTGATAACGCCGCGCACCTCGTTGGATTGTGTTAGAGCCAATTTTCTGTAATAAAAAAGGAAAGGTGAAACGGGGTAGATAATGGCAAATAATGGCGATATCACCGTCACGAGGCGCATTCACTTTTTCCGCGTTTGTCACCCTGCAGAAATCATGCCGCTTTTGCCCGCGTCAATGGCAGCGATCCAAAACCTTCCTTGGGAAGAACAAGGTCGTTATCAGCCGGACGCAACAGACAATTCCCTCTTAAGCTTGATGCCCCATAATTTATCTTATCCGCTTAGACTTGAGTTTGGCCGGACGAGAAGAGACAATTTACCTGCAATTGAACGCAAGGGCATTAAAACGACCCTTTCAATAGCGGAAGATGCAGGACTGATAGACGTCAGCCATATTGTTATTTTTGAAGATGGCTTTGTCGCCGCAGAATTTAATAGAGATGCACCACGTATACGTAAACTAGGTGAGTATCTTTGGTTCAAGGGCCGAAATCTTTCTTCGGCGCCGCGATTTCAAAGGTTGTTCGAACGAGACCTCGCTGATGTGATCAGGGATATGGAAAACGTAAAATATCTCGAAATCGAAATTCCACCTGATAACATTGCGCTCGTAAAGAAAGCTGATCGGAGCCTTGCAGATGCGTTGGAAGCCCAACGGCAAGTCAACCAATCCAAAACTCTCGGTCTATATTTTAACGCACGCGACCCTTCTGATGGCCGCCTAAAAAGCTTAGGCCTTGCTCTCGTTCAAGCTATGCGCGCTCCTGATGGTGAAGATGCTTACGAGAAGCTTCAAATTCGCGGCATTGATCCTAATACGCGCAAACCTCGCACAATGAACTTGCTCGAGGACTACCTTGTTGCTGACGTAAACTTCGTTCGGTCATCAAAAAAAGCGCGTAGCATAGATAGCACAAAAGCTTTTTCCGCGATTGAGGAGGCCTATTTACAACGCCGGGAGGCACTTCAAAAGTCACTTAGGGCAACGCTACCGTGGGAGTGAGCAGCTTGTATTGGCGGGCACGCGTTGCATTTAATACCGGATTATCACTGAGTTTGGCAGTGATAACGACGCTAGGCCCTGCGTTAGATTTGCCTAAAATCTTCCGTGGTGACCACGTAGCATTTGCTAAGGGGGCAGAGATGATGCTTTCAGTAGGCTCATCGCTGCTGGGCTTTATCATAGCTGCTGTGACCTTAATCTACGCTTTGACAGCGGATAAGCGCTTTGAAGTCCTGCGTGCTTCAGCATCATTTTCTGAACTCGCTGCGGCTTCGAAAGCGGCTTTATTCTGGCTGCTGATCGCCTCTGTTCTAGGGGCGATCCTGCTGATGATTGAACCTCACGTATTCGCCACTGCGCCACGAATACTAATTTTTGTAGCCGTGTTCGTTGCCGTGGAAGTTGCTGTTTCCACCGCTGCACTCACTTGGCTCATAAGCCGCTTGATAAGTCTGTGATGCTGATTTTTTCAAGCGGCAAGGACAGACTAACTGCTTTGAAGATGTCTGCCTGACACGATAGTGGCACCCGTTTGGTTCCCTCCATTGACTCGCGCCCTGCTTCTGCGCCCAGCAATTTCTGCAAAGGCAAAACGCCAAAACTTCGATCATAATGAATTATCGCCATTCCTTCCATGCGAGCGATAGCGGCGATGTGGTGAAGCACAGCCTGCTGATCGCGCTTGTCCGGGCGGTGAATGCGGGGGGGGACTTACGGCTCTATCCCGGATCGCCGCGCTTTCTGGCGCAGCTTTTGCGCCCGCAAGCTGTGGCTAATTGCCGTCCGCATCGACCATGAAGACCATCGGTTTTCCGCGCGATTCCGGCTCCCACCCGGCGTCCAGTGCGGCCTGGATGCCCCGCATCACGACCGCCTCGCTGACCTGAGGGCGGCCGCGTTGCATTCCTTTGAGCAGGCGTTTGGGCGGGGGGAATTCGAGCAGAGCGCCGCGCTGGGTATGCTTGCGCAGCAGCGCGACGGTCATGCCTTTCCAGCCTTCGGATTCGGCCCACTGCGGTTCGCTGCGCAGTTCCCATTCGTATTGTGAATCGCCTACGGTGACCAGCCCGGACTGCTTGTGGATATTGCTCATGCCGCCGGGCCTAGCAGTTCTAACACAGCAAACCACCGGCTGATTGCGTTACCGGCTCTCGCCCATCACCTGCCCCGTCCGCGCATCCACATCCACAAACACCACTCGCCCATCGCGAATGAACTTCAGGCGGTAGACCATTGCGGAAGGATCGTATTCCGGGCCGAGGTATTGCATTCCGGGCTTGGTCGGCAGCACGCGGCGTTCGATATCGCGCAGCGAGCGGACGTTGCCTGCGCGCAGGTCGCGGCGGGCCTCGTTCTGTTCATCAGGGCGCTGCTGGGCCGCAGCCGGGACCGGTGCGGCGGCCAGCGACATGGCGAAGGCGGAAACAAGAAGAGTGGTTGCGCGAAACATGATGGGCGAATGCCTAAACCCGCAGCATTGAACAAGCCGTGAATGCGAATGTCCTTCCTTCTTAAGGTTCGAGCGTTGCGCGCGGGCAACGCTGCGGCTAAGCGCGGCGGATGGCGGCACCGATACTTAGCTGGGAGGGCCTTGGCCTTGTCCAGGGCAATGGCTGGCTCTTTCAGAACCTCGACATCCATATCCAGCAGCGTGACCGGCTTGCGCTGATCGGGCGCAATGGCGCGGGCAAGACCACGCTGCTCAAACTGCTGGGCGGACAGGTGGATGCCGACAAGGGCACGCGATCAATCCAGCCGGGCACGAAGATCGTGACGCTGGAGCAAGACCCGTTCTTTACCGGGTTCGACACGCTGATGGACTTCGCGCTTTCGGGCAAGGACGCCCCGCCCCGGCACGAGGTGGAATCCATCGCAGGGCAGCTTGGCATCGATCTTTCGCGCAAGGCGGACAGCGCCAGCGGGGGTGAGCGGCGGCGCGCGGCGCTGGCGCGGGCGTTGGCGAGTGAGCCGGACCTGCTGCTGCTGGACGAACCGACCAACCACCTGGACCTTGCCGCCATCGACTGGCTGGAGGACTGGCTGACGCGCTATCGCGGGGCGTTTGTGGTGATCAGCCATGACCGCACGTTCCTTGAGCGGCTGACCAAGGCAACGCTGTGGCTGGATCGCGGTTCGCTGCGCCGCAAGGACATCGGCTTTGGCGGATACGAAGCGTGGATGGAGCAGGCCTATGCCGAGGAAGCGCGCGCGGCAGACAAGCTGGACGCCAAGCTGAAGATCGAGGCGCACTGGCTGGAACGCGGCGTGACCGCGCGGCGCAAGCGCAACATGGGGCGGCTCGAAAAGCTCTATGAAATGCGCGAACAGCGCGCGGCGATGCTGACGCCGCAGGGCACGGCCAAGCTGGCGATTGCGAGCGACGATGCCAAGAGCAAGGCGGTGATCGTTGCGGATCACGTGAACAAGGCCTTTGGCGAACGCCCCATCGTCAAGGACTTCACCCTGCGCATCACGCGCAAGGACCGCATCGGCGTGGTGGGATCGAATGGCGCGGGCAAGACCACGCTGCTCAAGCTGCTGACCGGCGAACTGGAGCCAGATAGCGGGACGATCACGCTGGCCAACACGTTGCAAGCCGTGTTCATCGACCAGCAGCGCAGCCTCATGGCCCCAGAAAAGCGCGTGCGCGATGTGCTGGCCGATGGCAGCGACTGGATCGACGTGCGCGGTGAGCGCAAGCACATCCACGGTTATCTCAAGGACTTCCTGTTCGACCCCGGTCTGGTCGAAGCGCGCGTGGGCACGCTTTCAGGTGGGGAGCGGTCACGCCTGTTGCTGGCGCGGGAGTTCGCGCGGTTCTCGAATCTGCTGGTGCTCGACGAGCCGACCAACGACCTTGATCTGGAAACGCTCGACCTGCTGCAGGAAGTCATCTCGGACTATGATGGCACCGTGCTGATCGTCAGCCACGACCGCGACTTTCTGGACAAGACGGTGACGATTACGCTGGGCATGGACGGTTCCGGCAAGGTCGATATCGTCGCGGGCGGCTATGCCGACTGGGAGAAGATGCGCAAAAGCCGGTTGGCGGGCAAGCCGGCGGCGAAGGCTGGTGGTGAGAAGACCGCGACGGCTGCGCCCCCTCCCCCGATGCCGGCGAAAAAGGGCAAGCTGTCTTACAAGGATCAGCGCGATTACGACCTGCTGCCGGGACGGATCGAGGAACTGGACGCGCAGATTGCGAAGGGTGAGGCGCAATTGGCCGATCCGGATCTCTACGCGAAAGACCCGAAGAAGTTCGATGCGCTGATGGCGGCGCTGGAAAAGGTGCGCGGCGAGAAAGACGCAGCCGAAGAGCGCTGGCTGGAACTGGCGGAGATGGTTGAGGGGTAGACGTTCACCTTAACGGTCCAACCTCGCACCCCAGCCCCGCTCACCCTGAACCTGTCGAAGGGTGCTTGCGCAGATGCTGCGCCAATATGCTTCGACAAGCTCAGCATGAGCGGGTTGGGGAAACAGTAAGGTTTTGCGCCCCCGCGCAGGCGGGGGCCTCAGTCGGTTTAAGCAGACGTTCCGTAACAACACCAAGGCCTCCGCCTTCGCGGGGGCGCACAGCGTTTAGTGGACCGTTTGCTGGCGGAGTTACGCCTTCAGCGCCGCCGCAGTCCGCTCTTCGATGCGCTTTTCCAGAATCGACAGCGGCATTGCGCCTTCGAGCAGGACTTCGTGGAACTGCTTGATATCGAACTTTGCACCCAAGGCCTTTTGCGCCTTTTCGCGTGCGCGCAGCCAGGCGATGTGGCCGATCTTGTAGCTGCAGGCCTGCCCGATGCTGGTGCAGTACCGCTCGACTTCGCGCAGGGTGCGCGGGCGGGTGAAGCCGGTGGTGGCGACCATATAGTCCGTCGCCTTTTCGCGGCTCCAGCGCTTGGTGTGCAGACCCGTATCGACGACGAGGCGTGTGGCGCGGAACAGGAAGGACTGGAGGTAGCCCGCCTTTTCAATGCCATCATAAGCGCCGAGTTCATCGGCCACCTGTTCCGAATAGAGCGCCCAGCCTTCGGAATAGGCGGAGAAGCCGCCGGTCTTGCGGATCAGCGGGATACTGTCGGACTTCTGCGCAAGGCTGATCTGCAGGTGATGGCCGGGCGTGCCTTCGTGATAGGTGAGCGAGGGCAGCGTGTACTTGGGCCAGTCGGAAACTTCCTTCAGGTTGATCCAGTAGATCGCGGGGCGCGTGCCATCAAGCGAGGCGGAGTAGTAATAGCCGTTGGCGGCACCATCCTGAATTTCCACGGGCACGGCGCGAATATCGAGCGGCTGTTCAGGCAGCGTGGCAAAGGCGCGGGGAAGCAGCGCGTTCATCTTCTTTACGCCTGCGTTAAGGCTGGCGATAAGCTCTGCCTTGCCCTCGGGCGTGGCGGCATAGAGTTGTTCGGGCAGAGTGTTGAGCGCGGCAAGGCGTTCACCCACAGTGCCGGTGGTGTAGCCAGCGGCCTTGAGCACGGTGTCGAGTTGCGCGGTGAGTTCGGCGACCTGATCAAGACCGATCTGATGGACTTCATCGGGCGTGTAATCGGTCGTCGTGGCCTGCTTGAGCGCGGCAGCATAGATTTCGTCACCGCGCGGAATGCGCCATGCGCCATCGCCCGCTGCGCTGGTGGGCTTCAATTGTTCGAGCAGGGCAATCTGGCGGTCGATGGCGGGGTAGATCGAACCACGCACGATCGCTTCGGCCTGCTGCTGCCAATTGCCCGCAATACCCTTTTTCTCGGTGCGGCGGACAATGGACTGCACCATAGACGACTGGCCGGGTTCAGGCGCGCGCAGCTTGCGCAATTGCATCAATGCGAGGTCAAGCGACCATGCCGGTGCCAGCAGTCCCCGAGCAGCCTGTTCGCGCTGTTCGGTGATGTCGTTGTCAATCTGGGTGCGGAGTTGGGAAAGACGCGAGAGATAGGCCTCGGCGTCAGCAGACGTTTCCATCGGGTGCGTCGAATCGAGAAAGTCGGGCACGCTGAACGCAGCGCACGAACGCTGGGTGATGCGATAGGGCGATTGCGGGCTGTCGACACCAACGCGCGGCCCATCGAGACGGCGCTCAAGCTGGTAGCGCACGACATCAAGGTTGACCTTCATCGCAGGCGAAAGCGCCTTGTCATCGATCTTGGCAAGATCGGCCAGCGCCTTGCGCGTCTGCGCAATAGACGTTTCACGCCCCGCCGCGCTGTTGTCACCCAGCTTCGCCCGCAGGCCGGCCATCGCGCCCTTGTCCAGTCCCAGCGAGGTTGCGTAAGTCGGCGCGAGCATCATCTGATCGTTGAAAATGCGCGTGAACAGCGCATCCAGCCGCGCATCCTCACCTTTGGCAGCAGCGGCGAAGGCCAGACCGGGTTGCGCTGCCAGCGCAGTGGCTGCGCTGGCGGAGGTGACGAAGGAGCGGCGGCTGAAACGGACGGTCATGAACAGGATCTCCGGGAATCACAAAGTGGCGGAGCGGTGCCACAGCCGGAGACGGGTTCAAAGCCCTTTTTGTTGCAAAAGATACCTTTGCAAGCTGTGCAGATCAGGCCATGCGATAGTGATCTGCCACGCGATCGAGCGCGATACGCAGCACCAGTTTGCCGCTGCGGGCAGGCCAATCGAGCGCCTTTTCCGCCGCTGGAAGCCCCTCCCCTGCACAGACCACGCGCCACAGAATGTCCGCCAGCCCCTTGCCCGCATCGGCGATGGCAGCATCGAAGCGCTGGCGCGCGGCGATCTGGCGTTCACCCGGAGTAAGGCCGCGATCCGCAGTGCCACTGATGCGCACGGCATCCCAGCGCATCGTGACAGAAGGCGAAAGTTGCGCGCGTTCGAAATCCGCGCGCAAACGCTCGCCAGCATCGAACTGCCGGTCGGACAGGTGGCCGCGCGCGTGAAGCCATGTCAGGGGCGATTCGGCAAGATTCACGGTGACAAGGCGACTGTTTGCGGCACATTGCGCACTGCGGCGCGGTCCTTCGACAGTCAGTTCGCGGGTTGCAAGCATCCGGGTCATCAGCATTTCCTTATGGAACAGGGGTGGAACAAGCAAAGGGCTTGCCTCGCCTCTCACTTTGTAGGAAAGCAAAAAAACACCGCTGCGGTTAAACAGGCCGGATCATGATCAACCGAATTCGCGATATCCGCCGCCAGAAGGCCCTAACTTTGGCCGATGTTGCCGCACGCTGCGATCCGCCGACGACCGCGCAGACCATCGGGCGGCTGGAAACCGGAATGCGCAGCCTTTCGCTGACGTGGATGAACCGCATCGGCGCAGCGCTGGGCGTCGATCCGCAATTGCTGGTCAAGGCCGAAGAGGAAAGCCCGGCTCGGCTGGTCGCCCGGCTCGGCACGCAAGGGGCAGAAGCGCTGGCCAAGCCGATGGACGCGATCCTGCCTGTGGCGCTCGATGGGTCGGCCCGGCTGATGGCGATGGCCGTGGATGACAGCGCGGGCGAATATCGCGCTGGCGATCAGGTTTGGCTGCGGCAGATCGAGCCTGAAGACTTCGCGCGTGCGTTCAACCGTGATGTGCTGGCCCCCCGCCCCGGAGGCCGCTTCGCCTTTGGCCGGTTGATCGATCAGCGCGACGGACGTGTGGCGCTGCTGCCGCCCGGCCCCGGCCAACGGCAGGTTGTGATCGACCGGCCGGCCTGGCTGGGCCTTGCCGAAATGCTCGTGCGCAAGCTCTGACCTTGCAGCGCCTGCTCTCGATTTCGACGCTGTATCCTGCGCCGGGGCGCAGCGGGTTCGGACGATTTGTTTCGCGCCAGATGGAAGCGCTGGCGGCGCGCGGCGACTGGGATGTTACGGTGGTCAACCCCATCGGCAAACCGCCCGTGCCGATGCAGCGCTACGCCGCGCTCGACCAGATCCCCGAAGTGGAGCAGCAGGGTAATGTCACTGTACATCACCCGCGTTTTCTGCTGGTGCCGGGGCTTTCCGGGCCGATCAACCCCACGTTGATCGCCCACGCCGTGCTGCCGCTGGCGCGAAAGTTGCACGCCGAACGACCGTTCGACATGGTGGACGCGCAGTTCTTCTACCCCGATGGACCGGCTGCCGCGAAAGTGGCTCGCGCGCTGGGCCTGCCACTGGCGATCAAGGCGCGCGGTTCGGACATCCACCTGTGGGGCAAAAAGACGCTGGCGCGGCGGCAGATGCTTGCGGCAGCAGAGCAGGCATCGGCGCTGCTGTCGGTCTCGCGGGCACTGGCGCGGGATATGACGGCTATGGGAATGCCGGAATCGCGTATTACGGTCCATTACACCGGCCTTGATCGGGCGCGCTTCCAGCCCCTCGAACGCGAAGCCGCGCGACAACTGATTTCAGCGCTGCCTTCGATGCAGGTCTGGTCCGAAGGGCGACTGCTGTTGTGCGTCGGTGCGCTACTGGCGATCAAGGGACAGGCGCTGGCGATCCGCGCCTTGCAGATGTTGCCGGACGATGTGCGGCTGGCGATTGCCGGAACCGGCGCTGACGAACCGGCGCTGCGCCGTCTGGTGGGCCAGTTGGGTCTTCAGGCGCGCGTGCAGTTGCTCGGCTCGGTTGAACATGACATGCTGCCCCATCTGCTTTGTGCAGCAGATGCGATGGTCCTGCCGTCTGAGCGCGAGGGGCTGGCCAATGCGTGGATCGAAGCGCTGGCCTGTGGCACGCCCGTGGTCATCCCCGATGTGGGCGGTGCGCGCGAAGTGGTGCAGGATGCCAGCGCTGGCCGCATCGTGGCGCGCACGCCCGAAGCCATCGCGCAAGGCGTGGCAGACCTGCTTGGCAATCCGCCCAGTCAGCAGGCGGTTGCTGCCAATGCCGAACGGTTCAGTTGGGAAGCCAATGCGGCAAATCTGGCGGACATCTATACGAAAGCGGCGGCGAAGCGCTGAGCCTCGCCGCCGCAATTCTTGTGCAAGACGGGAAGGTTACGCCCCTTCGCGCGCCATCCGCTCCTGCTTTTCCAGCGCAGATTCGGTCGGAACGAAGCTGTTCGGATTGACCTTCAGCCAGATCAGGATCGGCGCAGCCATGTAGATCGAGCTATAGGTGCCAACGAAGATGCCGAGCGTGATGGCGGCGGTGAAGCCGAAGATCACATCGGGACCAAGCAGCAGCAGCGCGACCAGCGTGATCAGCATCGACAGCGACGTAACGATGGTGCGAGCCAGCGTTTCGTTCACCGAAAGATCCAGCAATTCTGCCATCGGCATCTTGCGGAACTTCTTCATGTTCTCACGAATGCGATCGTAAACCACGATGGTATCGTTCAACGAATAGCCGATCAGCGTAAGCAGAGCGGCCACAATGTTGAGGTCGAACTCCATGCCGGATAGCGCAAACAGCCCCAGCGTCAGCGATACGTCGTGGACCAGCGCGAAGAGCGCGCCGACGCCGAACTGCCATTCGAACCGCAGCCAGATATAGGCCGCGACAGCCAGCGAGGCGAGGCCGAGCGCCTTGAACGCATCCCAGCCAAGTTCCTTGGAAACCTTGCCCGAAACCGAATCGACGCCATCGATGCGCGCGTCGGCATGGTTCTTCCTGATGTCCGCCGTGATCGTGCGCGCCATCTTGTCGGACAGCGCAGCATCGCTTTCAGCGCCTTCGGGCAGCTTCATGCGAATCGAGATTTCGTTCGGCTTGCCGAAGCGCTGGATCACCGGTTCGCCATAGCCCAGCTTGCCAACCTGTTCGCGCAATTCGCCCACAGGCGCCTCGGCGCTGCGTTCGAACGTGACGCGGATCATCTGGCCGCCGATGAAATCGACGCCGAGATTGAGGCCCTTGGTCAACACCAGTCCCCACGACGCCGCAATCAGGATCATGCTGACAATGTAAAAGGGCAAGCGCCACTTCAGGAAGTGGATGTTGGTATTGTCCGGGACGAGCTTGAGGAGTTTCATGGGTTCAGCCTCCTCTTACAGGGCGATTTCGGTGGGACGGGCGCGGCGCAGCCACTGCGCCACCCACATGCGGGTAAGCGTGACGGCGGTGAACACCGATGTGGCGATGCCGATCATCAGTACTACCGCAAAACCTTTCACCGGGCCGGAGCCGAACGCGAACATCAGCACGGCTGCGATCACGTTGGTGATGTTGGCGTCGAAAATCGCGCGGCTGGCTTCCTTGTAACCAAGCTCAACCGCCTGCACGACCTTGCGCCCGCGATGCCGCTCTTCCCGAATGCGTTCGTTGATCAGCACGTTGGCATCGACCGCAGCACCGATCGTCAGCACGAAGCCTGCGATGCCCGGCAGCGTCAGCGTGGTGCCAATGATGCCCATGATGCCGAGGATCATCAGCACGTTGATGGCGACGGCAAGGTTCGCATAGACGCCAAAACGTCCATAGGTGACGAGAATGAACACCGCGAGAGCCGCCGTGCCGACACCCATCGCGATCATGCCCTTGCGGATCGAATCCGCGCCAAGATCAGGCCCGACGGTGCGCTCCTCCACGACCTTCAGGTCCACCGGCAATGCGCCAGAACGCAGCGAAATTGCCAGCGCATTGGCGCTGTCGGTGGTGAAGCTACCCGAAATAACCGCGCTGCCGCCAAGGATCGGTTCGTTGATGGTTGGCGCGGAGAGCACCTTGCCATCAAGGATGATCGCGAACTGCTTGCCGGTGTTCTGTGTGGTCAGCTTGGCGAACTTGGCGCCGCCTTCGGTGTTGAAGGTGATGTTGACGACCGGTTCATTGGTCTGCTGGTTGTTAGTCTGCTGCGCGTTGGTCAACTGATCGCCGCGAATGCCGCCAAGACGCTTGACCGCAATGGTCGGCACGCCGCCGCCCGCAGCGGGGCTGGCGAAGGGCACGATTTCGCTGCCCGGAGGCGCGATGCCCTGCGCCACGTCGGATGGCAGCGCCGTGGTATCGACCAGCTTGAACTCCAGCTTCGCGGTCTGACCCAGCAGGTTCTTGAGCGCTTGCGGATCCTGCAAACCCGGCACCTGCACGACGATGCGCGAAGGGCCGGAACGGATGATCGTCGGCTCCTTGGTGCCCAGCGCGTCGATACGCTTGCGCACCACTTCAACCGCCGTGTCCATCGCCTGCGTGACGGCCTGATTGATACCGGCATCGGTGGGCTTCAGGACAAAGCGGCTGCCGTCGACGACATTGATGTCCCAATCGCGCTGACCGGTCAGCCCTGCGCCATTGGTCAGGGGCAGGATCGCCTCGCGCGTGGCATCGACCTGCGCCGGGTTGGCGACGATGAACGTCAACGCGCCATCGCGGTTGGAAATGTCGCTGATGCGGATCTTGTTGCCGTCCTGCTTGAGCTTGTTGCGGACCGATTCCTCCATGCCTTCGATGCGCTGCTGGCGCACCTGCGAAGGGTCGGCTTCCAGCAGGATGTGGCTGCCACCGGCAAGGTCAAGCCCAAGGTTGATCTTGGGTTCGGGCAGTCCCGAAGGCCAGCCAAGGCCCATAGTGGAAGTGAGCGAGGGGATCGCGGCCACGACGCAGATCAGCGTAATGAACCAGAGCCAGATCACCTTCCAGCGCGGAAAATCGAGCATGGGCGGGCAGCCTTCAGGTAAAAGAGATCAGTCGTTGGCAGGCGCGGAACCGGCAGGCGGCACGATATCGCCAATCGTGGCACGCACGGCCTTGACCTTGACGTTGGGGCCAAGCTCCAGCTCGGCATAATGATCGTCAAGCTTGATCACCTTGCCGATCAACCCGCCAGCGGTGACGACCATGTCGCCCTTCTTCATCGCCGCGATCTTCGCCTTGTGCTCCTTCTGCTGGCGCATCTGCGGGCGCAGGATCAGGAACCAGAAGATGAAACCCATCGCGACCAGCGGCAGGAAGCTCATCCATGCGGGGGGCTGGCCGGCATTTGCGGCGGCGGCGGAAAGAGTGCTGAACATCATGGGTCCGTTTCTGGGATCGCGACTATGGTATTGCAACCGCGCCAGATGCGATTTCACGCATTTTTCAGGCTTGGGTTGATTTGAACGGGGCGGTTAGCAGGTTGGCCCAAGCAAGGCAATCAAAGCGCTGCTGCGGCGTCCGGCGCAATATGCACCCCATTCGGCAAACGGGCGCTTGCCTTCCTGAAAAGTGCTGCCTATAGGCGCGCTTCCGGTCGGGACGTAGCGCAGCCTGGTAGCGCATCACACTGGGGGTGTGGGGGTCGGAGGTTCGAATCCTCTCGTCCCGACCAATTTCAAAAGGCCCGGCGCTTTGGCGTTTCGGGCCTTTTTGCTGGAAATCGTTTTCCTACACAAACCAATATGGTTATCTGATTGCGCGTCTTTCAATGGATAGGACGCACATCATGGGCATTCTCGAAGCACTGATCTCCCCCATCTCGTCAATCATCGACAAGGTGATCCCCGACAAGGAAGCGCGCGACAGGGCCAAGCTCGAACTGCTGAAGCTGGAAGGCACGCAGGAACTGGAGCAGATCCGCACGCGCATGTCCGCCATCGTAGCAGAAGCCAATTCCGCAGATCCCTGGACCAGCCGCGCGCGGCCCGGCTTTCTTTATGTCATGTACATCATGATCCTGTGGGCGTTGCCGATGGGGCTGATTGCCGCATTCCGCCCGGAGGCAGCAAAGAGCATCGCGCAGGGTATCAACGCCTATCTCGGCGGCCTGCCCGAACCGCTCTATGCGCTCTTCGGCACCGGCTATCTTGGTTACACGGCGGCGCGGCAATGGGGGAAAGCGAAGGGCACGGACCGGTAAGCGCCAATCACCTTGGTTAGTTTCTGGTAACCTCCCTTTGCTACAGCATGGCAATGATCACACGTTCTGCCTGCCCAGAATCGACTCCGGTCACCCATCGCGGACAGGAAACGCGCGGGGCACGCATGGCCTTTGCCCCCGCGTTTCTGGCGCTTTGCCTGGCATTGACGCTTGGCGCGTGCGGCAAAAGCACCACCAGTCCCGAGGTTGATGCCCGGATTGCCGATCTCGAAAAGAAAGTGGAAGCCGCCGACAAGCGTTCGCGTCAGGCGATCAGCATGGCCGCGCAGCCCAATTCCGCACCCATGCCCGATGCCGGTGGCGAGCCGACTTTCGACAATGGCGATAGTGGCTTTGACAATGCACCTGAAGGCGACGTTGGGGAAAGTCAGGATGGCGTTCCTCCGCCGCCGATGATTGCGCCAGAAGGCTGATCCGACTGACGAGCGGACTTGCACCACCAACATCTGCGTCTATCACGGCCCACGATTACCGATCGGGGAAACGCGATGACCGAGCCTGCCAGTTCCATTCCTGCCATCTATGTGCTGAACGGACCCAATCTCAACCTGCTGGGCCTGCGCGAGCCTGAAATCTATGGCTCGCAAACGCTCGACGACATTGCCGACATGCTGGAAGATCGCGGCCGTGAACTGGGCTTCGAAATCGACATGCGCCAGTCGAACCACGAGGGACACCTTGTGGATTGGCTGCACGAAGCGCAGGCTGAAGGCGTAAAAGCGGTACTGCTGAATGCCGGAGCATTCACCCACACATCGGTCGCGCTGCATGATGCGATCAAGTCGATCAAGGTGCCCGTGATCGAAGTTCACCTCTCAAATCCGCACAAGCGTGAGGAATTTCGGCACAAGTCCTATGTCGGCATGGCCGCGCTCGGCACGGTCTGCGGCTTTGGCGCAAACAGCTATCTGATCGCTTTGGACGCAGTTTCGCGGCTCTGAAAGCAGCGTTTTCCACCTTGCAGGCCCGCTCCCCCTTGCCAGCCCGCCGCCTTGCGGGCATGGCGCGAGGCCTGAATTCATACCCCGCGAGGAAATACCAATGGGTCACGAACGCGGCGACAAGCCCGACAACATGGCGATCGACAGCAAGCTGGTACGTGAACTGGCTGAGCTTCTTGCCGAAACCGGTTTGTCCGAAATCGAAGTGGAAGACGGCGAACGCAAGATCCGCGTCGCGCGTCAGTTGATGGCAGCGCCGGTTGCCCAAATGGCCGTTGCCGCGCCCGCGCCGACAGCGGCGGCACCTGCTGCCGCTGCTGCTGCTCCGGCAGCAGCGCCCGCCGAAGATCACGCCAATGCCGTGAAGTCTCCGATGGTCGGCACCTGCTACCTCGCCGCTGAACCGGGCGCGCCGAACTTCGTTTCGGTCGGCCAGACCGTCAAGGCAGGCGAAACGCTGCTCATCATCGAAGCCATGAAGGTGATGAACCCGATCACTGCGCCTGCTGCAGGCGTGGTCAAGGCGATCCTCGTCGAGAACGCGCAGCCGGTCGAATTCGACCAGCCGCTTGTCGTGATCGCGTAAGGGGCCGCAGATGGCCATCAAGCGCCTGCTGATCGCCAATCGCGGCGAAATCGCGCTGCGCATTCATCGCGCGGCGCACGAAATGGGGATCGAGACGGTCGCGGTGCATTCCACCGCCGATGCCGATGCCATGCACGTGCGGCTGGCAGACCATGCAGTGTGCATCGGCCCGCCCGCGGCAAAGGACAGCTACCTCAACGTCGCGGCGATCATCTCCGCGGCTGAAATCACCCACGCCGACGCGATTCACCCCGGCTATGGCTTCCTTTCGGAAAACGCCAAGTTCGCCGAGATCGTCGAAGCGCATGATATCACGTGGATCGGCCCCAAGCCCGAACATATCCGCACGATGGGCGACAAGATCGAGGCCAAACGCACCGCTGGCGCCCTCGGCCTGCCGCTGGTGCCGGGTTCGGACGGCGCGGTATCGGATCTCGAAGAAGCCAAGGCGATTGCCGAGGCGGCCGGCTATCCGGTGATCATCAAGGCCGCATCAGGCGGCGGTGGCCGCGGCATGAAGGTCTGCAACAGCCCGGAGCAGCTCGAAACGCTGATCCAGCAGGCTGGTAGTGAAGCCAAGGCCGCGTTCGGCGATGCCACGGTCTATATTGAAAAGTACCTCGGCAACCCGCGCCACATCGAATTCCAGATTTTCGGTGACGGCAACGGCAACGCGATCCACTTGGGCGAACGCGATTGCTCGCTGCAGCGCCGCCACCAGAAGGTGCTGGAAGAAGCGCCCTCGCCGGTCATATCTGCGGAAGAGCGCAACCGCATGGGCGGCATCGTCGCCAAGGCGATGGCCGACATGGGCTATCGCGGTGCGGGCACGATCGAGTTCCTGTGGGAAAACGGTGAGTTCTACTTCATCGAGATGAACACCCGCCTGCAGGTGGAGCATCCGGTGACCGAAGCGATCACCGGCGTCGATCTGGTGCGCGAACAAATCCGCATTGCCGATGGCAAGCCACTGTCGGTCAAGCAGGACGAGATCGAGTTCCACGGCCACGCGATCGAGTGCCGCATCAACGCGGAAGACCCGTTCACGTTTGCGCCCTCGCCTGGTCTGGTCAAGAGCTACCACGCAGCAGGTGGGATGCACGTGCGCGTCGATTCGGGCCTCTATGCCGGATACAAGATCCCGCCGTACTATGATTCCATGATCGCCAAGCTGATCGTCTACGGTCGCACGCGCGAAGGCTGCATCATGCGGTTGAAGCGCGCGCTTTCGGAAATGGTGATCGAAGGTCCGAAAACCTCGATCCCGCTGCATCAGCGGTTGCTGAACGAGCCGGATTTCCTCAGCGGCGATTACACGATCAAGTGGTTGGAAGAATGGATGGCGAAAGACGCCTGACTTTCCGACATCTCCAAATGAAAAAGCCCCCGAACTTCGGGGGCTTTTTTAGTTGGGTCAGGCCTCGCCTTCCCCTTCGCCAAGGGGCAATCTTGCCCGGATCGCGCGCCATGCCGGTTCTGGCCGGTCATTCCTTACGAGAATGGCCTCAACTTCATCGAACTCTTCGAGTTCAAGCGCCTCGGTCACGCTCAACGGAAAATAGACATTTTCGTCGTTGTCCATCCGCACGGCATAGGCACCGCGACCTTCTTCGCTGCGTGTTACGATGCACATGGCTTTCACTGCCATAGATAATACCTTTAGTTTGATAGATCGTAGAATATCCGTCCAAGGATCGGACTGACCTGCCAAAGACGGGTCGCAGTGTATAGTCAAGCGCAACTACCGGCTTCGCGGCTTCCACACGATCACGCGCCAGACATAGGCCACCGCGACGATGGCCAGTGTCCCGGTGGCTACCGGGCCGGTGTACTTCTCTATCTCGCCAAAATTGCGGCCCAGATAATATCCTGCTCCGGCCAGAATCGCGTTCCAGATCGCCGCTCCGGCGAAAGTAAACAGCAGAAACTTCCCGTGCCCCATGCGCGTCAGGCCTGCTGGCAACGAGATCATGGTGCGCATGAACGGCGCAAACCGCACAGCAAAGACGACCCATTGCCCGTGGCGACGGAAGAAACCGACGATAGCCTCCACGTCCTCCCACTCAACCGTCAGCCAGCGCCCGAAGCGATCCACGAAAGGCCGCAGCCGTTCGTACCCCAGCGTTCTGCCCAGCAGATACCAGCAGTAGTTACCCAGCGTTGAGCCGATCGTGCCCGCCAGCATCAATGGCCAAAACTCCATCCGCCCACGCGCTACGGCGATGCCACCAAGCCCCATGATGACCTCGGACGGGATCGGCGGAAACACATTCTCGATAACCATCAGGAAAGCGATGCCCCAATAGCCGCCGCCTTCGATCAGGTGCGTAATCCAGTCAGTCATGTGTGGGGTAACGCTTCCAGTCGATCAAAGGCTCCCGCGTCCCCGCGCAGGCGGGGGCCTCGGTGTTGTTACGGAACACAAGCGTCAACCGCCTGAGGCCCCCGCCTGCGCGGGGACGCACGGGATTTGCAGGCGCGCTTAGAACCGCCCCTCGATCGCGTCCCAGATCATCCCTGCTGTATCGGTGCCGTTGAACTTGTCGATGGCCACAATTCCTGTCGGCGAGGTCACATTGATCTCGGTCAGCCATTGCCCGCCGATCACGTCAATCCCGACGAAAATCAGCCCCAGTCGCTTAAGTTCCGGTCCCAGCGCCGCGCAGATTTCCTGCTCCTGCGGCGTCAGTTCGGTCTTCTCGGCATAGCCACCGACGGCAAGGTTGGAGCGGAACTCACCCTCGCCTGGCTTGCGGTTGATCGCGCCGGCCACTTCGCCATCGACCAGCACGATGCGCTTGTCGCCCTTGGCCACTTCGGGAAGGAATGCCTGCACCATGTGCGGTTCGGGCCAGGTCTGGTTGAACACCTCGAACAGCGCGCCAAGGT
>NZ_JBMLSM010000142.1:0-4041 GCF_049240505.1 Novosphingobium sp.
GGGCAGGCCAGCCTTCATCGGGAAATCGGTCTTCGGCAGGAAGACGGTCGGGCGGAAATCGCGTTGCTCGGTCATGACCGGCGGGCCTTAGCGCTGCTGTGGGCTTTGCGCAATTTTTCTGGCGTGGCGGGGAGTGGTTTCACGCAAAGCCGCAAAGGCGCGAAGATGTCGTACCCACGCGGCAAAGCCGCCTTGATCCGTTGGCGCTCCAGACGATCGGAAATCAAGGCCTGCGCCGGATACAAGCTCTTTGCGTCTTCGCGTCTTTGCGTGAGCCATCCCGGGCGAAGCCCGCAATCTTCTCCGCGCCCTCTGCTTCCTCTGCGCCTCCGCGCGAAACAGAAAGTCGCTCAACCGAGCAACCGCCGCGCCTCGTCACAATCGCGCGCGATCTGCGCCACCAGCGCGTCCAGCCCATCGAACTTCGCTTCTGGCCGCAGGAAGTGGTGAAACGCCACTTCAATGTCCTGCCCATAGAGATCGCCCGAAAAATCGAAGAAATGCGGCTCAAGCAGTTCCTTCGGCGGATCGAACGTGGGCCGGATGCCCAGATTCGCCGCGCCTTTCAGAAGACGTCCATCCGGCAGCCGCCCTGTCACCGCATAAATGCCATAGCGCGGGCGAAGGTATGCGCCGATGTCGATATTGGCGGTGGGGAAGTTGATGGTGCGGCCCAGCTTGTCGCCATGCTGCACCGGGCCACGGATGGAGAAAGGCCGCGTCAGCAGGCGTGTTGCCGTTTCGCATTCTCCCGCGATCAGCGCATCGCGGATGCGGCTGGACGAGACGACCTCGCCCTCCAGCGTCACCGGCCCCACGGCGCGCGCGGCCAGCCCGAAGCGCGGGCCTTCGCTTGCCAGCACTTGCGCATTGCCGCTGCGGCCCTTGCCGAAAGTGAAATCCTCACCCGTAACCACGCCAACCGCGCCAAGGTGCCCGGCCAAGCCCTGTTCGATCCATTGGATCGCGGTCATGCCCGCAACCTCCGCACCGAAATGGATCACCAGCATGGCATCGGCGCCTGCCGCCGCGAACAGTTCCTGCCGCTGATCCAGCGTGGTCAGCCGGAACGGTGGTGCATCGGGCGCGAAATGGCGCACGGGGTGCGGGTCGAACGTGGCGACGATGGCTGGACGCCCCTCTGCCCGCGCCCAGCGGATAGCCTCGCCCACCACGGCCTGATGGCCAAGGTGGAAACCATCGAAATTTCCCAGCGCCACGATGGCACCGCGCAAGGCTTCGGGCACGGGTTGGCGGCTGTCGAGGCGGATCATCCCCGGCCTTCCCCGACCTTTCGTGCAAAGCTGATAAAATCGAAAGCGGGTCGTCCTGCTTCGGCCTGATGCACTTCGCGCAATACCTCTGTCCACTCCGGTCCGAGTGGCTCCATCATGGTATCGCCATCGAACGGCCCATGTATTTCCGTCAATTCCACCCGCTCTGCAAGCGGCATGAACAGGCGATAGGTTTCCGCCCCGCCAACAACGGCCACTTCGCCTTCACCGGCCAGAGCCAGCGCTTGGTCCACGCTGGCTGCAACTTCCGCGCCATCGGCCTGCCATGCCGCGTCGCGCGTAAGCACGATATGGCGGCGTCCGGGGAGCAGGCCGGGCAGGCTTTCAAACGTCTTGCGGCCCATGATCATCGGCTTGTTCATGGTCAGCGCCCTGAACCGCTTGAGGTCTGCCGGAAGCCGCCACGGCAGGGCATTGTCCTTGCCAATCACGCCGTTGGTGGCGCGGGCATATATCAGGAACAGCCCCGGCCTGACCTCTGGGCGAGCCGTCACAGCACCAGCCGCGTCACGTGGCCCATCTTGCGACCGGGTCGCACCGCCGCCTTGCCATAAAGGTGCAGGTGGTTGGCGGGGTCCGAAAGGATCGCGGGCCAATCGTGTGCGTCGTCACCGATCAGGTTGTCCATCACCACGCCCCTTGCGGCGAGCGCGGTGGAGCCAAGCGGCAAACCGCAGATCGCGCGGACGTGGTTCTCGAACTGGCTGGTGAGCGCGCCTTCGATGCTCCAGTGCCCGGAATTGTGGACGCGCGGCGCCATCTCGTTGAACACCGGGCCGTTCGCGGTGGCGAAAAATTCGAGCGTCAGCACGCCGACGTATTCCAGCGCGTCGGCAACTTTCGCGGCGAGCGCGCGAGCCTCGTCGACCTGGTGCAAAATCACTGGCGCGGCGGGCACGGTCGAACGGTCAAGAATGCCGTTCTTGTGGACGTTCTCGGCCGAATCCCAGAAGCGCACTTCACCGGCGCTGGTGCGCACCAGAATGACCGAAAACTCCGCCTCAAACGTCACGAAGCCTTCGTAGATCAGCGGAACCTGCGGCAGATCGATCGCATCGGCATCAGCGGCTTGCATGATGCGCCACTGGCCCTTGCCGTCATAACCATCGCGCCGCGTCTTGAGTATGCCGGGCGCGCCGATCTTTGCAATGGCGGCGCGCAGGTCATCCATCGAATCGACCTGCGCCCACGGCGCGGGGCGCCCACCCAGCGCTTCGACGAACGACTTCTCGTTAACCCGATCCTGCGCCACTTCCAGCGCACGCGCCGGCGGATGGAGCCGCGCGTGCGGAGCAATCGCGCCCAGCGGTCCGGCGGCGACATTTTCGAACTCGTAAGTCACGACCGCGCATTGTTCGGCGAAGGCCGCAAGCGCCGCCTCATCATCGAACGTGCCTTGCGTAAAAGCGGCGCAAACATCAGCAGCGATGGGATCGGCTTCCGGCGCATAGACATGGCAGCGATAGCCGAGATTGGCCGCCGCCAGCACGATCATCCGGCCAAGCTGGCCGCCGCCCAGAATACCGATGGTTTCGCCGGGAGGGATCATCCGACCGGCTTCTCCGCCACCGAATCGGTCTGCGCAGTGCGGAATGCGATCAGCCGCTCGGCCAGCGCCGGATCAGACGTAGCGAGGATCGATGCCGCCAGAATACCTGCGTTCGTCGCCCCCGGAACGCCGATGGCCAGCGTTGCCACTGGGATGCCGCCGGGCATCTGCACGATAGACAGCAGCGAATCCATGCCCTTCAGCGCCTTGGATTCCACCGGCACGCCCAACACCGGCAGATGCGTCATCGAGGCGACCATCCCCGGCAGATGCGCGGCACCGCCTGCGCCCGCGATCACCACCTTGAAGCCTTCAAGGTGCGCGGCCTTGGCAAAGCTGACCAGCCGGTCCGGCGTGCGGTGGGCTGAAACGATGCTGCAATCATGCGCAACACCCAGCTTTTCCAGCACGGCGGCGGCGTTCTTCATCGTCTCCCAGTCGGACTGGCTGCCCATCACGATGGCAACTTGCGGCCCTTCTGGCACTGACTTATCCGTCATCCCCTGCCCCCTTCAGGCTACGGTAGCGCTCAGCGCTCCGAGAGGTAATAGCGTTCCACTTCGGCCAGGTTATCGTCCAGTTCATAGACGATCGGCTGGCCGGTTGGGATTTCAAGGCTGGTGATGTCCTCGTCCGAAATGCCCGAAAGGTGCTTTACCAGCGCACGCAAGGAATTGCCGTGGGCCGAAACGATCACCGTTTCCCCGGCGCGCAGCGCAGGTGCGATCTTTTCTTCCCAGCAGGGCAGCACGCGCGCGATGGTGTCCTTCAGGCTTTCGGTCGAAGGCACCGCGATCCCGGCATAGCGCGGGTCCGATGCCAGATCGAATTCGCTGCCCGCTTCCAGAACGGGCGGCGGCACGTCGAAGCTGCGACGCCACACTTTGACCTGATCGTCCCCGTGCTTGGCGGCTGTCTCAGCCTTGTCGAGGCCGGTCAGCCCGCCATAGTGACGTTCGTTAAGGCGCCAGTCCTTGTCTTCCTGCACCCACAGGCGCCCCATCGCCTCAAGCGCCAGATGCAGCGTCTTGATCGCGCGGGTCTGCAGCGAGGTGAAAGCCAGCGTGGGCAGCACGCCCTTGTCTTTCAGCAACTGACCAGCAGCGAATGCCTCGGCCGCGCCCTTTTCGGTCACGTCAACGTCCCACCAGCCGGTGAAGCGGTTTTCGAGGTTCCACTGCGACTGGCCGTGGCGAA
>NZ_JBMLSM010000143.1:0-40427 GCF_049240505.1 Novosphingobium sp.
CGTTGCGTGGGCCTTCGTCCTTGTAATGGATTTTCAGCCCGCCGATGGTCACATAACGGCTCTGCTTGTCGGCATAGAGCTTCCGCAGTTGCGCCACGGTAAGATAGGGGGGCGCCGCCACAGCAGCAGGTGCCGTCTGTGCTTGGGCCTGCGCTACAGCCATCTGGGGCACGGTGGCTGCAGCCAGCATCAGGCATCCGGCCAGCGCGGCGCGGCCCATCTTCAGAATCGAATCCATCGGCATCGCTCTGGCCAGCCTTTCGTTTCGTGGCAAATCCTTGTCTTGCGCAGACTATCTGCGCGCCTCAGGTTTTCCGAATCCCGTGCGCGATTATCCGACTGGTGGCGAGCGCGCGTGAACGGATAGGTTGCGTGGAGATCGACGGTCATCAAAGGGGCTGAACGATTACGGCAATTCAGCAAGGCAGGACGGCTTCATGGGCATGGACAGGCGCAGCTTCACGGGCAGCATGGCTCTTGCCGGGATTGGCGCAGTGGCGGGGATTGCCAGCGCCGCGCCCGCAAGCGCCGCCACGCGCAAGAAGAAGGCGCCCAAAGCCGCGCCTGCCGCAACCTCGACCCAGCTTGATGTGATCATCCTTGGCGCGGGCATTTCGGGCCTTCACGCTGCGCACCTGCTGGAAGAGCAGGGGCAGAAGGTTCGCATCCTTGAGGCGCGCGGTCGCGTTGGTGGCCGGGTCATGACGCTGCTGGATCAGCCGGGCTATCCCGAAATGGGCTTCAATTCGATGGCCGCCGGATATGGCCGGGGCATGGATGCCGCTGCCCGTGCCGGGGTGGAACTGCAGGAAGTGGGCGCGCGCTGGCGCATGGGGCCGCCGCCGCTGCTCTATATCGGGGACAAGGCCATGACGCGCGAGGAATGGGCGCGCTTCCCCGGCAATCCTTTCCCTGAACAGTACCGCAACATGATGCCGGGCGAACTGGTATTCACCCTGATCGCCAAGAACAATCGCCTTGCCGACTGGACCGATTGGAACGCGCCGGAATCCGCCGCGCTCGATATATCGCTCCACGCGCGCCTGCGCGAACTGGGCCTGTCCGACGCCGCAATCCACCTGTGCAACGATATTGCGCCCTATTACGGCAATAACGCCTATGGGCTGTCGGCGTTGATGATGGAATACAACGATGGTTTCGTCAGGACGATGTCGGCTGCGGGGCCTGAATCGCTGGCGGTAAAGGGCGGCAACCTGCTGCTGCCGATGGCGCTGGCCAAGCAGATCAAGGGCGATATCCTCCTGAATACCGAAGTCCGCGGGGTCGTGCAGAACGGCAGCGGCGTGACCGTCCATTGCGCCGATGGCACCACGCACACCGCGCGTAAGGTGATCTGCACCCTGCCGTTTTCCGCCTTGCGCCATGTTGCCATCGAACCCGGCCTTACCGGAAATCAGGCCGAAGCGGTGGCGCAGCTTGGCTATCAGTCGATCTCGATGGTCTTCGTCACCGCCGAAACCCCATTTTGGGAGCAGGACGGCCTTTCACCCGCGATGTGGACCGATGGCCTGCTCGGCAACGTGATGATCCAGCGTTTTGGCGATGATCCGGCGCAGATCACCGGCCTGCTGGCACAGGCGCGCGGCAATCTGGCGCAGTATTGGGATGCGATGGCCCCGGAAACGGTCAAGGCGATGGTCGTTTCACGGATTGAATCGCTGCGCCCTGCTGCCAAGGGCAAGATCCGCGCGCACTCGTTCTTTTCGTGGGCGCAGGAACGTTTCAACGGCGGCGATGTGTCCTACCTTGCGCCCGGACAGGTGAAACTGGCCAACGATATGGCCAAGCCCGCCGGCGCGATCCACTTCTGCGGCGAACACACCGCCACCAACGCGCGTGGGCTTGAAGGCGCGATGGAATCGGCCGAACGCGCGGTGCTGGAAGTGCTGGACGCCTGAGGCAACCTGCGGGACTTGGCGTATGGCGGTGACAGTGCACGTCACCGATGAGCGGCAAGCATAACTGATCGATTGCTCGTTCTGCCGAGCCACAAAGCGAGAGTGTCAATGGAATACGATTACATCCCCCTGCCGCACCGCAAGCCGCTGATCTGGCCGAATGGCGCGCGCGTGGCGCTGATCCTGACGTTCAACCTTGAAACGTGGGATCTGACCAAGGACACCGACAAACCCTATTACGCAGGCGGTCCGGCCATTCTGCCCGACGTGCTGCCGGGCAACACGCCCGATTTCCCCAACTTCACCTGGCGCGAATATGGCCAGCGGGTTGGCCTGTGGCGGCTGATCGATCTGTTCGACGAACTGGGCGTCAAGGCAAGCTGCACCACCAACGCGGTCACGTTCGAACGGCGCAAGGCGATGACCGATGCGGTGCTGGAACGCGGCTGGGAACTGCTGACCCACAACTGGGAACAGGGCGAACTGCTGACCAGCTTTGCGCACCAGCCCGAAAAAGAGCGCGACATCATCCTGCGCAGCCTTGAACAGTTCGAAAAGTTCACCGGGCGCAAGAGCAAGGGCTGGCTTTCGTCCTCGCTTCGCGGAACGATGCAGACGGCAGACATCCTCGCCGAATATGGCTGCACCTTCTACTGCGACATCATGAACGACGATCAGCCCTATCTGCTGAAGACGCCCAACGGGCCAATCGTTTCGGTGCCATACAGCAACGAAATCAACGACTTCACCTTTATCACACGCAAGAACTACACCACCAACGAATACCGCGATGCGCTGATCGAGGAACTGGACGTGCTCTATGCCGAAGGGGCAAAGACGGGCCGCATCATGAACCTTGGCCTGCACCCGCACGTATCGGGCCGTGCCCATCGTGTGCGTGCCTTGCGCGAATTCATCGAACACGCAAAGTCGCTTCCCGGCGTGTGGTGGGCCACGCGCGAGGAGATCGCGGAATGGTATCTCGCCAACCACGAAAGCCACATTCCCGGCCAGCTTGAAGGCGGCGTGAAGTGAGCAAGCCCGAAACCATCCTGATCGTGGGCGGCGGCGTTGCGGGGATGACCGCTTCTGCCGCGCTGGCGCAGCAGGGCTTCAAGGTGACCCTGCTGGAATCCGCACCGCAGTTCGGTGAAATCGGCGCAGGGCTGACGCTGACGCCCAACGCGATGAAGGGCCTCGATTTCATCGGCATCTGCGAAGAAGCGGCGGCGGTCGCGGTGGAACCCACGCGCCAGCGCATCCAGCACTGGCAGGACGGGCGCACGCTGGTGGCGATGGACCGCTCTACCCAGCGCGAGAAATATGGCGCGCCCTACATCACCGTCCACCGGGCCGACCTGCATGGCGTGATGACCAGCGCGGCAGAGCGTGCGGGCGTGGAAATGATCGCCGGGGCACAGGTCGTCTCCAGCGAAGGCACCACCGTGACGCTGGCCGATGGCCGCCAGTTCTCTGCCGATGTGCTGATCGGCGCCGATGGCGTGAAAAGCGTGATCCGCCAGCGCTTTGGCGATGATGCGCCGCATTTCACGGGCCACGTGGCATGGCGCTGCCTTGTGCCGGTCACGCCCGAAATTCAGGATCTGTCAGACTTCCCCGGCATCATCATCGGCCCCGGCGCGATGCTCAATCGCTATAACGTGCGCGGATCGAAAGTGATGAACTTCGTGTTCTTCGCCCGCCAGGAAGGCTGGAACGAGGAAGGCTGGATGACGCCCGCCGACCCGGACGAACTGCAATCGATCTATGGCCACTGGTGCGACGATGCGCAGCGAATGCTGGCCGCCGCCGTGCAGCAGCCCATGTTCAAGTGGGCGATCAACGCGCGCAAACCGATGCCGACATGGGTGCTGGACGGCAACGTCACCCTGCTGGGCGATGCCGCCCACGCGATGACGCCTTTCCTTGGCCACGGCGCGGCTTGCGGGATCGAGGATGCCATCGTCCTCACCCGCGCGCTGGTGGCGGCTGACTCTGCGGCAGAAGGCCTGGCCCGCTATGAAAAGGCACGCCACGAACGCGCCACCTTCATTCAGCAGGAATCCAATGCCAATGCCGACCGGATGCAGGGGCAGGATACCGATCTGTTCGGCCTTGGCCAGATGAAGGACGAGGAATCGCTTGGCCTTTTCACCTATGATCCGAGGACTGTCGAGGTATGAGCGAGCGACCAATTCCGTTTGACGGCAACCAGATAGCGCCTGAGACGGAACGTTTCCTCGGGGAAACACACCGTCTGCTGATCGGCGGCGAATGGGTCGAAGGTTCAGGGCAGCTTGAAACGCGCGATCCGGCAACCGGTCTTGTCTTGGCAACGTTCCAGACCGGCGGGGCAGCAGAAATCGACCGCGCGGTTCAGGCCGCGCGCACCGCGTTCGAAGGGCCGTGGGGCCGCATGACCGTGGCCGAACGCACCGCGCTGCTGCACAGGCTGGCGCGCGTGATGGACGCCAACGCCACGCTGTTGACCGAACTCGATGTGATCGACAACGGAATGCCGCGCTTCATCGCGGGCCTCACCACCGCCAACTGCGTCGAGATGATCGACTACTATGCAGGCGCGGTCATGCGAATCGAAGGCACCACCATCGCCCCCCCGCGCCATATCGCGGCAGAAACCGAGGCGCTGACCTATACCCTGCGCGAACCTGTGGGTGTCGCAGGCCAGATCGTGCCGTGGAACGTGCCGCTGTCCACCGCGATCCTCAAGCTGGCGCCGGCGCTGGCCGCTGGCTGCACCGTGGTGATGAAGCCTTCGGAAGAGACGCCGCTGTCCGCGCTCGCGCTGGGGCGGATGATCCTTGAAGCGGGCATTCCGGCGGGCGTGGTCAACATCGTCAACGGGCTTGGTGCGCAAGCGGGGCAGGCACTGGCCGAACATCCCGGCGTGGACAAGATCTCGTTCACCGGCTCCACCGCCACGGGCCGCAAGATCGTGATGGCGGCGCTCGGCAATCTCAAGAAAGTCAGCCTCGAACTCGGCGGCAAAAGCCCGGTCGTGGTCATGCCTGATGCCGATCTGGCGCTGGCCGTTCCCGGCGTGGCGATGGCCACGTTCTTCCTGCAGGGGCAGAACTGCATGGCTGGCACGCGCATCTTCGCGCACGCAGCCATTCACGATGAACTGATGGAAGGCCTTGCTGCTTTCGCCGCGCAGATGACGCTGGGCCACGGCCTCGATTTCGCCACGATGCAAGGACCGATGATTTCCGATGCCCACGCCGCCAAGGTCATGGGCTATATCGATCGCGCCAAGGCCGATGGACTGACGCTGGTGGCGGGCGGGGAAAAGCTGGATCGCCCCGGCAACTTCATCCAGCCCACGATCTTCACGGGCTGCGACAATGCCATGCCGCTGATGCGCGAGGAAATCTTTGGCCCGGTCATGGCGGTGCAGAAGATCGAGACCGACGATCTGGACGCCATCGCAGCGCTGGCCAACGATACGCCCTATGGCCTGTCAGGCAGCGTGTGGACGCGCGATCTTTCTACCGCGCACCGCATGGTCAAGCGCATCCGGTCCGGCCACGTCTCGATCAACTGCCACGGCGCGGTGGGCACCAACATCCCGTTCGGCGGCTATGGCCAATCGGGCTGGGGCCGCGAATTCGGGCAGGAAGGGCTGGACGCCTATCTGGAAACCAAAGCCGTCACCGCACGGCTTTGATTGCGCGCGGGCCAGGTTGCTGTAAGGCGCAAGACATGGCCCGCAAGCATTCCAAACACGGTCGTTACGACGATTTCGATACCGCCGAAGACGAAGCCCCGCCGCCGCCCGTGCCGTGCTGGCTATGCGGGCGACCCACCGGCAGCGCGATCGTGTGGCATCACCCGATCCCCAAAAGCCGGGGCGGGCGCGATACGGTGCCGATGCACGGCATCTGCCAGCAGACCCTGACGGTGAACTTCACCAATTCCGAACTGCAGCGCATCGGCATGGACGTGCAGAAACTGCTCGACAATCCGGCCGTGCGCAAATTCGTCGATTGGGTAGCCAACAAAGACCCCGATTTCACCGCCACGATTGCAAAAAAGCAGCGGTGATCGGGCGGCTTTGACTTTCACGCCCTGAAGGCTTATGTATCACAAATGTCGATACATGGAGCGGCGCGATGCAAGTGCAGGTGAAAAAGTGGGGCAACAGCGCATCGGTGCGCATACCCGCGTCTGTGCTTGCCGCAGCATCGCTCAGGATCGATCAGGCGGTTGATGTGCGTGAAGAAGGCGGGCGCGTGATTATCGAGCCGATTGCCGAACCGCAATTCGATCTGGACGATCTGCTGTCCGCGATGACGCCGGAGACATTCCCTGACGATGTGAATTTTGGCGCGCCAGTGGGCGGTGAAGCCTGGTGAGCGCCTATGTTCCGGCTGCAGGCGATGTGGTTTGGCTGCAGTTCGATCCGCAGGCGGGGCATGAACAGGCAGGCCACCGGCCAGCGCTGGTGCTGTCCCCGCAGCGCTATAACAAGGCGCGGGGCATGATGCTCTGCTGCCCCATGACATCGCGGATCAAGGGCTACCCGTTCGAGGTGGTCGTCAGCGACGATCCGCCCAGCGCGGTGCTGGCCGACCAGATCAAGGCACTGGACTGGCGCGCGCGCAAGGCAGTGCACAAAGGCAAGGTTCCCGAAGCGATCCTCGCCGAAGTGCGCGCCAAGCTCAGAACCCTGATTTTCTAGGCGTTCCCCATCGGCGCGTTCGATAGATCGTGGCTGATGGCGGCGGCGGTGGCTTTCAGGTCTTCCAGATACATTTCCAGCGCGGCCGAAAGTTTCATCGCGGCCACGAAGAACACCATCGTCATCGCCGCTTCGAAGTGGCCGTTGCGGAAGATGGGAACCGCGATGGACGAGGTCTTGCCCGGCGTCAGGTTGAAGTGGTTGCGGCCCTGCATGGCATAGCCATCGGCGCGGATACGTTCCACATCAAGGCTGACTTCGGCGGTGGCGAGGTAGTTCAGATCGATATCCTGCGAAACGCGCATGAAGCGCAGGATCATCTCGCGCTCATCAGGGTCGGCAAAGGCCATCGAGACTTTGCCCGATGCGCTGTCCAGAATGGGCAGGGTAAAGCCGGGGTAATAGTGTTCGAAGGTGAGTGAGGAATTGGCGTGGGTGCTGTCGCGCAACATCATTTCGCGGCCCACGCGAATGGCGATCGAGACGGGCCAGCCAACGCGCGCGGTCAGCCCGACGATGTGGGGGCGGGCGACGCGGACCAGTTCATCGTCATGCTGGAATCCGGTGGCCAGCGTTTGCACCAGCGCGGTGGCGCGGTAGCGTTTGCGTGAAGGCTCCTGCTCGATCAGCCCTTCGTAAAGCAGGGTCTGCACGATGCGGCAGGCGGTGGGGTAGGGGACTTCGGCCGACTTGGCGATTTCCATCATCGACAGCGAACCGTGGCGGTTGATCGCCTTCAGGGCAGCAATGGACCGCGTGATAGAACGGATCGGAACGCCTTTTTCCATGTCAACGACTCCCCTTGGCATCTGTGCTTTCACGCAGACTGCCAAGAGAATGTCATATGACCGAATTGTTCAAGCGATTATCCGCCTGTCGGATAAAATGGTCTCAAAAACGGAACATTCAGTATGCCCGGACCTCACCAGGCGGGCACGATCACCTGCCGCACGGCCTTGCCTTGTGCCAGCTTGTCCATCAGCTCGTTGATTTCCTCCAGCGGACTGACAGAGGTCAGCAGCTTTTCCACCGGCATCCGTCCTGCGCGCCACAGCGCGATATAGCGCGGGATATCGCGCGACGGGATGGACGATCCCATATAGCTGCCCATCAGCGTCTTGCCCTCTGCCACAAGAGAAAGTGCATTGATTTCAAGCATTTCAGAAGGATTGGGCAGGCCCACGGTAACAATCCGACCGCCGCGCTTCGCTGCCTTGTAGGCATGGGCCAGCACGGCGGCCTTGCCCACGGTTTCGATCACCACGTCGGTGCCGAACAGCGCTTCGTCCTCACCCGGCGCGACCGCAGCGGCGGCGCCCAGTTCCAGCGCCAGCGCGCGCTTTTCGGGCGAAGGGTCGACCGCCACCACAGGCTGCGCCCCTGCCGCCAGCGCGCCCAGCAGCGCGGCAAGGCCAACGCCGCCAAGCCCATAGATCAGCACCGATTCGCCGGGGCGGACGGCAGCCGTATTCATCACCGCGCCCACGCCCGTCAGCACGGCGCAGCCAAACAGCGCGGCGGTTTCGGGCGGAATGTCCTTGTCGATCTTCACCACGGAACGGCGATCGACCACGGCCTGCGTGGCAAAGGCCGACACGCCCAAGTGATGATGAACGTCCTGCCCATCACACGAAAGCCGCGATCCGCCCTGCATCAGTTCGCCCTTGCCATTGGCGGCGGCACCGTTCGCACACAGATAACCCTGCCCGGATGCGCAGGCCACGCAGTGCCCGCACGAAGGCAGGAACACCAGCACCACCCGGTCACCCACGGCCAACGAACCGTCGCCCGCATCGCCAAGCGCCAGCACGGTGGCGGCAGCCTCATGCCCCAACGTCATAGGCATGGGGCGCGGGCGGTCACCATTGATCACGGAAAGGTCCGAATGGCACAATCCCGCCGCATCGATACGCACCAGAACCTCGCCGGGCTTAGGATCGGCAAGGTCCAGCGTCTTTACCTCAAGCGGCTTGTTTTCCGCATATGGCGCGGGGTTATTGCCGCTTTGGTTCAGAACGGCGGCGGCGATCTTGCGGGTGGTCATGCAGGAACCTTGCCCCACTTTTTTTCAAACGCCCACACGTCTTCGAAGCCGATCAGCGAACAGAACTCGCTGAAATCGAACAGGCCATCGGGCTGGCCGATGCCATTGTCCTTCAGATCGCGCAGCACCTTTTCCATCGCCGCACAGGCAGCAAGGCTGGTGAGCGAGGGGTAGATGGCATAGCCATAACCGATCTCGGCCAGCACTTCTGCAGGCGGAACCGGCGTCTTGCCGTGGTTCGACATGTTGGCCATGCAGGGCTTGTCGAGCACGGAGCAGGCCTTGCGCATTTCCTCTTCGCTGTGCAGCGCTTCGGGGAACAGCACGTCGGCGCCTGCCTTTGAATAGGCTTCCATCCGGCGCAGCACACCGTCCAGCCCTTCGCTTTCGCGCGCATCGGTGCGGGCGATGACCACGAAGTCTTCGCTTTCCCGTGAGTCCACGGCAACCTGGATTTTCTCCACCATGTCTTCGGTGGAGATCAGGCGCTTGAACGGGGTGTGGCCGCACTTCTTGGGGAATTCCTGATCCTCGATCTGAATCGCGGTCACGCCCGCCGCTTCATAGCCCTTCACCGTGTGATGCACGTTCAGCAGCCCGCCATAGCCGGTGTCGCCATCGGCAATTACGGCGGCATTGCTGGTGCGGACCAGCGTGGCCATCCGGTCACGCATTTCGGTGTAGGTGGCGATCCCGGCATCGGGCAGGCCATAGGCCGAGGCCGTCAGCCAGTAGCCCGTGCCATAAACGATATCGAACCCGACCTTGTTGGCGATCACGGCGGTGATCATGTCCTGAATGCCGGGAATGACGAAGAATTTGCCCGCGTTCAGCTTCTCGCGGAGGATTGGGTTGGCCACTGATTTGGTCCTTGTGTGTTGGAATGCCCACCCCGCTGCGACTAATCTCACTGCGTTCGATAAGTCTCGCTCCCCTCCCGCAAGCGGGAGGGGTTGGGGGTGGGCTTGCAGCGTTTGTACTTAAACGTTAGCCCAGCGCGGAGCCTTGGGGGCAGGCAGGCCGGTTTCGGCAAGGCAATTGGCGCGCAGTGTTTCCAGATCGGGGCCGAAGTTGAACACGCCCACGTCGCCCCGCTCGGCGCGCATCTTTGCCCGCAGCGCATCTGTAGCCGCCGCATCCACGGCGCCGTCCTTCAGAACCACGCCATAACGCAGAGCGCCCTTTTCGGTGACCAGACCCTGCGCCAGTTCCTTGGCCAGCAGTTCCGGTTCACGCTCCAGCGGATCGCCCCAGCCACCGCCGCCCCAGGTGATGAAGTGCAGGCGGTCACCCGGTTCCACCGGATAGTCCTCGATCTTGTTGCCGACGACCACTTCGGTGCCATCAGCCTTGACCAGAACCTTGCGCGCCCGCGCGCCGGGTTCACCACCGTTCACGCCCCACGGCGGCACGAACCAGCGGTCATCGTGGATGGCGATGGTGCCGGGTTCGAGGAACTTGTAGACCATGTCGATCCCGTTGCCGCCACGGTGCAAGCCTGCGCCGCCGCTATCGGCCACGGTTTCGTACCGTTCGATCACCAGCGGGAAGTAGCGTTCAAGGAACTCGTTCGGCACGTTGGTAAAGCCGGGGAACAGCGAGTGCCCATCAGGACCGTCGCCCAGCGGACGGCCCGGAATGCCGCCGAAGCCGATCTGGAACAGTTGGAACCACTTTCCGTTCTTGTCCGTGCCCGCATAGAACAGGTGGGGGCTGGACGAGAAGCCCGCAGCGTTCAGGAACTCCGGCGTCTTCTGGCCCAGCAGCCCGCCCAGAATATCGAACAGACGGCCCAGAACGTGGGTGCGGCCTGAAAGCGCAGCCGGGAACTTCGGCTTCAGCAGCGATCCTTCGGGGATGCGCACATCGATCAGGTCATAATAGCCATCGTTGAACAGGATCTGCGGATCGAAGATCATGATCATGTAGATGCCAAAGAACATGCGCATCATGTTCTCGTTCAGCAGCATGTTGATCGAGGCCTGGCTCTGCGGATCGGTGCCCGCAAAATCCAGCACCACGCGCCCGTTTTCGCGCCACATCGTGCATTTGATCTTGTAGGGGCCATAGCCCATGCCATCATCGCAGATGTAGTCTTCAAAGCTGACCTTGTCTTCGCTGATCGAGCTTTGGATCAGTTGCTTCATCGCGCGGTGATTGCGTTCCAGCAGCATGGTCGTGGCCGATGTGAACACATCGTCGCCAAAGCGCACGGCCATTTCATAGACGCGGCGCGCAGCCACGCGGCACGATGCGATCAGGGCGTTCAGGTCGGCCTTGCACCAGTCCGGCGTGCGGGTCTGGTGCATCACCAGCTTGATCAGGTCTTCGTTGTATTCGCCCTTCTTCCAGATCTTCACCGGCGGAATGCGCACGCCTTCCTGGAAGATCGAGGTGGCGTGGATCGGCATCGATCCGGGCACCATGCCGCCGATGTCGCTCTGGTGGCCGAACATCGATGTATAGGCGATCAGGCGGCCATCCTTGAACACGGGCAGCAGCACCAGCCAGTCGTTCGAGTGGCTGATGGCGCCCTGCACCGAATAGGGATCGGACAGGAAGATCAGGTCGCCGTCTTCGACGGTGCCTTCGTACCCGTCAAGGAACGGGCCGATGTACGATCCGAACTGGCCGACAATCATCTTGCCGGTGTGATCGGCGATCAGCGGGAAGGCGTCCCCCTGTTCGCGGATGCCGGGCGACATCGCGGTGCGGACAAGCGTTGCGTCCATCTCGATACGCGCGTTGCGCAGCGCGTTCTCGATGATGTCGAGCGTTACCGGATCGACGGCTACGGTGTTGAAAGGCGTTTCATTGGCCTGGATGATCTGTGCGGGCATGGTGCGGCGCTCCTTCAGGCGAGATTGATCAGGATGTTGCCGACATGGTCGACGGTGCCGGTGCAACCGGCTTCGATAAGCGTGGTCGAATCCATTTCCGTCACGATGGCCGGGCCGGGAATAATGTCTCCGGCGCGCAGCTTCGCACGGTCATAGATTACCGCAGGCACCATTGCGCCATCGGCCCACAGTTCATGGTCGCGGACCTTGGCGGCAATGGGGTTGCCATCGCCCTGTTCCAGCGCGGGGGCGGGCAGATCGAGCGCAGGCCCCATTGCCACGGCGCGCAGGTTCACCAGTTCGTGCGCCGAATCCATGTTGAACGTGAACAGGCGCTTGTGTTCGGCGTCGAAGCGGTCGGTCACGCCCTTCAATCCATCGCGGCGCAGCACTTCGGCGTCGATCGAAAGCGGCACTTCGAAGGCCTGACCTTCGTAGCGGATGTCGAGTTCGAACTGGCTGGTCACGTCGGCGTCGGAAATGCCTTCTGCGGTCAGTTCCGAACGGGTCTGCGCGGCCATTTCATCCAGCAGCGCCAGCACTTGCGCTTCATCCGTCTCGTCCACGCGGCGGCTGAACGAACGCGCGGTTTCGGTGCGCATCCGCGTCGTCGCATCGCCCAGCGCGCAGAGCACGCCCGGCGAAACCGGCGAAACGGCGGGCCACGAACCCATAAGCTTGGCCACGGCATTGACGTGCAGCGGGCCTGCACCACCAAAGCCCATCACGGCAAAGTCACGCGGGTCATAGCCCTGCTGGACCGAGATCATGCGCAGCGCGCCGAACATGTTTTCGTTCACGATGTCGATGATGCCGCGCGCAGCTTCCATCAACCCGATGCCAAGCGCATCGGCAATGGTCTGCACGGCCTTCTTCGCGCCTTCGCGGTCCAGCTTGAACGTGCCGCCCAGCAGGTTTTCGGGCAGATATCCCAGCACCACGTTGGCATCGGTCACGGTCGGCAGCGTGCCGCCCTTGCTATAGGCAACCGGACCCGGAACCGCGCCTGCCGATTGCGGGCCCACGCGCAGTGCGCCCGTCAATTCAGGGACATAGGCGATGGAGCCACCGCCTGCGCCCACCGTCTTCACGTCCAGCGCCGATGCGCGCACCGAAAGGTGGCCCACTTCGGTCGTCCGCTGGCGGCGCGCTTCAAGGTTTTCGATCAGCGCCACGTCGGTTGACGTGCCGCCAACGTCCAGCGTCAGGATGTTCTTGATGCCGCTGTTGCGGCCCACCCAGATTGCGCCGGTCACGCCGCCCGCCGGGCCGGACATCAGCAGCGACACGGGATGTTCTTCCGACTTTTCGGAAGACATCAGCCCGCCGTCGGATCGCAGCAGCGAAAGCGAACCGGCCATGCCCGCACCGCGCAGGCTATCGCGCAGGTTGTGGATATATTTGCGCATCACCGGGCGCACAGCGGCGTTGGCAACGGTCGTCAGCGTGCGTTCGTATTCCTGCATTTCGGGCAGGACTTCGTGGGAAAGCGACATCGGCACGCCGGGCATGATTTCCGCTGCCAGCTCGCCAATGCGGGTTTCGTGCGCACCGTTCAGGTAGGCGTTCATCAGGCTGATGGTCAGCGCTTCAACGCCACTGTCTTTCAACGCGGTCAACGCTTCGCGCACTTGCGCTTCATCCAGCGGGGCAATCTCATTGCCTTGCGCATCCATGCGGCCCTTGACCTCGATGGTGTCTTCCAGCGCGGCCAGCGGCACGGGCTTGGGCCACACGATCCACCCGGCAAGACCGCCGGGAACAAAGCTGCGGGCGATCTGCATGACCTGACGGTATCCGTCAGACGTGATCAGGCCCACGCGCGCGCCTTTGCCTTCCAGCACGGCGTTGGTGGCCACGGTGGTTCCGTGCAGGAAGAACTCCACGTCGGATGGGCTGATGCCCGCCTTTTCGCAGATCGCGGTCACTCCGTTCAGGATGCCTTCCGAACTGTCGTGCGGTGTCGACGGCGTCTTGTTGCGCCAGAACGCGCCGGTTTCCTGGTTGAACAGCAGAAGGTCGGTGAAGGTGCCGCCGACGTCGACTCCCAATCGGTAGGTCATGAGTTCCCCAATGGCGTTGCGCACAAGGCGTAGATCCGATTCCGCAACCAGCTTCGGCCTTGCAGGCGAAGCGATTCCGGTTGGCCAATTGATATATTCGTATAACAATATGGCAAGCTGCAATTGCGATGGACTAGCTTGCGCAGACCAATTCGGTGCCCATGACTGTTGAAGTTATCCGCCCTGCGAATTTTGCACCCCTGCCGATGGTCCATCGCCGGGTTTTGGGTCAGTAAGGCCTTCAAAGGGAGTATCGCTGTGTCATTCGAACTTGATAACCTCAGCCCGCAGACAAAGGCCTTTCTGTCCCGCCGGGCAACCGGAACCGGGCTGCTTGTTGACGGACAGTGGCAGGCATCGGCAGCTGGGCAGACGTTTGCCACGCTCGACCCGGCTACTGGTGTGGAAACCGGCAGGATCGCATTGGCCGATGCAGCCGACGTCGACGCCGCCGTGGCCTCAGCCAGTGCCGCCCTTTCGAGATGGAAAGCCACGGTCCCGGCAGAGCGTGCGCGCATCCTGTGGAAGATCGCCGATCTGATCGAAGCGAACATCGACGAACTGGCCGAAATCGAAACGCTCGATCAGGGCAAGCCGCTGTTCGTCGGGCGGTGGGCCGAAATCCCCGGCGCTGCTGCCCAGTTCCGCTTCTTTGCGGGGCAGGCGATGGCGATCGAAGGCAGCACGCTGGAAAGCTCGATCAACTATCAGCCGCAGGGCAAGCAGATGCGCACATGGACCGTGCGCGAACCGGTGGGCGTGGTTGCGGCCATCGTGCCGTGGAACTCGCCGCTGGTGCTCACCGCGATGAAGCTGGCACCGGCGCTGGCCGCAGGCTGCACCGTGGTGCTCAAACCAGCCGAAGATACCTCGCTCTCTGCCCTGCGCCTTGCCGAACTGATGATCGAAGCGGGCGTCCCGGCAGGCGTGCTCAACGTCGTGACCGGGCTTGGCGGACAGACCGGCGCGGCGCTGGCCGCGCACCCGATGGTCAACAAGATCGCGTTCACCGGCTCCACGGCAACGGGCCGCGCGGTGCTGGATGCGGCAAAGACCAATTTCAAGCGCGTGACGCTGGAACTTGGCGGCAAATCGCCCTCCATCGTCATGCCCGATGCCGATCTGGCGCTGGCAATTCCGGGCGTGGCCAATGCCATCTTCTTCAACGGCGGTCAGGTCTGCATCGCCGGATCGCGCCTCTATGTGCACCGCTCGATCCACGATCAGGTGGTCGAAGGCGTCGCCGCCTATGCCAAAAGCCTGAAAGTGGGCCACGGCCTCGCCCCCGATACGCAGATGGGCCCGGTCGTCTCGGCCCGCCACGCCGAACGGGTCGAAGGTTTTCTCAACCGTGCCAAAGCCGATGGCGCAACGATGCTCACCGGCGGCGAACGCTTCGGCGCATCGGGCGCGTTCATCCAGCCCACCGTGGTCGTTGACGTGAAGCCAGACATGGAAATCGTGCGCGAGGAAGTGTTCGGCCCGGTCCTCGTCGCGCAGGCGTTCGACGATGCCGAAGAAGTCATCGCCGCCGCCAACGACAGCGAATACGGCCTCGCCGCCAGCGTCTGGACCGAAGGCCTCAGCAATGCCCACCGCATGTCGAGCGCGATCAAGGCAGGCACCGTCTGGATCAACTGCCACGCCATGTACGATGCCTCGCTCGCCATCGGCGGCGTAAAGCAATCGGGCTGGGGGCGTGACAGCGGCAAACAGGCGCTGGACAACTACCTCGAATGGAAAACGGTCTGCGCGGTGGTTTGATCGGGTAGCAGGTGGCAGGCGCGCAAAATAGCGTCTGCCACATCATCCGCGCTTTGCAGCACATCAGCAGCCGGAATGCGGATAACCTTGATCCCCTGATCTTTCAGCCAGGCATCGCGTAGCGTGTCGCGCTGGGGCTTGCCGCCCATGTTGTGGCTGATCCCATCGATTTCGATGCAGGTGCGGGCTGACGGGCAGTAGAAGTCGAGAACATAGTTCCCGACTGGATGCTGTCGCCGGAACTTTACCGTTTCGCACTGTCGCAACCGCTGCCACAGCAACACTTCGGGCAGCGACATCTGGCTGCGCAGTTTGCGCGCCAAAGCGACGTTCCGCTGCTGCTTTATCCTTGGCAAAACCCCTCCGTCATTCGCTGGCGCGAATGCCACCTCCCCGTTTGTCCTTCGGAAAAACAGGGAGGATCAAGAGTAAACCCTGCGAAATTGGTTCTACTAAATCCTCCCCATTTTTGCGCAGCACAAATGGGGAGGTGGCAGTTACCGCATGGTGACTGACGGAGGGGACTCTTTCTCGTTACGCACCTCAATCACCGCAAGTCGGATAGTTCCGCCTTGAACGCCGCTCCCCCGCAATCGCCCGTCCATACCGATTGCTGAGTTTTCATTGGGAGTCTGCTCGAATGACAGCAGTTGAACGGTGTCAGGTAGCGATCGCGGGGGCAGGGCCGGTTGGCACGGTCCTGGCGACGCTTCTGGCCCAGGCGGGCATCGACGTGGTTGTGATCGAATCGGGCGAGGACTGCGCGCAGGATCTGCGTGCCTCCACGTTCCATCCGCCGACGCTGGAAATGCTCGATCAGATCGGCATCACCCCGATGCTTCTGGAAAAGGGGCTGAAGGCGCCCGTCTACCATTGGCGCGACCGGCAGTCGGGCGAAGTGATCGATTTCGACCTTGCCGAGATCGCAGACGTCACCCGCTACCCCTTCCGCATTCAGTGCGAACAGTACCACCTGTCGCGCGCGCTGGCTGAAGGTCTGGCGCAATATCCCAACGCCAAGGTGCGCTTCTCCAGCCGTCTGTTGACCTTCAACGATGATGGCGCGGGCGTGGACATTGCCATCGAAACCATGACCGGCATCGAGCGCCTGCGCGCCGATTATCTGATCGGTGCCGACGGGGCCAATTCGATCGTGCGCAAGTGGCTGGGCGTGGAGTTCGATGGCTTCACTTATCCCGAACGCTTCCTGTGCCTGTCCACCGAACTGGAACTGGCCGATCACCTGCCCAACCTTGCGCTGGTGAACTATGTGTCCGATCCGCAGGAATGGCTGGTGCTGCTGCGCGTGCCTTCGCTCTGGCGCATTCTGGTGCCCACCGACGGCACGCAAAGCGATGACGTGTTGCGCTCCGATGCCACCAAGAACGCCATCTTCGATCGCCTTATCGGCAATGGCGCGGATGTGGTGACCAAGCACCGCACGCTTTACCGCGTGCATCAGCGCGTGGCCAAATCGTTCCGCGAAGGCCGCGTCCTGCTGGCGGGCGATGCCTCGCACCTCAACAACCCGCTGGGCGGCTTCGGCATGAATTCGGGCATCCACGATGCCTTCAACCTGTTCGAAAAGTTGCTGCCGATCCTGAAGGGTCAGACCACCAACGACGAAGGCCTTGCGCTTTACGATCGTCAGCGCCGCACGGTAACGCACAGCTTCACCCAGACGCAGACCAAGGAAAACATGGCCATGATTAAGGGCGGGCAGGACGACGCGCACCAGCGCCGCCGTGATGCCATGCTCGAAATCAAGCAGGACGATACCCGCCGCCGCGCCTACATGCTGCGTCAGGCGATGTATCAAAGCCTTGAGGACGCCGCCGCGATTACCTGACGCGCAAGAACTGAACAGCCAGAAAAGCGCCTGTCACCAAGACAGGCCGGGGAGAAATCTGTTCAACCCCGCGCGGTGCAAAGGCGCCGCGCAACAGGAGACTACCAATGGTTGACGTTCTCGGTTGGCGCAAGCTGCTGGGCGTGATCGCCCCGTCCACCAACACCGTCGTTCAGCCCGATATGGAACGGATGCGCCCCAATGGCGTGACCAACCATTTCTCGCGCATCTATGTCGAAGACCCGCTCGCCCTGTCGAACGAGGATTTCATCGCGGGCACCACCGCCATTGCCGAAAACACGCTGGACGCGGTGCGCTCGGTGATGACATGCAGGCCCGATTATCTCGTGCTCGGCATGTCGGCCATCACGTTCTACGGCGGCGTCGAAGGCAGCCGCAAATGGAAGGCTCAGGTAGAGGAATGCGCTGGCGTCGGCGCATCGACCGGCGCGGAATCGGTCGCCGCCGCGCTGCGCGCCTATGGCAACGTAAAAACCGTCAGCTTCGTGTCGCCCTATTACCCGGTGGCCAACGCCGAAGTTCGCAATTTCCTCGAAGAATCGGGCTTCACCGTAAAGCGCGACGTGCCACTGGAATGCAAGCGCTGGACCGATATCGCCAAGGTCACGCCCGACCGCCTGCGTGACGTAATTGCCGAACTCGATGGCGATGATGTGGACGCCATCGTTCAGGTCGGCACCAACCTGTCGATGGTCGATCTGGCGGCGGAATACGAAGCAAAGCTGGCCAAGCCGGTCATCGCCATCAACACCGCCACCTATTGGCACGCCCTGCGCGCTTGCGGCATCGATGACAAGGTCGACGGACTGGGCCGCCTGCTGGCGGAATACTGATCGATTGTCTCCCGTTCGGTAATGCAAAGACCAAAACCGTCACCCTGAACTTGTTTCAGGGTCCATTTCTCGACCGATAGCCTCGGTTTGATTGGCAAAATGGACCCTGAAACAAGTTCAGGGTGACGAAGTTTGGAAAGCCGTGCGAACGGAACAAGCGCCAACACCGATCTCCGTATTTCAACACCTTACCGCCTGCCCGGCCTCTAACCGGGCAGGTAATCCGCCCATCGGATAACCCCACGACAGACCTGTTCGGCACACCGCCCCCGGTGTGGACTGCGCATCAAGCAACCGCACAGGAGATACCCCAATGGCCGCATGGCTCGTCGTGACCGCAACGCTCAAGGACCGCGACGCCTTCATGGCCTGCGGCTATTCGCAAAAGGCGGCCCAGATCCTCGAACAGCACGGCGGGCGCTATGTCATCCGTGCGCCCGGTGCCACGGTGCTGGAAGGCGAAGGGGCCGAAGGCGCATCGGTCGTCGTTTCCGAATGGCCCAGCCGCGAAGCCGCCCTGGCCTTCTACAACTCGCCCGAATATACCGAAGCCAAGGCCCTGCGCGCCGGGTTGGCCGATATCAACGTGACGCTGGTCGGCGCATGATCCGTCTGGCGCTTGCCGCGTTGGCGCTTGCTGCGTCGGGCAGCCCGGCCCATGCACAGGCCCCTGTCGCCGCATCTGCGGTGCGCGAACTTGCGCCGATCAAGGTCTGGCCCGGCACACCGCCGCTTGCCGCCGATTGGCCGGGCATCCCGCCCGCGCCCGTGGCCGAACAGACCGTCTCCACTCCCGGCGATCCGTGGGGCGAACAGCTCTGGAATGTCACCGTCCCCACCTATCAGCCGTTCCTGCCCGCAGCGGGCAAGGGTAATAGCGCGGCGGTGATCGTCGCGCCCGGCGGCGGTTTCCGCTTCCATTCGATTGAAAAGGAAGGCCGCGCCGTCGCGCGCTGGCTGGCGGATCATGGCATCGCCGCCTTCCTTCTGCGCTATCGCACCATCGCCCGCCTGCCGGGGGAAAGTGTCGAGGCGATGCGCACCCGCATCAACGCCGATCCGCGCTTCAACGATGGCGTGAAGGGCGAACCTGCCGCCGCCGATGGCACCCGGACGCTGAAGAACATCCGCGCGCGGGCCGCCGAATATGGCATCGATCCGCAGCGCGTGGGCGTCGTCGGCTTTTCTGCTGGTGGCCACGTAGCGGGCATGATGGCGTTGGAAGCCGATGAAAAGGACCGCCCCAACTTTGCCGGGCTGATCTATGGTATGCCGTTTGTCACCAAACTGCCGCCGCTGCCGCAGGCCAATCTGCCCTATCCCCCCGGCACGCCCAAAGAGGTCTGGCTGCGCCCCGCCGCCACGCCCGCACCCGGTCGTCTACCACCGCTGTTCATGGTTATGGCACAGAACGATACCGCTGCGGGTGAAGGCTTCCGCCGCTTCTACCAGACGCTTTACGACGCTGATTACCGCCCCGAACTGCACATCTACGCCACCGGCGGCCACGGCTTCGGCATGAAGCCGCAGGGCAACACCGCCGACCTGTGGATGGACCAGTTCCACGCATGGATCGCGTCCGAAGGTATGCTCAAACCAAAGGCCGCAAAATGATCGTAAAGCTCCTGTCCGGCATGGCGCTTGCTCTCGCGCTTACCGCCACCGCTGCCCCTGCCAAACCGGCAAAACCCATCTCTGCGGGCACGCGCTTCAACGATTGCGGCAAGGATTGCCCGGATATGATCGCGATTGCGCCGGGCGCGTTCACGATGGGCGCGGATGCGGGCGAGGAGGGCCGCCCCGAAGGCCCCGTTCGCCAGATCACCATCAAGCGCCCATTCGCACTCGGCGTCTATGAAGTGACCAACGCCCAGTATGCGCGCTTCATCGCCGATAGCGGCCACGTTCCGTCCAAAGGGTGCCGGTCACTGGTGGGCGGCAAGGTGGAGATCGTGCCCGATGGCGATTACCTGAACCCCGGCATGGGCGCGGGCAAGGGCGCGGCCGATATCCCGGTGGTCTGCGTATCGTGGCGCGATGCGAAGGCCTATGTCGCGTGGCTGTCGAAGAAGACCGGCCAGCCCTATCGCCTGCCCACCGAATCCGAATGGGAATACGCGGCCCGCGCCGGAAAGCCCGGCGAATACTACTGGGGCAATTCCATCGACGATGCCTGCGCCCATGCCAATATCTATGATCAGGATGGCGCAAAAGGCGGCGCGGTGCCGGTGTTCTCAACCGCAGAAGGCGCGGTGACCGTCCCCCATGCGCAGTGCAGCGATGGCCACGCCGAAGTCGCGCCCGTGGGTCGTTACAAGCCCAACCCGTTCGGGCTTTACGACATGACCGGCAACGTTTGGGAATGGACGCAGGATTGCTATTTCGCGCCCTATCCCGCCGCCGTCCCCACCGATGGCACAGCCTATGAAGTCAGCGGCGAATGCCCCCGGCGCGCGGTGCGCGGCGGCAGCTGGATGAGCGCGCCCTTCCGCAACCGCACATCATGGCGCGGGCGCGATCCCGAAGACCTCGTGACGTGGATTTTCGGCTTCCGTGTAGCACGTGATCTCTCGGCAAAGTCCAGCAAATGACCGATAGCGCAGTCCCGCTCGTCAACATCAGCCGTCGTGGCGTTCTAGCCGGTCTCGGCATCGGTGCGGGCGGGCTGCTGCTGGGCGGCCCTTCGGCGTTGCTGGCCGCGACGGGTGAAAGCCCCGCCAGCTTCGGCCCGATGCTGTCCATTGCCCCCGATGGCCTGATCACGCTGGTCGTGCCGTCATCGGAAATGGGGCAGGGCACGCAGGAGGCTTTGGCCCGGATCGTGGCCGAAGAGCTGGACTGCGATTTCGCGAAGGTCACCGTGCTGCTGCCGTGGGCAGACCCCGCGTTTTCCAACCCCGCCGCGCGCCGCCAGCTTACCGCCAATTCGATGAGCGTGACGGGATATTACGCCACCTTGCGCAACCTTGGCGCAGGCGCGCGTGCAATGCTGGTGCAGGCCGCCGCTGCTCGTCTTGCCGTACCGGTGGAAGGGCTGACCGTGAGCAAGGGCCAGATCACCGGCGGGCCAAAAATGCTGTCCTTTGCCGATGTTGCGGCCGAAGCGGCAAAGCTGCCCGTCCCGGCCAAGCCATCGCTGAAAGACCCGGCAAACTTCACCGTCATTGGCGGAAAGACCCCGCGCAAGGACTTGCACGCCAAAGTCACCGGCACCGCCACATTCGGCATCGACGTTGCCGAACCCGACATGCTGATTGCCGCGCTGGTCCTCGCCCCGCATCCCGAAGCCAGTTTCACGGCCAAGGGACTGGAAGACGCACGCAAGCTCCCCGGCGTTGTCGCCACCGCGCAGGTCGCGGGCGGCGTCGCCATTCTGGCAGACCGGTTCTGGCGCGCGCACAAGGCGGCGCAGACTGTCTCGCTCGATGTCACGGCCAGCCCCATCGCGGGGCTATCGGATGAATCCCTGCGTGCGGGGCTGCAATCGGCCTTCGATGCGGTAGAACCCGCCGCGTTCCCCAATCTCGATCTCGGTGCGTTCCCGCCCAAGATGGGGTGGGCAGACAAGGCCAAAGTCACCGAAGCGCTAGCCGGCACGGCGCGCAAGTTTGAGGCCGCCTACGCAGTCCCGCACCTTGCCCACGCCACGATGGAGCCCATCTGCTGCGCCGCGCGGGTGGACGGCACCGGCCTGCTGATCCGTGGGCCATTGCAAGACCCTGCGCTCAGCCGCGAAATGGGCGCAAGGCTCACCGGCTTGCCACTTGAAAAAGTCCGTGTCGAAGTCACCTTTCTGGGCGGCGGCTTTGGCCGCAAATGGGGCACCGATTTCGTCGGAATCGCGGTGCAGGCCGCGCAAGCCGCGCCGGGCCGATTGGTCAAGACAGTGTGGACCCGCGAACAGGATTTCGCGATGGACCAGTTTCGCCCGGCCTTCGCGGTCCGCTCTGTCGCCGCGCTGGACGATGCGGGCCGCCCCACGGCCATCCACAGCCGCATCGCGGGCGAATCCATCAACGCCTATCACAAGAAGGTGCCGCTGCCGGGCTTTGAAAAGCTGGCCGATGCCAATTCGGCGGCGCAGCTTGTCTATGGTGCTTATGCCGTTCCGCAAAAGCTGATCGAATATCACAAGACCGATCTGACCGTGCCCGTCGGCTTCTGGCGCTCTGTCACCATGTCGCAGAACGCCTTCTTTGCTGAATCCTTCGTCGATGAACTGGCTTTTGCTGCCGGACAGGATCAACTCGCCTTCCGCCTCGCCATGCTGGAAAGCCAGCCCCGCATCCGTGCCGTGCTGGAAAAGGCTGCCGCCATGATCGGGTGGAAGCCGCGCAAGCCGGGCATGGGTAAAGGCAAGGGGCGCGGCATTGCGTTCAGCTATGCCGACAACAGCTTCTGCGCCATCGCCGCCGAAGTGACAGTAAAGGGCAAGACGCTCAAGATCGATCGCATCGCCAGCGCGTTCGATTGCGGGCTGGCGATTGATCCGGTCAGCACCGAAGGACAGATTTCGGGCGGCATCGTCTTCGGCCTGCAAGCTGCGCTCTGGGGCGAAGTTCACTTTGCCGATGGTCGCCCCACGGCAGAAAACTTTGGCGATTATCGGATGCCCCTGCTGGCCGATGTGCCACCCATAGACATCGCCCTGATCCCCGGCGGCACGCGCCCCGGCCCGGTGGGCGAAGCCTCCACCCCGGTCGTCGCGCCCGCGCTGTGCAATGCCATTGCCGATGCCGGGGCCGCCCGCATTCGCGCGCTGCCTATCGCGCGCAGCTTCGAAATCTGAAGGACACCCGCATGGCAACGATCACCGTCAACGGCCAGCAGCGCGATTGTCCTGCCGATCCCGATACCCCGCTGCTCTGGGCGCTGCGCGAAGAGCTTGGCCTTACCGGCACCAAGTTCGGCTGCGGCGTGGGCGCGTGCGGGGCCTGCACCGTGCATGTGGATGGCGAAGCGGTGCGCAGTTGCCAGCTTCCGCTGTCGGACGTCGGGGCGGGGAAGGTCACCACCATCGAAGCGTTGTCACCCGCACAGGCGCAGGCCTTGCACCCGGTCCAGCAGGCATGGATCGAAGCGCAAGTGCCGCAATGCGGCTATTGCCAGCCCGGCATGATCATGGCGGTGGCGGCGCTGCTCGCGCGCGATCCTGATCCCTCGGAAGCCACGATCCGCGAACAGATCACCAATATCTGCCGCTGCGGCACATATCCGCGTATAGTCGCCGCCGTCCGACAGGCTGCCATTTTGGCTGCCGCCGCCAACAGGAAAGCCTCATAATGTCTCGCCAACCGCTGCCCCGCACCCCCAACCGGCTCGATGCCATCGATGGCGCGCGGCCGATGGACGAACAGCTTCTCGCCATGATCGTGGGCCTTACGTCTGAAGTCACCATCCTGCGCGCTCGGCTCGATGCGGCAGAGCGGTTGCTTGAAGCATCGGGCGCGCTCACCCCCGGCGCGATTGATGGCTATGAACCCGATGCCGCAGCCGTTGCTGCGCGTGAGGCGGTGCGGCTGGCCACGATAGACAAGGTGTTCCGCCCGATGCGCGAAGCCGCGCTGGCGGATCTTGCCGCCACCACTTCTGCCGGAGACGCCGCATGACCACGCAACTGTCCGAAGATCGCGCGGGCCTTGCCCATCCGCTGATCGCGGTGCCCAGCCACGATGAACTGGCCGAACAGCTTTTCGTCCGCGACCTGAAGCTCTACGTGATGCAACAGATCGAACCCGTGCAGGGCCAGATCGCGGCGCAGGAAGCCAAGGTGCTCGAAGGTGCCGAAACCAACAGCACCGCCGCGCTGCGTGAGCGGATGGCCACCCACGAAAGTTTCGGCTCATGGCTCGCTCTCAAGCGCGAAAGCCAGCGCCAGCTTTGGCACGGCGTTGCCCGCAGCGTGGAACGGCAGGCCGATGATCTGGAAGCGCTGGCCCGGATCGAACACCCCAAAGGCTCGGTCCGCACCGATCCAGCCTTCATCGAACCCGCCTATATCGCGCGGGGCGATATTCACCTGATGCCCGGCGGCAACGCGCACGATGATGGCTCGCTGCTGCAGGGCGCGGTGATGGACCGGGGCGGGGCGGTCTATATGCTGGGCCGCAACGGCGGGATGCTCAACGACCTGCGCGGGCAGACCGCAATGGCCCACGTCCTCACCCGCTTCCCCGATTTCAAGCCTGCGCGCATTCTCGACATGGGTTGCGGCATCGGTACCAGCACCGTGCCCGCCGCGATGTGCTTCCCCGAAGCCGAAGTCCACGGCATCGACGTTGGCGCATCCATGCTGCGCTATGCCCACGCGCGGGCCGAACACCTTGGCGCAGCAGTGCATTTTTCGCAGCAGAGCGCGGAAAAGACCGATTTCGCAGACGCCAGCTTCGACCTCGTTTTCTCCTGCGTCGTCTTCCACGAAACCTCGCAGGCCGCCACGATGGCCATCGTCGAAGAAAGCCGCCGCCTGCTCCGCCCCGGCGGATTGGCGGTGCATCTGGAAGTGCCGCTGCTCCACGACAATTCGGACCCTTGGGTAGAACTTTCGGGCGAACTGGAAGCGCAGTTCAACAACGAACCCAACTGGCGCGGCGCGCTGACGGCGGATTACCGCGCGCTGTTCGAGGCTGCCGGGTTCACGGATGTGGAAATCGGCTATCAGGCTACCAGCCCTGCGGCTCGTGGCGGGCCGTTCCGTTTCGGGCCGGAAAGTGAAGGCGTTTTCCGGTCGTGGTTCGTCGCATCAGGCGTGGCTTGATCGCGCTTAGGTGCAGCTAGGTGCATCTAGGTGCACTTCGGAAATGCACTTGTTTGGCCGCCTCAATTCGATTTGGCGAATAGGTTTCCCGCGCAGCTATCGATTGGACAGGACGGCTGCCAGCGCGTCTAACACCAGCGGAATGACGCCCGACATCGGGCGCGACAAAGGCTGGGAGAGCGGCGCGTCATGGATGGCAGGATCAACGAACCCGGCGTGATGACCGGCATAGCGCTGCTGCTGCCGATCACGCTGACAACGATGGCCATCGTCCTGCTCGCGCCCGTTCTGCCGCAGCTTATGGCCGAATTTGCCCATGTGCCCGGCCAAGAATATCTGGTGCCGATGGTGCTGACGCTGCCTTCGCTTTGCGTGGCGGTGCTGTGCCCTTTTGCGGGGATGCTGGGCGATTATTTCGGACGCAGACGGCTGCTGCTGTCCTCGTTCGTGATCTATGCCGTTGTGGGCGTTGCGCCGTTCTTTCTCAAGGACTTGACCCACATCCTGATATCGCGCGTGGGCGTAGGGATTGCCGAAGCGCTGATCTATGTCCTGTCGACCACGATGATCGGCGATTATTACAAGGGCGCGCAGCGCGATCGCTGGCTGGCGGGGCAGACGGCCTTTGCATCGGTATCGGCGTTGCTGTTCTTCAACGTGGGCGGGATGTTGGGTGAGGCGGGCTGGCGCACGCCGTTCATCGTCTATGCCTCGGCGCTGGTCATGTTCGCGCTGGTGGTGAAATATACGTGGGAACCATCGGGCGACGGGATGAGCGAACAAACGCAAGCCGCGCCGCACAATCTCAGTTGGGCGGGCTTTCCGTGGGGCAAGCTGGCGGTGATCGTGGGCATCACGATCTACGGTTCGATCTTCTTCTATACCGTGCAGATCCAGGCATCGGCAGGTCTTGCCGAACTGGGACTTTCCAGCGCGGCGCGGATCGGGTTCCTCACCTCGGTGGCCAGCCTTGGCGTGCCGCTGGGCACCTTTGTCTACAGCCGCGCGGCGCGGATCGGCGTGGGGCGTCTGCTGCTGATCGAGTTCGGCCTGCTGGCCATCGGTTTCATGCTGATGGGGCGCACCGGGTCGGTGGCGGGGTTTCTTGCCGGGTGCTTCGTCAACCAGCTTGGCGCGGGGATGCTGCTGCCCACATTGCTGGTCTGGTCGATGAGTATCCTGCCCTTTGAAGTGCGCGGGCGCGGCACCGGCTTCTGGCAATCGGCCTTCGCGCTCGGCCAGTGGCTCAGCCCGCTGGTCGTGACGTTCTTTTCGCTGCGGCTGGGCGGCCTGATGAAAGGCTTTGAAATGCTGAGCTGGATGGCGGCAGCGGGCTTTGTCGCGGCGCTGATGGTGCAGCGGGTTGCGGCGCGTGGCTGAACGGCTGGCGGGCAGGATCGCCGTCGTCACCGGCGCGGCGGCAGGCATCGGCAAGGGCTGCGCGCACACGTTCCGCGCAGAAGGATCGACGGTCATCGGCATCGACCTTTCGGGCGCGGACATCGACGCCGACCTGACCGATGAAGCGGCAACCGGCGCGGCGTTTTCGCAAATCATCGCGGAACATGGCCGGATTGATGTGCTGGTAAATGCCGCCGCCTTTGCCGCGTTCGAATGGATCGAGGCGATGACGCTGGCGCAGTGGCGGCACACGCTGGCCGGAGAGCTGGACACGGTGTTCCTGCCCACGCGCGCGGCATGGCCCGGCCTGAAGGCCAGCGGAGCGGCCAGCGTGATCAATTTCGCCAGCGCCAATGCGCGCCACGCGCTGGATGGTTCCGCCGCCTTGGCCCATTGCGCGGGGAAGGGCGGGGTTCTGGCGATGACGCGCCAACTGGCGATGGAAGGCGCACCCCACGGCATCCGCGCCAACACCATATCGCCCGGCTTCATCCGCACAGAAGCCACCGCGCGGCACCTTGCCGAAGTGCCTGATCTGCAAGGCCGGGTGCTGGCAAAGAACATGGTCAAGCGGCTGGGCGAACCCGAAGACATCGCGTGGTGCGCGGTGTGGTTGGCGAGTGACGAGACACGGTATGTGACCGGCGCCGACATCCCGGTAGATGGCGGTGCGACGGCTTGGTAAGGTTTTGGAATTTCTGGCTCTAATGGGTGGCCGCTAGTGCTGATTGCTGACGGCGGGGTAAACGGCAAGAATTGGGTGGTTTGCCGCAATTCGATGCAGCGACCTGCGCCGCCTTCCACCCATGAGAAGTTGCGCGTCCTCGCTAATTATGGCCGCACTCAACAAATTTTCTGGCTATCGCATATCCGCTGAAGATCTTCGCATTTGGCATACGATTTCTGCCCTGAAACCCTGACCGAAAAAACCTGCGACGCAAGCCGAGGCCACCAACCTTGTCCAACACGATGTTCGATGCGAATGGTCAGAATGGACCCAATAAAGAAATATAACGCTGTAAAAGCGTTTGCTAATAGTCTTGTGCTAACGCTATGCGGTCAAAAGTTAATTTTGCAAAACCGCAATTGAGTGGGGTTTATGAAACGATCAAGCCTGTTCGCGCTTCCGCTAATTTTGTTGGTTAGCGCTTGCGGTGGTGGCGACGGGTCGACTGGAACAAGCCCAGTGGTCACTATTCCTACTCCCACGCCCACGCCCACGCCCACGCCCACGCCCACGCCCACGCCTACGCCCACTCCGACCCCAGGGGCCCTTCTTCCGCCAACCCCGATAGCTAGCGATGGCAATTGGTCCACTTTTCAGCGCGATCCCGGCCACACTGGCTATGTTCCGACCAGTTTTACATCTTCAAGTTTTACTGATGCATGGACGGTTTCAACGCCGAACCCTCCAAGTGAAGTCGTGGCACGAGCGGGCAGTATATTTTATAATGTCGTGGACGCGAATAGCCGCGCATTTACGCGTGCAATTTCTACATCTAACGGGTCATCACTTTGGGCTTTTGATCTGGGCTTGATCACTAATGGGACAGGCGTGCGCCTATTAGGCCCTTCTTATGCGAACAATCGGGTCGCGTCCATGACACCGAATAATAATTCAACTGCCACTCCACTGCTTGTGATTGACGCCAATAACGGAGCTTATATTAGCACGGCTACATATGACACGCAGGGTAGCTTCGGCAGCATCGTGACACCGGTAGGCAACGAACTTTTCTTTTCATCGGGCTATTACGGTAATGTTGCTTTCGCAGCAAACGCAGTTACTGGCTCAAGATTGTGGAGAACGGAGGCTACTGGTCAATTTGGTGGCTATGTCATGCAGGGCGAGAGTGTAGCTGTTGATCAAAATTACGTGTATTTCTTCACGGCGGGCTCGCTTATCGTCATGGGTCGCGACGGGTCTATAGTGAAATCTATCGAAAACCCATTTTTTTCGCAAAGGGGGCTAAGTTACGTCGGTGAGTACGTTGGCGCTCCAATGCTTGACGGAAACGGTCGCATTTTTACCTTTTCTGATAACTACTCAGACGGTCAGTCGCTCCCCATCGCCGCCTTTTCCCTCTATAGCGACAAAGCCTTATGGCGATCGGGGTTCAGCTACACTGGCCAGCCTGCTGTTCGAAGTGATCGAATTTACGCCATTCGCTCTTCCAGCACGATTGTTGACATAGTGGACGTAGCCACCGGTCTGGCAGTCAGCTCAATCGATGTTGGTGGGACGGAAAACTTAACAAGCAACGTCGTAGTGTCCAACAGTCATCTGTTCGTAGCAAGCGCATCTACGACGTTCGCCGTGGACTTGGGCAATAGCGGTTTCCCGGTAGTGTGGAGAACATCCTTTGGCGGAAAGCTGACTATCACCCCGGATGGTTATTTGGTTATTTCCACCGCCAAAGGGCTTCACGCTGTGAAACTGAAATGATGCCTGCGATCATGAATTTGGTTGATTAGGCGTCGAGCGATAACAAACAATAAGCTATGCATTGGCGGATAAGTAGCCCCGCTTCAAATGTCCGAAATTGCGTCGTCACCGGAATGTCGGTTCGCAACGCAAAAATCCCGGATAGCTGACGCTCCACCAGCGATGAAACGTGTCTCCGCACCCTCGCAATGTTGGGCATAAAAAAGGGAGCGGGCGGTTTTGCCGCGCTCCCTTTTCTCCTCCCGTCCGGGGAGAGTCAGAAAGGCTGGTTCAGACGCCCCAACGCGCCTTCCAGCATATGGGCGTGGACCTTCGGGTCACCGTGTTCGAGCTGGAGCTTGCCCACGGCAACGCTGGTTTCGATCACGTCGCGGCAGCGGTCGTAGCGGCGGTCCTGATAGGCCTGCAGGGCGGCGGCCACATCGTCGGTGCGGGCCAGTTCCTCTGCCAGAACCACGCCGCTTTCCACCGCCATGCCCGCGCCCGATGCAAGGTGCGGGGTGGTGGCGTGGACGGCATCGCCCAGCAGGACGATGCGCCCGTTGAACCAGTTCCTGGGTTGCAGCACGGCGGCCAGCGGGCGGTAATTGATCCAGTCTTCGCGGGTCATATTGTCGCGAATCCAGCCTGCGTTGCCGCCAAAATCGGCCAGCAGGCCCTTCAGCGTGACGTAGAGTTCCTCGTCGGTCATGAAGCTTTCCCGCTCTACGTGCGGGGTCAGCATCCACATGTATACCTTGTCCGGCGCGCAGGCGGTGATGCCGCAGGGGTTGGCGTGGCCGAGGAAAAATTCGCCCATATCAAGGCCCGGCGGCTTGGCGATGGAAATGCGCCAGCAGCCCTGGCCGGTGGGCTTCGCCGGTCCCATGTGCGGGAAGGCGATATCGCGCACCACGGAATAGACGCTGTCCGCCCCCACGACGAGATCGTAGCGACCCGAAGATTCATCGGAAAAGCGGACATTTACGCCATCGCCATCATTTTCCAGCGCGGTGACGGTGAGGCCGAGGCGCACGGGTATTTCCAGTTCGCGCACTTTGGCCTGCATGATGTGGTGCAGCACCGGGCGCATGATGCCGCCTGTGGCAGGCAGGCCTTCCTCGATCACCGGTTCATCCAGATCGAGCATGTGCGTGCCATCATAGCGAAACAGGCGCGTCTTGCTGGTAATCGCGCCTTCGGCCTTGATCGCATCGAGCAGGCCCAGTCTGCGATAGGCGCGCAAGGTGGGACCGGTGATGGTGATCCCCGCCCCATAGACGCGCCATTCCGGGTCCAGATCGATCAGGTCGACCTTCACCCCGCGCGTGGCAAGGCTGATCGCCGTTGCCATGCCGCCAATCCCTCCGCCCACGACAAGCGCCGTTGCGATGCTGCTGATGCTCTCCCCAGTCATGCTGCATGACCTAGCGATTGGAACGCCACGCACAAATCCGAACGATGGATAGGAACCCATCCATACAAACGGCGGGAGTTCGAAGGCTGGGCCGACTAATGGAGATGGACCGCGACGAGCGAGGGGCTGGTCCGGCGGGCCGGTTCCATAGGTCAACGCTATGGAGACATAGAGAGAATCCGCGTTTTCTTTTTTTGTTGGCCCAGCAATTTGCACGCTGTGATCCAGCGCCAGCGCAATCGCGCCGGATCTATCGGGTTCATGCAGCATCGTGAGGCACGACGCGCATGAGCAGAACAGTTTCGACCGGCAGTTGCAGGCGAACGATTTTGGGGAGGAATGAGAATGAAGTTCGGAAAAACCCTTGGCCTTGTGGCGTCTGCCAGTGCCGTGGCCGTGGCCACGCTCGGCCTTTCCGCACAGGCATTTGCAGCAGACACTGCCGCCGAAGAGCAGGCTCAGGCCGATAACGGCGGCGATGCCGCGATCATCGTGACCGCCCGCAAGCGCGAGGAAAACCTCATCGACGTGCCGCTGCCCGTTACCGTGGCAACGCAGGCCCAGCTTCAGCGCGATCAGGTCTATTCGATCACCGATCTGCAGCGCACCACCGCATCGCTGGAAATCAGCCAGACCTCTGGCGGCGAAGTGAACGGCGGCGCACGTCTGCGCGGCCTTGGCACCGGCGTGTTCAACGCCAGCGTTTCGCCTTCGGTCGCATTCGTCGTCGATCAGGTGCCGCAGGGCAACCTCACCTTCCCGCTGCTGTTCGATCTGGCGCAGGTAGAAGTGCTGCGCGGGCCGCAGGGCACCCTGTTCGGCCAGGGCGCATCGGCAGGCGTGATCAACATCACCACGGTTGCTCCTTCGACCGATGCCTTCGGTATTTCGGGCGGCGTGAACGTGGCCGACAAGGGCACCGCCGGTTCGGAAGTGAGCGAACTGACCGTGCGTGGCGGCGTGAACGTGCCGCTGGGCGAAAAGGCGGCCCTGCGCATCGCGGGCCAGTACAAGCGTGAAGCCGGGTTGCAGCGCAACACCTTCCTCGATCTGGACAACCGCACCAAGGAATATGGCCTGCGCGGCAAGCTGCTGCTGAAGCCTTCGGAAACGGTCACGATCAACCTTTCGGCTGAAATGACCGAGCAGAAGGTCAACGGCTGGAACTTCTTCGCCATCGCCATCGCGCCCAATGGCCGGCCCAACAGCGCGGCTTCGACCGGTGCCTTCACGGCCACCGCCGGTTGCGACATTCCCGTGATCAACGAACGTGCCGAATATTACTGCGAAGATACGCAGGCCACGATGCGCAACAGCGCACAGGGCTTTTCGGGCGTGGTGGACTTTGAACTGAACGACAACCTTTCGCTCACCTCGGTCACAGCTTATCGTATGCTGGATCGTGAAACGGACACCGTGAACTTCTCGCGTCGTCTGACGGTGGGTGCGCGCAACGAGAATATCGAAAGCGAATCCAAGCAGTTCAGCCAGGAACTGCGCCTCGATTACCAGAACGATGGTCTGAACGTGTTGGTTGGCGCGCTCTATTCGAAGTTCGATCTGGAAACGACGCCGATCAATGGCAGCACGTTCGGCAACCCGACGCTGGGCAACCGCACCGGCTTTTCGGTGTGCCACAACCTCGGCTTCTTCTGCCCGGTGCCCGTCTCGTTCAGCTATGAAGACACCAGCAACCGCATCTTCGCGCTGTTCACCGACGTGACGGTTCCGGTGTCCGATCAGGTCGATCTGTTCGGCGGCCTGCGCTATTCGAACTATCGCAACACCACGGGCGTGGGCGTTGATACGCTGACGGCGACCCGCACGGTGGAAATCAAGGACAACGACGTTTCGGGCCGCGTTGGCCTGAGCTTCAAGCCGACCCCGGATTCCACGATCTTCGTGTCCTATGCCCGTGGTTACAAGCCGCCCGCCGTGGTGGTGCCGACCATCGCGACCGATCCCGTCGTGGTGCTGAAGCCTGAAAAGGCCGATGCGATCGAACTGGGTGCCAAGGTGCAGGTTGGCCGCGTGCAGCTTTCGGGCAACGCCTTCTGGAACAAGGTGGCCAACTTCCAGACACAATCGAGCGTTTTCAACGCTTCAGGCGCGCTGATCTCGGTCACGCAGAACATCGACAAGGTTGTGTCGAAGGGCTTCGAACTGAACGCGATGGGCACTGTTGTTCCCGGCCTGACCGTGAACGCGGGCTACCAGTTCAACGATGTGCGCTTCCCCACGGGCTTTGTCGGCAACGATGGCGTATCGCTTTCGGGCAAGCAGTTCATCAATGCTCCCAAGCACAAGTTCACCATCTCGACCGAATATTCGACCCCGGTGAGCGGCAATCTGGAAGCGTTCGTGAACGCCAACCTGGTGTACAAGAGCGCGGTCCTGCTGGGCCAGTATGGCAGCGACGTGTTCCGTTACCCGGCGCATGAACTGATCAACACCGGGTTCGGTATCCGCGATGCCGATGGCAAGTGGAGCGCATCGATCTTTGCCCGCAACCTGACCAAGGAACGCGAACCGACCGCCTATCTGGCGAGCGACTTTGCCGGTTCTGCCGATGGCGGCATCCGCGCATGGCCGGCGGCAGGCATCACCACCCGCGTGGTGGGCCTGACGGTCGACTTCAACTTCTGAAGCTGAAATACGGGCGGCGGTCTTTCGGGATTGCCGCCCGAATTGCGTTTGCAACATAGGAGTTCTGCCGTGCGTGTAGTCGTGACCGGAGCGGGCGGTTTTGTCGGGCGCGAGATCGTGGCGCTGTTGCTGGAGCGCGGTGACGCGGTGGTCGGCATCGATACGGTGGCGGGCGGCATACCGGGGGGGGCAACTGCCATCGCGGGCGATCTGGGCGACGCCACGGTGCGCGGTGCGGCGCTGGCCGGTGGGTGCGACGCGCTGATCCACCTCGCCACCGTGCCGGGCGGCGCGGCAGAGGCGGACCCTGCGGCATCGCGGCGGATCAACGTGGATGCGATGTACGATCTGCTGCTGGAAGCGGCAGCGGTGAACCCCGGCCTGCGCGTGGTCTATGCCAGCTCCATCGCGGTGTTCGGCGATCCGTTGCCCGCGCTGGTGGACGATGCCACGCCGCTTAGCCCCAAGATGATCTATGGCGGGCACAAGGCGATGATGGAGCACGCGGTGGCGATGTTCTCCAATCGCGGGCTGATCGATGGCGTGACGGTGCGCCTGCCCGGCATCCTCGCCCGGCCCAAGGGGCCATCGGGCATGAAATCGGCCTTCATGTCAGACCTGTTCCACGCGCTGAAAGCGGGCGAGGCGTTTACCTGCCCGGTATCGGCGGCGGGCACGATCTGGGCGCAATCGGTGGGCCAGTGCGCACGCAATTTCATCCATGCGCTGACGCTGGACACGTCCCTGCTGCCGCCCACGCGCGCGGTGACGCTGCCTGCCTTGTGTGTGACGATGGGCGATCTGGCCGCGCAGATCGCGCGCGAATGTGGGGTGTCTGCGGGCCTTGTCAGCTATGCGCCCGATGCCGCGCTGGAAGCGGCCTTTGCCGCGCAGCCGCCGCTGGAAACGCCTGCGGCACAACGCGCCGGTTTTGCACATGACGGCGATCTTGCTACACTGGTCGCCAGCGCACTCTCGACTATTTGAGAGGCGGCGGGAGAAATGGCGATGCGGTTCGGGCGATTGGACCTCAACCTGCTGGTGGCGCTTGACGCGCTGCTGACGGAACGCAGCGTAAGCCTTGCGGCAGATCGGCTGTGCCTTTCGCAGTCCGCCACGTCGAGCGCGCTGGGCCGCTTGCGCGAATACTTTGGCGATGAACTGCTGGTGGTCAAAGGCCGCAGCATGATCCTGACCGCGCGGGCCGAGGAACTGATCGAGCCGGTGCGCGCGGTGCTCGAACAGATCCGCACCACGGTTTCGGTCGCCCCGCCGTTCGATCCCGCCACCGCAGATCGCGTGGTGCGGATCATGGCGTCGGACTATTCCACCGAAGTGCTGCTCACAGGCGTGCTGGCCGATCTGGAAAAGGCCGCGCCCAACATGCGCTTCGAAATTCAGCCCATGCACGATACCCCGATCGAGGCGATCGAGCGCGGCTATATCGATCTGCTGCTGACCATCGATTATGCGATTTCATCCGATCACCCCAGTCAGTTGCTGTTCGAAGACGATTACGTGGTGGTGGGCGATCGCAACAATCCGGCGCTGGCCGCACCGATGACGCGCGACCTCTATTTCAGCCTTGGCCATGTGACCGCCCGTTTCGGCAAGGCGCGCGTGCCTGCGTTCGAAGACTGGTTCGTGCGGCGGCAAAAGCAGCAGCGCCGGGTCGAAGTGGTCGCCCCATCGTTCCTTTCGCTCCCCGGCCTGGTGGTGGGCACCAACCGCATCGCCACGATGCACCGCCGCATGGCCGAAATGGTGGTGCGCACGCAGCCGCTGGTCATGCGCGAGATACCCTTTGCCATCCCCCCGATCCGCGAATCGATCCAGTGGAACATCGCCAACACCAACGACCGCGCGCTGCGCTGGGTGGTGGAAAAGCTCGCCACCGCCGCTGCTGCTTACAAGTCCGGCACGGACAACGTGGTGCCGCTGGACAAGGCCGATATCAGCCGCAGCGAGATCGAGGTGGAATACCGGATGAACCACCCGCAGCGGTGATGGTTGCATTAAACGAGGCTGCTTTCGATTTCCCCGTCATCCCTGTAACTTGCATTCATCCCCGCAGCATACAGAGTGTTTGGGGGCTTGGGCGGGACGGTCGTTTCATGCTTGGGACGTTGATCCCGTAGTTCAGCTTGATCGTCCTGCCGCAAGATCATCGACTCCAAACAGTCGCATGGACCGCACCGTCCTCAAAGCGGTCTACCAACGCTTCCTCAGCGCCTGCAACGCCAGCATCAGCAACCGAAAATCATGGCAAATCACTCGACCAACAAGACAGTCGCTGGACTTGCCTCAGAATCCGTCTTTCGCTTCAGGCCAATGAATTGATCGGCACGATGGACCCTGAAACAAGTTCTGGGTGACGCCAAGCAAGGGTAGGGGTCAGAGTGGCAGGCCACCCCGGCCCATCGCCGTCACGCCTGATACGGTAGCGACCGCACGCGCTTGCCCGTCAGGCTGCTGACGGCATTGGCCACCGCTGCCACCGCTGGGGGCAGCGCCGGTTCGCCAAGGCCGGTCGGCGGGTTGTCGGTGCGGACCATTGCGATTTCGATCGGCGGCACAACGTCGATCCGGGGCAGGGGATAGGCATCGAAGTTTGCCACCTGCACCTGTCCGCCTTCGACCGGCACTTTCAGCCCGCCGATGACGTGGCCGATGCCTTCGATCATCGAGCCTCTGATCTGCTGTTCGGCATTCAGCGGATTGATGACCGTGCTGCCGATATCGCCCGCGACCCACATCCTTGTGACCCGCACTGTGTCATCCACCTGCGCCACATCGGCCACCACCGCAAAGTAACCCAAGTGGCTGAAATAGAAGCCGAACCCGCGCCCCTTGGCGGGCTTTTCCTGCCAGGCGGCAGTCTTCATCACTTCGCGGATCACGCCTGCGGCACGGCCCGTATCGAACGGCGGAGGCTGGAAAATATCAGGCACGCCGGGAATTTTGGGTGGCGTAACCGCGCGGGGTTCACCCAACAGATCAAGCATGAACACAGGCAGCGTCTTGCCCGCAGCAGTAGCCACTTCATCAAGGAAGGCCTGCGTGGCAAAGGCCAGCGCGTTCGAACCCGGCGCGCGCAGCCAGCCCAAGGGCACGTTGCTGTCCAGCACGGTCAGGCCGAGATCGGCGTTGGGCACGAGATTGGCCGGAACCAGATCATTGGGCAGTTCGCCACCGCGCCCCGGCTGCCCCTTTGCGCCGAACGAGACGAGGTGCGTACGGAACGCGGTCAGCTTGCCCTGCGCATCCAGCCCAGCCTCCAGCTTGTGAAAGCCAGCGGGGCGGAAGAAATCGAGGCGAAAATCCTCTTCGCGTTCAAGGATCAGCTTCACCGGCACGCCCGGAACCTCGCGCGCGATAGCGGCGGCGATGATCATGAAATCGCTTTGCAAGCGCCGTCCGAAACCACCGCCGATGCGGGTGAGGTTCACGGTGACCGCCTGTGGATCAAGGCCCAGCGCCTTGGCCACCATATCCTTGCCTTCGCTGGGCATCTGGCTTGGCGCCCATAGCTCAACCTTGCCGTCCTTGAACTGCGCGGTGCAGTTCTGCGGCTCCAGCGTAGCGTGGGCGAGGAACGGGTAGGAATATTCCGCGCTGACGACCTTTGCCGCCTTGGCAATGGCTGCGGTGGCATCGCCTTCCTTGCGGATCGAGGCCACAGGCTTGCCCGCGAAGGCAGCCTTGGCGGCAGTAGCGAAAGTGGCGTCGGAGTGCTTTTCGCGTCCACCATTGTCCCACCGGACTTCCAGCAGCTTGCGCGCTTCGCTGGCGGTCCACCAGCTATCGGCAACCACCGCCAGCGCATCGACCGGCGCATCGTCATGGCCAAGCTGGCGGACCGGCACCACCTTGCGCACGCCGGGCAGGGCCAGCGCCTTTGCCGCGTCGTGGCTTTTCAGCATGGCTCCGCGCACTGGTGCGGTGAGCAGTGCAGCGTGGACCATGCCTGGCAGGACGGTATCGACGCCGAACAACGGCTTGCCCGCGACGATGGCCGGGGTGTCCGGCCCCGGCACCGGCTTGCCGATGATCGAGAACGCACTTGCGTCTTTCAGCTTGAGCGTCGCCACATCGGGCACCGCTTCCTTCGCTGCCGCAGCAGCCAGCGCGGCATAGGGCGCGCGGCGCTTGCTGGCGGCGTGGATCACTTCGCTCGCGCTGGTGGTGATGTCCGCTGCGGGAACGCCCCACTGCTTTGCCGCTGCCGCCACGATCATCGCGCGCGCGGTTGCGCCCGCCTGCCGCATCGGTATCCAGTTCATCGGCGTGGACATGGACCCGCCCGCGAACTGTTCACCGAAGCGCGACTGGTCGGCCACGGCCTGCTCTACTTTGACCGCGCTCCACGCCACGTCCAGTTCCTCGGCGATCAGCATCGGCAGCATGGCTTTTACGCCCTGTCCAATCTCCGGATTCTTGGACGTGATCGTGACCGTGTTGTCCGCCGCGATGGCAACATAGGCGCTGATCCGAGCCGACGCCGCGCTGCCGGGCTTTGCGCCCTGCGCTGCCGCAATCTGGATATCGAAAGCGAGCGTGCCACCGGCCGCCAGCATAGCCTTCAACGCAAGACGACGATCAGCGTGCATTGTTGCCTCCTGCGGCCTGCTTTATCGCGTCGCGAATGCGGTGATAGGTTCCGCAGCGGCACAGGTTGCCTGCCATTGCCGCGTCGATATCGGCATCGTTGGGCGCCGGGTTGCTTTCCAGCAGCGCCACCGCGCTCATGATCTGGCCTGCCTGACAGTATCCGCACTGCGGCACGTCGATATCCACCCAGGCCTCGCTCACGCGCTTGCCAACGGCGCTTGCGGCAACGCCTTCGATCGTGGTGATCGCGCCTTCGCCCACGGCGTTGATCGGGGTGATGCAGGACCGGATTGCCTGCCCATCGAGATGAACCGTGCAGGCCCCGCACAGCCCCGCGCCGCAGCCGAACTTCGGCCCGAGATAGCCGAGATCCTCACGCAGAACCCACAGCAACGGCTTTTCGCCGGGAACGTCCACCTGCCTTGGGGTTCCGTTCACTTTCAGCATTGTCGGCATTGCGATCACCCCGGACGCTTCGATTTATCGCCGCCTGCACTATGCGCATGACACGCCGCTGACAAATGCCTTTTCGCCGTGGTTGAAGTGCCGGGTGCAGGATGCCAAAGAGGTTTCAAAGGAGATTACCACAATGGCAGGCATGGTTCCGTTCGATTGGGAAGACGCGCTGGGGCTGGACAGCCTGCTGACCGATGACGAACGCATGATCCGCGATGCCGCACGCGCCTTTGCTCAGGATCGGCTGGCCCCGCGCGTGATCGATGCCTTTGCCAGTGAACACACCGACCCTGAAATCTTCCGCGAAATGGGCGCGCAAGGCCTGCTGGGCGTGACCCTGCCCGAAGATTATGGCTGCACCGGCGCCGGCTATGTCTCCTACGGCCTTGTTGCGCGCGAGGTGGAGCGGGTGGATTCGGGCTATCGCTCGATGATGAGCGTGCAGTCCAGCCTCGTGATGTTCCCGATTTACGAATACGGGAGCGAGGAGCAGCGCCGCAAATACCTGCCCAAGCTGGCCAGTGGCGAATGGATCGGCTGCTTCGGCCTGACCGAACCTGATGCCGGATCGGACCCCGGCGGAATGCGCACCCACGCGCGCAAGGTCGATGGCGGTTATATCATCAACGGCGCAAAGACGTGGATTTCCAACGCGCCGATTGCAGACGTTTTCGTGGTCTGGGCCAAGAGCGATGCCCACGGCGGCGGCATTCGCGGCTTCGTGCTGGAGAAGGGGATGAAGGGCCTTTCCGCCCCGAAGATCGAAAACAAGATATCCCTCCGCGCCTCGATCACCGGCATGATCGTGATGGACGACGTGTTCGTGCCCGAAGATGCGCTCCTGCCCAATGTGCAGGGGCTGAAAGGCCCGTTCGGCTGCCTTAACCGTGCGCGCTATGGCATTTCGTGGGGGGCGCTGGGCGCGGCGGAGTTCTGCTATCACGCGGCGCGGCAATATGGGCTGGACCGGCAGCAGTTTGGCCGCCCGCTGGCCGCGACGCAGCTTTACCAGAAGAAGCTGGCCGACATGCTGACCGAAATCACGCTGGGCCTGCACGCATCGTTGCAGGTGGCCCGTCTGATGGATGCGGGCAAGTTCGCGCCCGAAATGATCTCCATCGTAAAGCGCAACAACGTGGGCAAGGCGCTGGATATCGCGCGGATGGCGCGCGACATGCACGGCGGCAACGGCATTTCGGGCGAATATCAGGTGATCCGCCATATGGTGAACCTTGAAACGGTGAACACCTATGAAGGCACGCACGATGTCCACGCGCTGATCCTGGGCCGCGCGATCACGGGGATCGCGGCGTTCTGACGGCGGCGGCTATTCCTTCACCGTTTCCATCGCCACGAAGGTGGATGTGTTGGCGACATGGGGCAGGGCGGAGATTTTCTCCCCCAGCACGGTGCGATAGCGGCGGATGTCCGGCGTGCGGACTTTGAGCAGGTAGTCGAAGCTGCTGGCGATCATGTGGCATTCCTCGATCTCGGGAATTTGCCGGACACCTGCGTTGAATTCGGCCAGCGCACGGTCGCGCGTGTCGGACAGCTTCACTTCCGCAAAGGCGACATGATCAAGCCCCAGCTTTGCGAAATCGACCAGTGCGGCGAACCCGGTGATCACGCCCGCATCCAGCAAACGCTTCAGCCGCACCTGACACGGCGTTTTGGAAAGACCGACCTTTCCGGCCAGCGCCGTCATCGCCATGCGGCCATCGATTTGCAGCGCGGCGATGATCTTGCGATCATAGTCATCAAGATGAACTGCTGAGCGATGATCTGCGGGCAATTCAGCCTCCCAAATGCCAATAGAAAAGTCGATTTGCCTATATTTCGCGAAACTTCAGACCGGAATGACCTGTGGAACCGTGGTATGTCAAGATCATGACCGCCACGCCCGCACCCTTCGCCCACTTCGCGCCGCCGATCCGCACCGCCACCATGCTGCGGCAGGCAATCACCGCTGCCTGCCGCACGGACGAGGCTGAAGCGCTCGCCCCGCTGATCGATGCCGCAAGCCTGCCTGCCGATACGCGCGCGGCCATTCGCAGCACGGCAAGCCGCCTCGTTATCGCGCTGCGCGGCGAAAGCCGGGGCAGCGGCGTGGAAGGGCTGGTGCAGGAATATTCGCTGTCGAGCGAAGAGGGCGTGGCGCTGATGTGCCTTGCCGAAGCGCTGCTGCGTATCCCCGATATGCCCACGCGCGATGCGCTGATCCGCGACAAGATTGCCGATGGCGATTGGACCGCGCATCTGGGCAATGGCCGTTCGCTGTTCGTCAACGCCGCTTCATGGGGGCTGGCGATCACCGGCAAACTGGTGGGCAGCGTGGATGATCGCGGCCTTGGCGCGGCGCTGACGCGGCTTGTGGCGCGCGCGGGCGAACCGGTAATCCGGCGCGGCGTCGACCTTGCCATGCGCATGATGGGCGAACAGTTCGTGACCGGCGAGACAATCGAGGAAGCCCTGCGCCGCGCAAAGGAGCTTGAAGCCAAGGGTTTCCGCTACAGCTACGATATGCTGGGCGAAGCGGCCACCACCGCGCAGGACGCCGCCCGCTATTACCGGGACTACGAAAACGCCATCCACGCCATCGGCGCGGCCTCTGCCGGGCGCGGCATTGTCGAAGGGCCGGGCATCTCGATCAAACTGTCCGCGCTGCACCCACGCTATTCC
>NZ_JBMLSM010000144.1:0-2613 GCF_049240505.1 Novosphingobium sp.
TTTGGGGGTCCCTTGAGTTGCACATCCATCCTGACGCACTGGCTGTAGTTCGCGCATCCGCGCCTGAACAACCCGCCATTCTGAACCGTCCGCACGCCGCCGCGCGCGCTGCCCGCTTCTTTGTCGAGAAGTTTCCGGGCAAGTCGCTCTATGCGGTGAAGGCCAATCCGTCGGCAGATTTGATCCGTATCCTGTGGGATTCGGGTGTGACACACTATGACGTGGCTTCGATCGTTGAAGTGCGTCTGGTCCGCGAAACGCTGCCCGAAGCCACGCTCTGCTTCATGCACCCGGTCAAAGCGCCGTCGGCGATCCGCGAAGCCTACCACACTTATGGCGTGCGCGTGTTCAGCCTCGATTCGATCGAGGAACTGGAAAAGATCAAGGCTGCGACGGCGGATGCCGAAGGCAATGTGCCCGAAGACCTGACCCTGTGCGTGCGTCTGCGCGTCTCGTCGGAATATTCGGAACTCAGCCTCGCGTCGAAGTTCGGCTGCGATCTGACGAATGCTGCGGAATTGCTGCAGGCAACCCGCCAGGTGGCAGATTCTCTCGGCGTGTGCTTCCATGTCGGTAGCCAGTCGATGAGCCCGCACGCCTATGTTCAGGCGCTTGAGCGTGTGCGCGCAGCGATCGTCGATGCGTCGGTGCTGGTTGACATCATCGATGTCGGCGGTGGTTTTCCGTCGATCTATCCGGGTATGGAACCGCCCCCGCTCGAAGATTACTTCGGCGTGATCGATCGCACCTATGAATCGCTGCCGGTTTCCTATTCGGCTGAACTGTGGTGCGAACCGGGCCGTGCCCTGTGCGCAGAATACAATTCGATGATCGTGCGGGTTGAACGCCGTCGCGGCAGTGAACTTTACATCAACGACGGTGCCTATGGCGCACTGTTCGATGCCGCTCATGTGGGATGGCGCTTCCCGGTTCGCGTTCTGCGCGATGAGGTGGCCAACGATGTCGAAACCGAGATCGAACTGGAGCCGTTCAGCTTCTATGGCCCGACCTGTGACGATATGGATCACATGGAAGGCCCGTTCGAACTGCCGGTGGACATGAAGGTCGGTGACTACATCGAAGTCGGAATGCTGGGTGCCTATGGCGCGGCGATGAAGACCGCGTTCAACGGTTTTGGCGCAACGGAAGTGTTCGAAGTCTCGGACGAGCCTATGGCCAGCCAATACCGTGGCGACCGCCGCGATCCGCGCGTTTCCGACAACGTGGTTTCGCTGCGCTGATCGCAGGCGCAGGTATGTGAATTGAGAAGGCCCTGCCGGAAGGTGGGGCCTTTTCGTTTGTTCAATTGCAACATGATGGCGGCGCGGTATTCAGCAGGGATGATAACCCTTGCTTATGTGGCTGCTGCGCTTGCAGAAATTGCCGGTTGCTTCGCCTTCTGGGCATGGCTTCGACTGGGCAAGTCCCCGCTCTGGCTGTTACCGGGCATGATATCCTTGGCATTGTTTGCGTGGTTGCTTGCGCAAGTCGATAGCGGGCAGGCTGGAAGGGCCTATGCGGCCTATGGCGGTGTCTATGTCACCGCAGCTATCGGGTGGCTCTGGCTTGTTGAAGGTGTTCGCCCGGACCGCTGGGATTTGCTGGGTGGCGTGATCTGCCTGCTAGGAACGGCAGTGATTCTGTTCGGCCCGCGTCCGGCCTGATCAGAAACCGACGAAGCGTGCCGTTTCGTCCACGCTCTTGCGATGGCTGACCACGGCGTTTGCCGGGAAATCAGGGTCAGGCCAGCCCATTGCCACGGCCTTCATGATCACCTGATCGTCGGGAATGCCAGCATGTTCGCGCACCACGGGCGATTGCATAATCCCTTGTGAATTGATCACACACCCCAGTCCGCGTGACCACGCGGCGTTCACCAGTGCGGTTGTCACCGCGCCGCAATCGAAGGCCGTATCGTCACTGCCCGACAGGTTGCGATCATACGTGACAATCACGCAAACCGGTGCGTCAAACTGCCGGAAACCACGCAACACCCAATCCTGCCGTGCAGGCGCATCGTCGCGAGCGATGCCCATTGCACTGAAAAGCTGTTTGGCAACCTCCACCTGCCGCTCACGATGGATTCCGGCAAAGGCTTCGCCACGGCGAAACTCGCGGCTGTCAGGCTCGCCAGCCAGAATGCGTTCGGTATTGCCCCTGCGGATGCGATCCAGCGGGGCACCCGTGATAACGTGGAAATGCCAAGGCTGCGTGTTCATCGATGTGGGTGAACGCATCGCCAGCGTCAGGATTTCCTCGATCAGAGTGCGCGAAACTGGCCTGTCGAGATAGCCACGGATGGAGCGACGGCCGAGAACCACCTCATCATAAGTCTGCGCGGTCATGCTCGCTCCTGCCATTAATCAACTGATTAAATTTAACCTGGAAGCTGGGAAAGGCAAGCCAAACGAAAAAGCCCTCCCGATCAGGGGAGGGCTTTTGAAGTCATGTTTGGGAAAAGGTTCAGGCAGCCTTTGACAGTTCCATTTCCATGCGCTGCCAGATTTCCACCAGCGCGCCAGCCAGTTCGTCCATCATCGCTTCGGTATGCGAAGGACCAGGCGTAAAACGCAGGCGTGGCGTTGCGCGCGGGACGCGCGGGGAGTTTTTAGG
>NZ_JBMLSM010000145.1:0-26414 GCF_049240505.1 Novosphingobium sp.
GCGCGCGCGGCGGCCCGCATGCCGTTGACTTCGGCAATGACGTAGGGCGGCAGGCGCTTCATGCGGTAGAATTCTTCGTCCACGGTTGAATACTCGTTCAAAAGACGCGGCAGGAGCGCCGCTGACTGGCCTTTACGCGAATTGGCCGAAAGTGGAAACTCTGGTGTCGCTGGATCGAAGGTTGTGACTTCAGGGCTAACAACCTGTCACATGGCGTGTATAGATTCAGGAAATCAGACCGGACGTAACGGCAGGGAAAAAGCATGACGGACAAGACGGTGAGTGATTCGGTCGTGTTCGAGGATCTGTTTCGCCAGCAGGGCGAAGCGATGCGCGCGATGTTCGCGCCACTGGTGCCGGGAGCGGAAGGGCTGAGCGCCGATCCCGCCGAATTGCAGCACTGGGCCATGTCGGCGGCAAAGCTGCAGAAGATGTGGCTGGATTTCAGCGCAGAACAGGCAGGCCATGTCGAGCCGATGCTGGCGCGGCTGGGCGATATCGGCAAATGGACGCAGACGTGGATGGCGATGGCCGGGCAGATGCCGATCGCGCAGGCCGAAACGCAGGCAAAGCTCTGGAATGAAAGCGTTGCGTTGTGGAGCGCGGTGATGGGACAGTTCGCCGGTGGCCAGAAAACACCGGAGGATACCCCTGCCCTGCCCCGCAAGGACCGCCGCTTTGCCGACAAGCGCTGGCATGAACAGCCCGCCTTCGCACTGATCCACCAGACCTACCTTCTGCTGGCCGAACGGTTGCAGCAGATGGCCGAGGAGACGCAAGGCCTTTCGCCCGAACGCAAGGAGCAGTTGCGCTTTGCCACCAAGGTGGTGACCGATGCGCTATCGCCCGCAAATTTCCCCCTCACCAACCCGGTGGTGATCGAGCGGACGATGGAAACGCGCGGTGAAAATCTGGTGAAGGGCGTGGAGCACCTGCTGGATGACCTGCGCAAGGGGCAGTTGACGCATACCGATCCCAACGCCTTCGAACTGGGCCGCAACATTGCAGTGACGCCGGGCAAGGTCGTGCATGAAACGCCCATGTTCCAGTTGATCCAGTATTCGCCCACAACCGACGAGGTGCTGGAGACGCCGCTGCTGATCTTCCCACCGTGGATCAACCGCTTCTACATTCTCGATCTGAACCCGCAGAAAAGCTTCATCCGCTGGGCGGTGGAACAAGGCCTGACGGTGTTCGTGGTGTCGTGGAAATCGGCAGACGCTTCGATGGCCGAGGTGGTGTGGGACGATTATGTGCGGTCGCAGATCGAAGCGATTGATCAGGTCCGCGCCCGGCTGAAAGTGCCTGCGGTTCACACCATCGGCTATTGCGTAGCAGGTACGACGCTGGCCGCGACGCTGGCCGTGCTGGCGCGGCGGGGCGAGGCGGAGAAGGTTGCCAGCGCCACGTTCTTTACCGCGCAGGTCGATTTCGAGGATGCTGGCGAACTCAAGAATTTCATCGATGACAGCCAGCTCAAGATGCTCGGCAGCCTCTCGACCGAAGGCTACCTTGATGGGCGGTACATGGCGGCGACATTCAACGCGCTGCGCGGGACCGATCTGATCTGGAACTACGTGGTCAACAACTACCTGCTGGGCGAAAGCTACCCGGCGTTCGACCTGCTGCACTGGAATGGCGATACCACAAATCTGCCAAGCAAATGGCATCAGGCCTATCTGTGCGACCTCTATCGCGACAATCGGCTGGTCATTCCCGATGCACTTACAGTCGACAATACACCAGTCGATCTGCGCCGCATCGCAACACCGTGCTATATCCAAGCCGGACGCGAGGATCATATTGCACCGCCGAACAGCGTTTGGAAGCTGACGCGGCATCTGTCGGGCGACTGGAAATTTGTGCTGGCAGGATCAGGCCACATCGCAGGCGTGGTCAATCCGCCGTCGTCGGGGAAATACCAGTTCTGGCTGAACCACGGCACGCCTGCCAGCCTTGAAGAATTCGTCGCAGGGGCCGAAGAAACCAAGGGAAGTTGGTGGCCGGACTGGATCGAGTGGATCCGCCAGCAAAGCCCCGCTCGCATTCCGGCCAAGGGCAAGCGTGTTCCCGGCGGCAAGGGCGACAAGGTGATCGAGGATGCACCGGGCCGCTACGTCCGCAGCCGCTGATCGATCAAGGTCCGATCTGAAGCCATTTCAGTTTTTGTGCACTGCACAATTTTCTTGACATCGCGATGCACATACCTATTTTGTGCAATGCAGCAAAGGCGCGTGGGACTGTCCCGTTTGCCTTGGTGAGCAGGAGTCGCAGTGATGGTTGATGAAACAAAGGACGGTCTGGCCGAACCCACCCCGCAGGTGGATGAAGCTGTGCTGGCACCGGAAGTTCCTGAAATTGCTGTGATCGAGCCTGCCCAGCCGCCTCTTCAGCCTGCTGTCGAGGAAGCTGCCAAGCCGGTAAAGGCGCGCAAGGCCAAGGTCGCCATAGTTGATGCCGCCACCGTAAATACACCGGCGGCAGAAACCGTGGCAGCACCCGCAAAACCCGAGTCGGTTGAAAAGCCGACGAAGGCGAAGCCGGTCCGCAAGTCTGCCGAGAAGCCCGTAACCAAGGCACGCCGTGCAAAGCCGCCCGTCGCGGCAGCACCCGTGCCTGCGGTGAAGCCCGCGAGCAAGCGTCCTTTCACCGCCACACCCAGCGTGAAGCAAATCAGCGCCGCCCCCAAAGCAACGACGGCGCCAAAAAAGGAACTGTTCGCAATGGCTACCACCACCGAAATGACCGAAAAGATGTCTGCCGCTTTCAAGGACGCGCAGGACAAGGCCAAGGCCGCTCTTGAAAAGGGCCAGGCTGCATTTGGCGATGCTGGCGAGTTCGCCAAGGGCAACGTCGAAGCCGTCGTCGAATCGTCGAAGATTTTCGCTTCGGGCCTGCAGGAAATGACCAAGGGTTATGTTGCGGAAACCAAGTCGGTTTTCGAAACCATGACCGCCGACGTCAAGGATCTGACCACGGTCAAGTCGCCCACCGAATTCTTTGAAAAGCAGTCGGCGCTGATGCGCAAGAACTTCGACGCTGCGGTTGCCGCCAGCTCGAAGAACAGCGAAGCGCTGCTGAAGCTCGCCAACGAAGCGTTCCAGCCCATCTCGACCCGCGTCAGCCTCGCGGTTGAAAAGATGAAGCAGGCCGCCTGAGCCTGATTGGCGGCGCCATCGGCGCTGCCTGAAAAGACACGAAGGATCGGACGGGCCATCCGTCCGGTCCTTTTGTCTTATCAAAGCAACTTTTCGTCATCCTTATAAAATCCGGCCATTCGTCCCTCTTGTGGATGAAGCCGGTGAATGCGATATTCGCCCAATCATGACCCCAGACCGTTTCGACCGACCGGACCTGTCCGAGCCGCTGCGCTGCGCAGAGGATGACGATGTGCGCGGTCCGGGTGGGGACGATCAGGTCGGCATCGCGACCAAGACTCGCGCCAAGCCCAAAAAGCCCAGCCAGTTCAAAGTGCTGATGCTGAATGACGATTACACCCCGATGGAATTCGTGGTGATGGTCCTCAAGCGCTTTTTCCATATGGATCTTGAACAGGCGACGCGGGTGATGCTCCACGTTCACCAGCGCGGCGTGGGCGTTTGCGGGATATTTCCCTATGAAATCGCCGAAACCAAAGTGAATCAGGTCATGGATTTCGCCCGACAGAATCAGCACCCGTTGCAGTGCACGCTGGAAAAGGCCTGACCCGCGGGCGCTGATCCAGATAGCTGATCAATGCGGCTCTGAAATACACGCCGTGGCCATTTGCAGCGCCAGCGCACGCATCAAGGCAGCAAGCAGTGCCATAGACAGGCTTTGCGCGGCGCGGGAATATGCGGCCGGGCCATCCTGCAACATGATCTCAGCCACAAATTCGCAGTCTGCCAACCGACCGCAGGTGTAGATCGCGCTACGCGGGATCATGGCGATCGCAGCGCTTTCGAACGCGCCCGAATCGGCCAGCAGCGCGATCCACTGCTTGGCCACATGCTGCATCGCAGGGTCTGCGCCGGCTCCGAAATCAAGCTCTTCGATTGCTCTTCTGAACCCTATGCCCTGATCGGTCGGCGCCAGCGTTTCACACCAGTCGGCCATTGCCTGCAGCCTTTCGGGATCAGATCGGCCATCTGCCGGACGGTTCCACCACACGCCTCGTTCTTTCCCCCGCGTCACGGTCCTCGTCTCCCAGCCATCGCACCCTCGGCGCGATGGCACCTACAACTCTACCGGGACCATTTCTATAACTTTAGTTATGTCACGCCGAGCTGAACGCCTTTTCCCTTCCCCACCCCACCAGTTGCGGCTAGGCCTTGGCATCGCTCACGACCGGTTCACGTAGCATTGCGGAACCTCAAACCGTCAGACAGTCCACCGATCGCATGGTAACGCTTCCGTGAAATTCCTCACCGCTACCGACCGCTATATCGCCCGGCTCGTGTTCGTGCCGATGCTGTCGGTATTCGTGCTGGCCGCATCCTTGCTCATTCTCGACAAGATGTTGAAGCTGTTCGATTTCGTGGCAACGGAAGGCGGACCAGTCAGCGTCGTGTTCAAGATGTTGGCCAATCTGCTGCCCGAATATGCCAGTCTCGCGATCCCGCTGGGGCTGATGCTGGGCATCCTTTTCGCATTCCGCAAACTGGCGACGAGTTCGGAACTCGACGTGATGCGCGCGGTGGGCCTGTCCTATACCCGCCTGCTGCGCGTGCCTTACATGTTCGCTATTGGCCTTGCCGCGCTGAACCTGCTGATCGTCAGCTATCTTCAGCCGCTATCACGGTACTATTACGAACAGTTGCAGTTCGAACTTCGTTCTGGCGCGCTGGGCGCCTCTATCAAGGTGGGCGAGTTCAACTCACTGCAGGATCGCACGGCGCTGCGCGTTGATTCCAGCCGCGATGAAGGGCGCGACCTGCGCGGCATATTCGCCCGTCTGCAAACCGGCAACGGGCAGGTCATGGTCATTTCGGCGCGCGAAGGCCGCTTCTTTGCCAACCGTGAAAGCCCCGACACGGTGATCCTGAGGCTGACCGACGGCCAGATCGTGCAGGACGGACCGGGCATCGCATCGCCGCGCGTGCTGACTTTTGCCAGTCACGACCTGCCCATCGATTTGCCCAAGATCGAACAGTTCCGCCAACGCGGCGATGCGGATCGGGAGTATTTCCTGCCTGAACTCCTGCAGATCGGGTGGAATGACCGCTATTCTGAAGAAGTGCGCGTGCAATCGCAGGCCAGCTTCAATTACCGCATCGTCGAAGTGGTGATGATGTTCCTGCTGCCGCTGCTGGCCGTAGCCTTGGCCGTACCGCCCAAGCGATCCACATCGGCGCTTGGCGTTTTCCTGTCGATCGTGATGGTCGTGGCCTATCACAAGGTGAACCAGTACGGGCAGGATGTGGCGAGCCTTGGCCGGATCGACCCCGTTCTGGCCCTGTGGGGACCGTTCGTGGTGTTCGCGGCGCTGATCCTGTGGATGTACTGGCGCATCGCCTATGTTCCGGGTGGCCAGCCTATCGGTGCGCTGGAAACGGTGTTCGGCAAGCTCGCTCGCGCGGTGCGCAAGCTGTTCGACCGCAAGCCCCTGCCGGATGAAGTTCGCACGCAGGACGATGAGGCCGCCCATGCAGCTTGAGTTCTTCCCGTCGCGCACGCTGGCGCTCTACATCGCCAGGATGTTTGCGGTGCGTATAGTTGCCGTGCTGCTCATGCTGGTGCTGGTGCTGCAAATGCTCGACCTGTTGAGCGAGAGTGGCAAAGTGCTGGCCGCGCCGGGCAATGGACAGGGTGAATTGCTCACTTACGTCTCGTTGCGGATACCCCAGTTGATCAGCCGGTTCCTGCCCTATTCCGTGCTGCTGGCCACGATCATCACGCTGATGACGCTGAACCAGAACAGCGAGGTCATCGCAATGAAGGCCGCCGGGCTTTCAGCACATCAGGTTCTGGCGCCGCTGTTTCTGGTGGCAGCGGTAACATCGGCGGTGACATTCGGCTTCAACGAACGGGTGGTCACGCGATCGACCTCTACGCTGAAGGCATGGCAGAACGTGGAATATGGCCCGATCCCGCAGGAATCCGGCACGAAGGCCAACGTCTGGCTGCAGGACGGGCCGAACATCCTCTTCGCCCGTGTCGTGGCTGGTGAAGGCAAGGCCATGCATATGACCGGGGTAAGCTGGTATCGACGCGACCCGACCGGGATGGTCACCGAGATCGTCACCGCGCCTTCGGCTGCCTACGCCAATCCGGGCTGGACGTTCCGCTCGCCCGTGCTGTTCGACGTGCAAAGCGCGCGCAAATCGGCGCTTGGCCGGGATGAGGTCTATGCCAAGTCGGTTGAACCGGTGCAGGTGCTGATCAGCCGGGTGGATGCCGATGCGGAATCGCTGACGCAATTGAACACATCGCTTTCCGCCATCCGCGAAGCGGGTTTTCGGACCACCGAACTGGAAGGCAAGTGGTGGCACAAGCTGTCCGGCCCGCTTTCGGCCCTGCTGATGCCGCTGCTGGGTGCGGTGGCCGCGTTCGGGCTTGCGCGATCCGGCCACCTGTTCGTGCGTGCCGTCATCGGCATGGCGCTGGGATTTGCCTATTTCGTGTTCGACAATGCCGCGTTGGCAATGGGCAATTTCGGCGCATACCCACCGTTTCTGGCGGCATGGGCGCCGTTCGTGCTGTTCCTGCTGATCGGCGAAACCGTGCTGATCCGCACCGAGGAATAAGCCCGGCGCGGATCGTGCAGGTTCAACGCGGCATCATCGTGCTGCGCGCGAGCCGGCCGACCAGCGGCATCAGGCCGACGTAGTTTGCTTTCTCATAGGTCGAATCCAGCCCCAGATGCTTTTGCAGTCGGCGGTGCGCTTCTGCCAGCGAGTGATATGGCATCGACGGCAGAAGGTGATGCAGCGCATGGTAGCGCAGACCAACCGGTGCCCAGAACGGCGCAAGCGCAGCAGGCGGCGGCACGTTGACCGAATCGAGATACTGGCCCGTCACGGTCATCGCCTCGCCCTCATTCTCCCACAGATGCGCGACCAGCGTGCGAATCTGGTTGAGCACGGCGGTTAGCGAGATCACGGCAAGGCCGATGAGCAGAGGCCGCCACGAATGCGTCGCGCTCCACCAGACGAGGAAGATCGCCCATGCCGACGCACCCAGTTCCTGCCAGAACACCATGCGCGCGAAATCACCCTCTGGTGGGCGACGGCGGAAATCGGGGTTGATCGAAAGCGACGAGGCGCGTTCCCACACCAGCTTGCGCAGCGGCGGGATAACCGCGCCGAGCGGCACCAGCACTGCCGAACGGATCAGCAGACCGATCGGCAGCAGAAGTGCCGACAGCGCGAAGACAGGCAATGACCACGGCTTCATCAGAGCCAGCGGCAGATATTCGGGGTCTTCCGCCGTGCCATAGCGGGTCCGGGCGTGGTGCAGCGTGTGGACGCCTTCGTACATCAGCGAAGGGATCATCATCGGAATGCCGACGATGAGGTTCCAGGCAAAGCGGAAACCCGGCAGTGCGGTTTTGTGAATGTGCGTCAGTTCGTGAATGAACAGCAGTGCGCGATAGAGCGCCAGTGCCGAGACAACGCCTGAAAGCGCGGCAAGCACCGGATTTTCCAGCAGGATCGCACCTGCCAGCGCGGCATAGCCAAGCGCAGCGGAAACCAGCATGTCGGGCCAGTAGATGTCAGGGCGCGCCACCGCGATATCGCGCGTCAGATCGACCGCAGCGCGGAGCATTTCCTTGTCGTCAGGGGTGCCGGCCAAGCCCGGCGGGAGCGATGCCGCTGCCTTGATGGGCGCAGCAGCAGGTTCGAGCGTATCGGTCGCAATCATGCCACAAATTCCAGTATGACCCGTATCTGCCGGTTGAAACCAGCTTTTTACACCACGCGGCGCCCCCACACTGCGCCACCGGCTTGACAATTTGACGAGCCGGACCGCAGTCCGACCATCATACCCCGCTTACCCGCAAACAAAGGCAAGATCGTGGCCCAAGGCGAAATAATCATCACTCCCGTTTCCGGCAAGGCAGACCGGAAAGCATTCGTGGATCTTGCCTATCGGCTGAATGCAGATGATCCGAACTGGGTGCCACCCCTGCGGATGGAAGCAGAAGAGCTGATCACGCCGGGTAAGAACCCGTTTTTCGAACATGCCGAAGTGCAGCTTTTCCTTGCCCGTCGCGCCGGGACCGTGGTTGGCCGGATTTCCGCGCACATCGATCTGCTGGCTGTGGCGATGGACCCGTCACAGGGCATGGGACCGGGCACAGGCAACTGGGGCCTGCTGGAAGCCGAGGATGAAGCCGTAGCGCAGGCGCTGATCGGCACGGCAGAGGAGTGGTTGCGCGCCAAGGGCATGACCCGCGTGCTTGCGCCACTGTCAATGTCGATTTGGGAAGAGCCGGGCCAGTTGGTGAAGGGCTTCGACCATCCGCCCACGGTAATGATGGGTCATCAGCCCAAGCGCTATGACGACTATATCAATGCCTTGGACTATCAGCCCGCCAAGGTGCTGAACTGCTTTGATCTGGATATCACCAACGAATTTCCGCCACTGATCCAGCGGATCGTCCAGTCGGGCGAGAAGAACGCCAAGATCCGCATCCGCAAGGTCGATAAATCAAAGTTCGAACAGGAAGCGGCGCTGATCCTCGACATCCTGAACGATGCCTGGTCAGACAACTGGGGCTTCGTGCCGTTCAGCGATGCTGAAATCCTTTATGCCGGCAAGAAGTTCAAGCCGATCGTGCGCGAAGACCTGATCATGATCGCCGAGTATGAGGGCGAGCCGGTGGCCTTCATGATGACGCTGCCCGATCTGAACGAGAAACTGAAACCGATGGGCGGCAGCCTGTTCCCGTTCAACTGGGCGAAGCTCCTGCTATGGTTGCGCAACCCCAAGGTGCGGACGATGCGCGTGCCGCTGATGGGCGTGCGCAAACGCCTGCAATCGTCGCGCCTTGCCAGCCAACTGGCCTTCATGATGATCGAATCGATCCGCCGCACCTCAGTGAAAAACTATGGCTCGACCCGCGCCGAGATTGGCTGGATCCTGGACGACAATCAGGGAATGAATGCGATTGCCGAAGCCATCAACAGCCAGATCAACAAGTCTTACGTGATCTACGAGAAGGCTCTCTGAGCGTCCCTAAAGAAACCCCGCCAAGAGAAACCCCGATCGCGCATTCCTGTACGGTCGGGGCTGCGCGGTCGGGGCTGATCTCCGAAAAAAGGTCCCCGACGTTTCCATCGGGGACCTTTCGGGATCGTATCACCAGCCGCTTGGACGGGAGGGGGGGTCTCGGCGGTGACATGGGCTAAACGTGCGATCTGCCGAACCGGTTCCCGCAAAAATCAAAAATGTTTTCCTTATTTTTCAATGATTAGGAAAATCTCTTCGATTAAAGGTGATTAAATATAGGGCCGAGGCTTGGACGATGGGGTGTCCAGCCGAGCAAACCGACGGGCCTCTGCCATGTCGGGAATGCGGATCGATGTGAGCGTCCAGTCCACCAGACCGAGGCGCCGCAGCGCTTGCAGACTGCGATTGGTATGGACCAGTGAAAGTCCCAGCATATCCGCGATCTGGCCCTGGGTGACGGTTAATTGCAGCACGCCGCCCGGCGCAAGCCCTGTATCGATGCCTCGCTGCACCAAGAAAACCGCCAGCGCAACCATCCGCTCACGCGCGTTTCGCTGCCCCAGCGATACGATATGCTCTTCCAGCGCCGCCTCTTCATGGGCGGCCAACCAGGTCAGATCGAACGACAACTGAGGCTGCTGCGAGGCAAGTTCGAAAAACCGGCCGCGCGCAAAAGCACATAGCGTCACATTGGTCATCGCCTCGACCGAATGACTCATCTCGCCATCAAGCGCGCCCTGCAACCCCAGAAAATCGCCGGGAAACATGAAGTTCACGATCTGACGCCGCCCATCCTCAAGCAGCCGCGTGCGCATGAGCACGCCCGACAGGACGGTAAAAAGATACGGTGGGCGGGTTCCCTGCGCCCATACCTGCTCGCCCCGCGCGAACCGCATTTCGCCTTCGCGGAACGCAGCGATCCACCGCCTTACATCGGATAAAGGCTGATGCAGGCCAGGCAGCCGTTCCAACGGACATTCCAAACACCGTTGGCCCCCATTGCGCACAAGCTGCCCCTGATCCCTGCGATCACCTACGGTCTGCTCGTCGTCTCTTGCCACAATCCCTCCTCCTGCCCGCACTGCGTGCACGCCGCCCAAACACGCCGCACGCACCTGTGCTATGTCAAATGACAGCGTTTGTTCCCGACATGTGCACTAGGTCCGGCCCTTGAATCGCCGACGATAGTCTTCTGGTGTGGGGAATTTTCTGGAACAAGGGCAATCTTGCAACCCGCTGGTGCTTGTCGTCGAAGACAGCATTCTGGTCGCGATGGCGATCGAGGACGCCTTGATCGACCGGGGCATGGATGTGGCAGTGGCTACGACCCTGACTGCGGCGACAAGCCTTGTGGCGCAGCGCGCACCCCGTGCCGCGCTGCTTGACCTCCAATTGCCAGATGGCAACACGCTCGATTTGGCCCGCCAGTTGTACGATCAGGGTTGCGCTGTGGCATTCAGTTCGGCCTTCGATGCTGAAGCCGTGCCCCCAAGCCACGCCTTTGCCGCACAATTTCAAAAGCCTGCGTCGCCGGACCTTCTTTGCGATTGGGTCGTTGCATCTTTAACCAAGGTATAAGAAACTGGTCGGGTTCCCGCCGGGAACCGGATGCTTGTTTCGCGCGTTTGAGCCGCACGTTACTGACCGGGAAGGGGTGCGAATGTCTCTGGGTTCCAAGGTTGCCAATCAATTGCCCTATCTGCGCCGTTATGCGCGCGCGCTGACGGGAAGCCAGTCGGCTGGCGATTCCTTCGTCCGCGCCACACTTGAGGCAGCACTGGTGGACGAAGACTTGCGTGCGCGTATCGGTGAAGGCCGCCCGCAACTTTATCACGTTTTCAATCGCGTCTGGTCGACCGCTCACGTCGAAACGGCTGATCGTGCGCCCGGAATCCTCGAACAGCATGAAGCCGCTGCGCAGGAACGGCTCGCCGCGATGACACCTGCCAACCGGCAGGCACTTCTGCTCACCACACTGGAAGATTTCAGCATTGACGAGACGGCCTATATCATGGGCCGCGATCCTGCCGATGTTGAACTGCTGGTGCAGGATGCCATTGCCGAAATCGATGGTGAATCCGCAACCTCGGTTCTGATCATTGAGGACGAGCCGCTGATCTCTATGCAACTTGAGGATCTGGTGCGGTCGCTGGGCCACGACGTTTGTGGAATGGCCGCCACGCGCACGCAGGCTCTCGAAATCGTGCAGCGTGAACAGCCCGGCCTTGTTCTTGCCGATATCCAGCTGGCGGACGGCAGTTCAGGCCTTGATGCGGTAGACGATATCCTGAAGCTCGGTTCGGTGCCTGTCATATTCATTACCGCCTATCCCGAACGCCTGTTGACCGGGGATCGGCCTGAGCCGACCTATCTGATCACCAAGCCTTTTCAGGAACAAACCGTTCGCACGGCAATCAGCCAAGCGCTGTTCTTCGGATCGAGCCGTCCGCTCTGAACGGCCGCCATCCGCTTTTCAAACAAGGGGCGCTGACAGGTTCAGCGCCCTTTTTGTTTCAGACAGAGGCTGGTTCCGTAAGGCGACCCTGACGGATGGCAAAATCGCCTCGGCGGCGCACAGGAATCAGCAACGTGCAGCGCACACCTTCCGTTTCGAACCGCAAGTCCACCGGATTGCGCAATTCATGTGCCACAATCTTTTCGATCAGTTCGGTGCCAAAGCCGCGCTTGCGGCGTAATTCGGTATCAATCGGCGGGCCGCCTCGCTCGATCCATACGATCCGCGCCACGTCCTCACCCGCCATTTCCCACCGGATCGAAACGCGGCCATTTTCGACGCTCAGCGCGCCATACTTGGCAGCATTGGTAGCCAATTCGTGCACCGCAAGGCCCAGCGAAAGCGCGTCGTTGGGTGCCAGTTCCACATCTGGCCCGCCCATCTCCAGATGGCGCTGCTGGTCCTGCGCATAGGGTGCAAGTTCCGCCTGCACCACGAGCGATACCGGTGTCGTGCCCCAGTCAGACTGGGTGAGCAGATCATGGGTTGCCGAAAGCGCGCGGATGCGACCCTCAAGGCTATCGGCAAATTCGCCAAGATTGGTTGCGCGCCTCCGCGTGAGTGAAATGATCGACAGCACGTTGGCCAGCGTGTTCTTCACCCGGTGATTCAGTTCGCGCGTCAGCGAGTTGCGGATCGAGGATTGCTGTTCGAACCACGCCAGCGCTATCCTGTCTTCTGCTGCCTGTTGCGTCAGCAATCGCGCCAGCACCAGCAGCAGGGTCGCTACCAACAGGCCGAACAGCAAGGTCATCACCGAAATCATCGAAAGCATCGGCGTTGCCGGCGCCTCGATTTCGAGTACGAAGCGATGTCCGGCAATGTCCAGAGGTCTTCGCACCACTTCGCCTGAATCGTTTTCGGGGTCGATCGCAGCCATTGGCTTCAGAACGGCTTGGCTGCCCACCTCCACCCGATCGAAAAGGCGGACCCCTGCGCCCTCCAGATGACTTTCATCGACTGAAGATTCGAGAAAACGCTGCGCATTGAACGGTGAATAGACAAAACCTCTGAGCTTGCGCTCCTGCTCACCCGGAGCAATCGCGAATACAGGCATAAAGACCAGAAAACCGGGAGGGCCCGAAGCAGACCCTTCCTGCTGCAGAACCACAGTACCGGTTGCGGTTGGCTGGCCCGTGCGCTCAGCAGCAGTCATCGCTGTTCGGCGCGTGCTTTCCGAAAACATGTCGAACCCGATGGCACGGCGATTCCGCTGCGAATCCGGTTCGATGAACATGACCGGCACGACCTGCGATTGTTCGCCGCCCGGTGCCCAACGCACGGTGAAATCCTGCACCCCGCCACTGCGCATGATCGCTTCTATCGTGGGGATATCGGCACGGCGAACTTTCATCGCCCAGCCGATCCCATCCGAACCGACATAGCTGCCATCAAGATGGAGCTGACGGATGAACGTGCGGAACAGCGGGGCTTCGACTATCTGCTGCGTGGCAAAAAGCGCCGCGCTTGACCGCAGATAGGCCGCATTCGCATTGGACCTGCGCTCAATCCCCGAAGCGACTTCCTGCGCGATTTGCGCGATCTGCGCACCTTTGCGCTGATCCTCCGCCCTCTCGATCGCAAAAACGCTGAGCACGGTGACCGCCATCGTCAGCGTGAAAATTCCTACAGGAACTCCACGCGGAAAACGTTCGTACCATCGGGGGGTGAGCTTCTTCTGGGCAAGAAGCTTCTCCATCGCGTGTTACCGACCCTTCCCTGTTCCGATGCCAAAGCAGCGATATCCTGACCAAGCGTGTGTCAAGGAAGCCATGCCCACCGACGAATGCCCTAATCCATTGCACCTTTTGACTGGCAAAGGAAATGCCGATGCAACAGGCGCGATATGGGAACCGACCGGCCCCCATATCGTTCCTCATGCAAACTACTGTCGTTAAGGCATCTGGTTGGCGGTGCGTAGCCATCCGACTGGAACGTCTGGACGACACCCTGTAGCAAGCGCATCTGCCGCGCCTTGGCGGTCTTTTTGGTTCTATCCCTGGAGGGGGAGGCGTTGACAGAGCGAATGTCGAAAGAAAATCCGATGAATCCCGGTCAACCACGGCGGAAAGGCAGCAAGTCGCAGCCGCCGGAGTGGGCGGATGGCCTCAAACGGCTGTACGATTCCGTCCTGGACGAGCCTCTGCCTGACTCGTTCGCACAACTCCTCGAAAAACTGGACGATCCGTCCAATGGCTGAGGCTGATGTCGACAAGGCACCGCGTCCAGCCAGCAACCCTGCGGCGTTCAAGCGTGAATTGACAGGCGTGATCCCGCATTTGCGTGCTTTCGCACGCGGTCTTTGCGGACGGCCCGATCTGGCAGACGATCTGGTGCAAGAAGCTCTGCTGAAAGCATGGGCTGCGCAGGAACGGTTCGAGCCGGGCACCTCCATGCGAGCATGGACATTCGTCATTTTGCGCAATGCTTATCTCACCGATATGCGTCGCAACCGGTTCCGTGCAGACTACGACGAGACGGTCGCTGAGCGCATTCTCGTTGCTCCGGCAGCGCAGGAAGGACCAATGCATCTGTCTGATATGCACCGCGCATTGCTCACCCTTCCCCCGGAACGTCGCGAAGCGCTGCTTCTGGTCGGGGCAGGCGGCTTCAGTTATGAAGAAGCGGCACAGATTTGCGGTTGCGCCGTAGGCACGATCAAAAGCCGCGTAGGACGCGCTCGCGCCGCGCTTTCGCAAATGATCGAAGATGGGCAGATACCACGTCGGAGTACGGAAGATGCTGTCGCCCACGCGGCGATCATGGGTGAACTTGAAGATACTGTGCGCGACGGCAACCGCCTCTGATAAGGCGGAGGCCGAAACATTTCCGTCGCCGCAGTCGAACGCTTGATCTAAAAAACTCTCCATCCCAAACCAGCCTCTTGAATGACGATGGCTTGGGGTGAAATAGTGCCGCATTAACAAGCCATTTTGAACAGGCACCCCGGTGAACCAGCCATCCTCGCCCGAACTGCAAACGGCTGACGCGGATGACCCTGCAGATCGCCGGGCACGACTGCAATCTGCCATAGTGCTGCTGTTGGGGCTGGGATTGTTCCTTGCCTTGCCATTTGTCCTGTCGATCGGCTCGGTGGTGTTCCTGCCACCGGTTACGGCGATGGTCTTTGCCATTCTGCTTTCGCCCTTGGCAGGTCGGCTATATCGTTTCGGTCTTCCGGCGATGCTATCCTCGCTTGTGGCGATCCTTGCATTGATTGCAGTCGTGCTTATGGCGCTGACACTGATCCTCCAACCCGCGTTCGTCATGGTGGATCAGGTGCCCTCGCTTGCGCGCGAAGTGGCCCGCCGCTTTGCCGAATTGCGCGGGGATCTTTCGTGGATCGCAGATATCAACCGCCAACTTGCGCGCATAACCGGGCGCGCCGCTACGCGCGAAGTTATCGTGGCCACCCCGTCGGTGATCGAACAGGTCGCATTCGCTACGCCCAGCGTTATCCTTGAAGTCCTGCTGACCTTGCTGATGACGTTCTTCATGATTGGATCGCGCATCCGTATGGAACGGCGCGCGCGCAAATCCCTGCCCCCCACGCACGCTTCGATCCGTCTGGGCCGCGTGCTGCGCGATGTGCAAGAGCGGGTGGCCGGATATATCCTCACCGTGGCGCAAGTGAATTTCGGCGTCGGTGTGCTCGTCGCCATCGGGGCATGGAGCTTTGGATTGACCGCACCGGTCATGTGGGGCGGCCTCGCCTTCGCGCTCAATTTTCTGCCCTATCTCGGGCCGTTGGCGTTGATGGGCTTGCTTGCATTGTTCGGCTTGGGGACTGCATCAAGCGTTCTGATCGGGTTGATCCCGGTGATGGCCTACCTTGCCCTTCACGCCATCGAATCGAACGTCGTCACGCCAACGATCCTCGGCGCGCGCTTTACGCTCAATCCTGTAATGATCCTGATTTCCATCAGTTACTTCTCATGGATTTGGGGCGTTCTGGGTGCCTTGCTGTCAGTGCCGATCCTGTTGATCCTGACTGCACTGTTCGATCACGTAGGTCGCCCCAATGTGATCGGCTTCCTTTTTGGTGAGGCCCTGTTCGAACCGGGTCGGCTCGCCCCGGTGACGAATGCCGACCCGGTTGCGCAAGATCAGGCGGGGTAGGTCCAGTTGCCTTCACGCGCCAGATTGTCTGCCGCGAAATCCCAGTTCAGGTGCTTTTCGATCACCGCCTTGAGGTAGTCCGGGCGCAGGTTCTTGTGATCGAGGTAATAGGCGTGTTCCCACAGATCGATCACCAGCAGCGGTTTTGAATCGCTGTTGGCAAACGTCGCGGCATCGTGCGTCTGTTCGACGGCGAGTTTGCCATCCTTAGCCACCAGCCAGACCCAACCCGAAGCAAAATGCGCTGCACCCTGCGCTGCCAGTTCGGCTTCCAGCTTGTCGAGCGAGCCATAGGCAGCGTCGATGGCCGCAGCGATTTCGCTGTTTGGCGCAGTCTTATCCGCCGTCATGCTGTTCCAGTAGAATGCGTGATTCCAGCTTTGCGCAGAGTTGTTGAACAGGCCCTTGTCGCCCTTCGCTTCGGCAGCGGCAATGATCTCTTCAAGGCTTGCGTCAGCAAGGTCGGTGCCTTCGGTGGCAGCGTTGGTCTTGTCGACATAGGCCTTGTGGTGCTTGCCATGATGAGTCTGCAGCGTGGTGGCCGAAATGGTCGGTTCCAACGCAGTATCGTCATAGGGCAGCGGAGGCAGGGTAATCGCCATATCAATCAACGTCCTTCGGTGAAAATCTGCAAAGCAGATCAACGCGGCAAATGCGCATTGGTTGCCTTGCGGCAAGGCATTGCACCGCAAAACCCAGTTGATTTTTTCGAAGCACCAGTTGCAGTTATCGGAAAGTTGCGGTGCTGTCCCTACGATCAACCGCCGCCGTTACGGCCACATCCATCGTCACATTCCCCAGCGTGCGCATGAGATCAGGCAGCACTTCCACCGCCACCAACAGCGCCAGCGGCTCTACCGGCACGCCCATCGCGATCGCAATCGGGCCAACCGATGCCACGAAGCTGATCGAACCGGGCAGGCTGACCGAACTCAGGGAAACGAGGACCGCCACGGTGAAGCCAGCAATCATCGCCAGCGGCGTGAGCGTCACACCGTAAAGATGCGCGACATAGACTGCGACCGCCAAGTTCATCGCCGGGCTGGTCGCGCGGAACAGCGCCACCGCCAGCGGCATCACGAATTCGGCGGTCGTCTCACGAACCCCCAATTGGCGGCACGCCCCCAGCATCGCAGGCAGCGATGCGAGCGAGGATTGCGTGGACAGGGCAAAGGCCTGCACCGGAACCAGCGCGCGGGCAAATGCGCCCAGCGGTTTACGTGCAATGGCAACTGCCACGCCATATCCGGCAACCATCACCACCGATCCGGTCAGGACGACGATCAGGATATAATGCGCCAGCGCGCCGATAACCGCAGTGCCGCTTTGCGCCGCCACGGCAAGGCTCAACGCGAAAACGCCCAGCGGGGCCAGCGCCAGCACCCAGCCGATGATGACCAGCATGGCAGAGGCCAGCGCGGCGAAGAACATCGTCATCAACTCCCGTTGCGATGCGGCCAACCGCGAAACCGCCAGCGCAAACACCGCCATGAACAGGATCAGCGGCAGCATCCGGTCGTTCGCGGCTGCATCCAGCACGTTGGTCGGCACGATGGAGCGCAGGAAATCGGCAATCCCGGGCACTGGCCCTGCATCCTTGCCGACAAGCGTCTGGCGCAAGGCCTCGCCCGCCTCGCCCGGTATCGGAAACAGCCCGATGAGTGCAGGCGTGACGATCAGCGACATGCTGGCGCTGAAGGCCAGAACGGCAAGAAACAGCCCAAGGCTCCGCCGTGACAGCGCCCCCGCGCTCGCCGTCGCCAAGGTCTGCGTCACACCGGTAAACAGCAGCGCCGCGACCAGCGGGACGATGGTCGCCTGAAGCGCACGCAGCCACATCTCGCCCACCGGCTGCACCCATGTCTGAACCAGTGGCAGCACGGATGGCGCTGCAAATGCAACCGCCAGCCCTCCGCCCAGCCCACCCAACAGGCCCAGGAACGTCCATGCCGCGGGCACCTGCGCAATCGGGGGCAAGCTCATTGGAGCCGGGTTGGATGAATTTTCGGAAGGCGGTAAGGTCATGTTGAGGTGACATTAGCTATGTCACACGGCATGGCAACGTGCGCACCTGCAATAGGGCGCATTGGATAAGGGAATAGCCGTTCGATGGCACGCAAGTTCTTCGGCACCGATGGCATCCGGGGCCGGACCAATGCCGGCGTGATGACCGCCGCCACCGCGATGAAAGTCGGGCAGGCAGCGGGCACGTATTTCCAGCGCGGGGATCACCGCCACCGCGTCGTCATCGGCAAGGACACACGCCTTTCCGGCTACATGATGGAATCGGCCATGACCGCCGGGTTCACCTCGGTTGGCATGGACGTGGTGCTGCTCGGGCCGATGCCCACGCCCGCCGTCGCGATGCTCACCCGCTCGATGCGCGCAGACCTTGGCGTGATGATCTCCGCCAGTCACAATCCTTTCGAGGATAACGGCATCAAACTGTTCGGTCCCGATGGCTACAAGCTTTCGGACGAAGCGGAACTGGCGATCGAAGCCCTGCTGGAGCAGGAACTCGAACTCGCGGATGCCACGCAGGTTGGCCGCGCCCGCCGTATCGAAGACGCACGAGGCCGCTATATCCATGCAGTGAAGGCCAGCCTGCCTGACAATGTGCGCCTTGATGGCCTGCGCATCGTGCTCGATTGCGCCAATGGCGCGGCGTACCATGTCACCCCTTCGGCGCTGTGGGAATTGGGCGCGGAAGTGATCGCTATGGGAGTCGAACCCAATGGCAAGAACATCAACCTGAACGTCGGCTCCACTCACCTCGATGCGATCAAGGCCAAGGTGCGCGAAACCCGCGCCGATATCGGCATTGCGCTGGATGGCGATGCCGACCGGCTGATCGTGGTGGACGAAAAGAGCCAGACGGTGGACGGCGATCAGATCATGGCGCTGATCGGCACGCAACTCCACGCACGCGGCGAATTGCGCGGCGGTGGCGTGGTTGCAACGGTCATGTCCAACCTCGGTCTTGAACGACACCTAAATGCACATAACCTGCACCTGGAGCGCACTGCGGTGGGGGACCGCTACGTTCTGGAGCGCATGAAGGCAGGTGGTTTCAACGTGGGCGGCGAACAGTCGGGGCACATGATCCTGACCGATCACGCGACGACCGGAGACGGCACGGTCGCCGCGCTGCAGGTCCTCGCCGCGCTGGTTTCGGGCGGAAAGCCTGCCAGCGAACTTCTGCACTGTTTCGATCCTGTGCCGCAGCTGCTCAAGAACGTCCGTTTCTCCGGCGGAAAACCCTTGGAAGACAAGGCGGTAAAGCAGGCCATTGCCGAAGCCGAAGCTCGCCTTGCCGGCAAGGGCCGTCTCGTCATCCGCCCGTCCGGGACCGAACCCCTGATCCGCGTAATGGCCGAGGGCGACGATGCGACTGAGGTTGAAGCGGTGGTGGATGACATCTGCAACGCCGTGCGGAAGGCCAGTTAAATGCTTGAAATGCGGCCCGATTGTGAACGCTGCGGCACCGATCTTCCAGCGGAGGCTCCCGGCGCGTTCATCTGTTCGTTCGAATGCACCTTCTGCGCCGAATGCGCCGACGATCTCGACGACCGCTGCCCTAATTGTGGCGGCGAACTGATGGACCGCCCGGCCCGTGCCAAGGCCTTGCACGCCAAGCATCCGCCATCGGTCGTGCGCAAGTTCAAAGGCTGATATGCAGCCGCCCCGCGTCCTTTCGATTGCAGGTTCCGATTCCGGCGGCGGCGCGGGAATTCAGGCCGATATCAAGACGATAACCGTCCTTGGCGGTTATGCCATGACCGCCATCTGCGCCCTGACCGCGCAGGACACCACTGGCGTTCACGCGGTTCTTCCGATTGATCCGGCAATGGTCGCCGCGCAGATCGATGCCTGCGTGAACGATATCGGCGTCGATGCTGTGAAAATCGGGATGCTCGGCTCGCCCGAAATTGCACGCGTGGTGGCGGACAGGCTTGAAAAGCTGAACGTGCCGATCGTGTTCGATCCGGTGATGATATCCACCAGCGGCGCAGCGCTGGCCGATACGGCGACGATTGCGGCCTTTGAGCGGCTGATGGCCATCGCCACGCTCACCACCCCGAACGTGCCCGAACTGCACGCACTTGGCGGCGATACGGCGATGCGCGCGCGCAATGTTGCCTATGTTGCCAAGGGCGGTGACGCTGATGGGCCGGAAGTGATCGACCGCCTGATCGTGCCGGGCGAACCGGACCGCGAATGGACCGCGCCACGTATCGTCACCCGCCATACCCACGGCACGGGCTGCACGATGTCGAGCGCGATTGCCACGTTCCTCGCGTCTGGCGCATCCGTGGTCGAAGCCGTTGAGGATGCGCGCGAATTTGTCCGCGCAGCCATGCTTGCGGCACCGGGGTTAGGTGCCGGGCATGGGCCGCTGGGTCATCAGGCGGTGCGCTGAACCTTAATGTCAGGACCTAGCAGTCGAGATCGTAGAACTTCACGATATGCGCCCACGCATCGTCTGCGGTTTCGACCGGTGTGAACAGCTTGATATCGTCGAAGTTGATCACGCCTTCTTCGGCCAAAGCCTCGAAATTCACCACGCGATTCCAGAAATCCTTGCCGAACAGCAGGATCGGGATGGGCTGCATCTTGCCGGTCTGGATCAGGGTAAGCAGCTCGAAGAACTCGTCGAATGTGCCGAATCCGCCCGGAAAGACCGCCACCGCGCGTGCCCGCAGCAGGAAGTGCATCTTCCTGAGCGCGAAGTAGTGGAACTGGAACGACAGGTTCGGCGTGACATAGCTGTTGGGCGCCTGTTCGTGCGGGAGAACGATGTTCAGCCCGATGGATTCCGCCCCTGCTTCATGCGCCCCGCGATTGGCCGCTTCCATGATCGAAGGCCCACCGCCCGAACACACGACGAACTGGCGTTTACCATCCTCCACCACGCCGCATGAGCTGGCGATTTCGGCAAGACGGCGCGCTTCTTCGTAATACTTCGCCTTGGCCACAAGCCGTTCGACCACAGCCTGCCGTTCAGGGGTGGTGGCGGTGTTGAGCGCCGCGTCGGCCATTTCAGGCGAAGGGATGCGCGCGGACCCGTACATAACCAGCGTGGAGCCGATGTTCGCTTCATCGAGCAGCATTTCCGGCTTCATCAGTTCCAACTGGAACCGCACGGGCCGCAATTCCTCACGCAGAAGGAAATCAGTGTCCCGGAAGGCCAGCCGGTAGGCCGGGTCCTGCTGCTGGGGCGTGGTCTTCGGGTGGTTCTCGACGAAGCCGGCTTCCTGCTCGGCCTTGTAGAACTTGCGCTTGGTCAGCTCGTGCTGCTTTTCTTCTTCTGTCATGCCGATCTAAGTCGGGCCGGAAGGCAAAAAGCGCAAGAGGCAGAAACGCCGGACACATGATGGCCTCAATTCGAAATATGGGCGAATATGGGCGGGGTGGCGATGAAGGCGCCGCCCCGCTGCCCGCCCTCAGGCAGGCTGGTATTCTACGGCCTTTTCCTTTCGCACCGTGCGGCTGCGACGACCGTCGATACCCACCGGCACCTCACCGGCGATCGTCGCGCGGCGCAGGGTGCGGCGCTGCAGGCCGAAATCGGCAACCGCGCGATGCTGCGTGGATTGGTTGTCCCAGAACGCCACATCACCTGGCTGCCAGCGCCAGCGCACGACGTTTTCGGGACGTGTGATGTGGTCCTGCAATATCTGGAACAGGCGTGAGGAGTCCGCCTGGCTCAGCCCCACGAACTGCTTGACGAAATGGCCGAGCAGAAGGCTGCGCTGGCCCGATACAGGATGGACACGCACCACTGGATGTTCGGTTTCATAAACCGTCGAGGCGAAGACGTTCTTCTGGAAAAGCTGACGCTCCTTCTCCGCCGCATCGCCCTTGGGTGCGTTCGAAAGCACCGCCGCATAGTCATAGAGATTGGTGTGGACGGCCCAGAGGTTGTTCACCAGTTGGCGCAGCGTTTCGGGCAGCGATTCATAGGCGGTTTCGCCGTTGGCCCAAACAGTATCGCCGCCTGCTTCGGGAATGGTGATCGCACGCAGGATCGATCCTTTGGGATAGGCATCGACGAACGTTACATCGGTATGCCAGCTTGAAGCGGCGTAACCTTCCTTGCTGTCGAGTTCGAGCAGGTAGCGCGAACCTTCGGCCACAGGCACTGTCGGGTGCGCCACCGGATCGCCAAACAGCGAGGCGAAACCTTCGTGGCGTGCGTCGTCCAATTCCTTCTGGCCACGGAAGAACACCACTTTGTGGCGAACAACCGCATCCTTGATCGCCTGAACGGTGGCAGCATCAACATCGCCAGAAAGCGTGACACCCCGGATTTCCGCACCGATCGTGCCGGTGATCGGCACAACATCAAGAGGGGAGTTCGGGTCTTTGGCATTGGCATAAGTGGTGATGGCAGTCATGGATGATGCTCCTTTGAAGATGGGGTTTATCGGGTCATTATTCGGCCGGCTGGAGCGCAGGATCGGCTGCGGAATTCAGGCGGAGGCGAATGGCGTGGTGCTGATCGGCATCGAGCGAGAAACCCATGATGACAGCAGCGGAAATGGCGTGGGCCAGCGCCGGGCCGATCGCGAAGACCAGCAGCAATCCGTCCAGCGCTTGCGGTGAATTGACGGCAGACTTCGGATCGAACCCGAACCATGCGATCAGCGGCAGGGCGATGCCTGCGGCCAGCGCGCCGCCCAGTTTGTCTGCCAACGCAAAGATCGAGTAATACAGTCCGGCGCGTTCCTCGCCGGTTTCGGCGCGCTGCTTGTCGGCAACATCGGCCACCATCGACCGCAACATGATATTCCCCGACCCTTGCGTGAGGCCCTGTGCGAAGGCCAGCGCAAGAACCAGCCAGAACCTGTCGGGCGTAGTCAAAATCAGGCCGAGGTTGATCAGCGCCTGCAGCACTTCGGCCAGTATCGCCGCGTTGCGCTTGCCCAGCCGCACACCGATGCGCTGCCAGATCGGGGCGGACAATATCCCGAAAGCATATTGGAACAGGAACAGGCCTGCCCCCCATTCCGGTCGACCAAGATAGAAAGTGACGTAGAACAGCAGCAGCGTGGTGCGGATGCCCTGCCCTGCCCGAACCGCCGCGTCAGAAACCAGCACACGCAGCAGCAACGGGTTGCCGAACACGGCACGCAATGCGGCGGTGGGCGTCAGCGGGGTAGCCACCAGCGAGGGCAGGCCATCGTCGCGGTTCGACAGGGTGAGCCACAATGCCGGGATGGCGGCAACCAGCACCAGCAGGCCAAACAGGGTAAGCTGCAACTGACCATCGCCGGGGCGCAAATGCTGAGCCAGAGCGGCGAGGCCAAGAGCGCCGACCAGCGCGACCGACTGCCACAGGGTAAAGACCGACGCAGCGCGGGTACGATCATGATAATCCGGTGCCAGCTCTCCGCTCCACGCCAATAGCGGCGTAGAGAGCAGGGCCAGGCCCGCATAATAGGCCGATAGCGCCACCGCCAGCCAACCAGCCCCTAGATCGGGTGGCGGGAAGAACAGCATCGCGCTGCCGGCGACAAACAGCACCCCACCACCGGCGATCCAGGGGCGGCGACGACCAAAGCGGCTCTGCGTCCTGTCGCTCAGCGCACCGACCACCGGATCGAGCGCGCAATTGAGCAACTGGCCTGCGAGGTAAAGCGTACCGACAAGCGTTAGCGACACGCCATAGTCCCGCGCGAAGATGGCAGGGAGCCATGCTACGACCGGTTGCGCCGCTGCCGTGACGGGCACGTAGATCGCCGCGAGACGATGGAAACTGGCAGTCGACTGGCTTTGGGTTCGTGTGGTCATTGCCGGAAACTCACAGCCGGGTCCGCAGCGTGACACCGTAAGTGCGCGGCTCGCCCGCCTGAGCAGTAACCACGCCAGTGTTCGCGGCAGAGAGGTTGAGGAAATAGTCCTTGTCGAACAGGTTGCGCGCCCAGACCGAAAGGTCCCACAAACCGTCTTCGGTCTTCAGCCCAAACCGCGCATTGGCGATGCCGAAGCCCGGCACTTGCGCCCATGCCGAGTTGGTGGCCGAAGTGTTGAAGCTGGACCGGTGCGCGTAATCGGCATGGGCGTAGAGGTTCAAGGCGCGCCCGCCGAGATCGCCCAGCGGCGCGCTGGCGTCTGCCCCCACCGACCATGCGAATTTCGGCACGCCCGAAAGCGGCTTGCCCGAAAGATCCTGAATGCCGCCGAGGTTGAGGTTTTCCACCGCCTGCGGGGCGTTGCGATACTCGACGTATTTAGCGTCGGTATAGCTGGCAGATGCGGTGAAAGAGAGATGATCGCTGGCGGTGAAGGCCAGATCACCTTCGACACCGCGCGAACGGACTTTGGGGATGTTCGCGATATATTGCCGGACATTGACCGTGTTCGGCACCTGTTCGGTGATCGCGGTCTGATAATCGCGGATTTCCGTCCAGAACGCTGCAGCATTGAACGTGGCTCGGCGATCAAGGAACTGGGACTTGAAGCCCAGTTCGAAGGCATCGACCTTTTCCGGGGCAACTTCTGGCGCAATCCCCAACGGCAGCGCCGTAAGATTCAAGCCGCCTGACTTGTTGCCGCGCGAATAGCTCGCATAGACATTCGCGTCAGGCGAAACCTTCCAGTTCAGCGTGACAAGGCCCGAAAGGTTGTTCTCGCTGAAACGTGTCGAGAAACTGGTGACCGGGTTGAACTGCGTGCGGATCGCGTTGATCGCAGTGATCTGCGCCGGGCTGAAAACCGAAAGGTCTGCCCCATCTACCCAGAACTGGTTGAACGCGCCCGCCTTCTTCTCATGAGTCCAGCGCAAACCGGTAGTCAGCGTCAGAACGTCGGACAAATGCCAGTCCGTCTGCCCGAACAGGGCAAAGGTGCGTGTCTCCGGTGTCGAGGTCGAATTGGCCTCGAAGCCATCAAGCGCGGCATTGGCGATCGTCTGGTTGGCGGTTGGCAAATTCCACAGCGCCGCCGCCGGGCCATAGCGCGTCGCGCCATACCCCTTGACGATCTGCCAGAAATAGTAAGCTCCAATGACGTAATCGACCGTGCGGTTGCCTTTCGAGGCGAGACGCAGTTCCTGGCTGAACTGCCGCTGGCGATTGGCCTGCTGCGCCTTGGTGGTGATCGGCAATGATGTGCTGTCACCATCGTTGGCCGGGTTCCAGTCCCACCAACGATAGGCAGTGATCGATGTCAGCGCCGCGTTGCCGAAGTCCCAGTTGACCTCTCCCGAGACGCCATAGCCCTCCATGTTCGATTGATAATGGCTGTCGGCCTCGCCAATGCGGTCGAACGGGCGGAAACTCGGCAGCGCATAGCCGGGAAAGCGCGCAGCGCGCTGGGCAAAGTTGTTGGCGATGGTCGTGCCATCGGCATACGTCGTGTGAAGACCGGCAAAGACCGACAGTACGTGGTCCTGTTCCTGAGTTGCGTAATCACCGATGATCCGCACTTCAAGATCGGGATGCGGCGTGAACAGCAGTTGTCCGCGCACGCTTTCGTTACGGTAGTTCTGCGCGCGGCGATTGGTGGTCTTGTTGAACAGGAAGCCATCGTTCCCGCTGATCGCCCCGGACAGGCGCACCGCCAGCAGATCGGGCACGATCCCGGTTGAAGCGGAGGCGCGTATCTGCCGGAAGCCATAGTTGCCGAGGCTCGCCTCAGCCGAAAGCTCCGGCGCGAAGCCCGGCTTGCGCGATGTAATGTTGATGACGCCCGAAGTGGTGTTCTTGCCGAACAGCGTGCCCTGCGGCCCGCGCAGCACCTCGATGCTTTGCAGATCGACCAGATCGAACTGCGAAAGGCCGACGCGGCCGAAGTAAACGTTGTCGATATAGAAGCCGACACCGTTCTCCAGCCCGTCGTTGGTCAGCGCCACGTTCGAGCCGAGGCCGCGAATGTTGATATTGGTATTGCGCGGATTGAAACTGAAGACCTGCAGGCTCGGCACTTGTTGCTGGATCTGACCCAGCGTAAAATCCCCGCGCTTTTCCAGTGCCGCGCTGCTGATCACGCTGATCGCCACAGGCACGTCCTGCACGTCCTCGTCACGGCGGCGAGATGCGGTGACCACAATGGCCTCGCCGCCCTCGTCGGCCGCACCTTCAGCAACCGCAGCAAGCGACGCCGCGTTGGCAGTAACGACATCGGCACCTTGCGCGGAACTTGCGCCCAGCAGCGTGCCAAGCGCGACGCCCGCATGGATGAGATGGCGATGCGTCGAATAGAAAACCCTGTTCATTTCATTATTTCCCTGAACCCAATTGTGTCGCGCTGAAGCGTCGATTGAAGCTGGAGGGAACGGGCACGGTCTCGCGTTCGGTGCCGCCAATGGCGACGCCGCAAAGGGCAACGATGGTCTGCTGCAAAGACGCGGGATACCGAGCCAGTTCCGTAAGATCGGAGCTGGTAAGCGGTCGCATGACGCATTCCTCCGGGCGACGACCCGCAAGGAGCCGCGCCGAACTGGCGTTATGATTTGAGAGCCGGAAGACGGTTCCCGCGCCTGGTCAGGGTGGCAGAAACACTATCGTTGTCCGGCAGGCTTGCGCGTCAGGCGTGCATCATCATGGTCTGCATCGTATCACCTCTTCGTGGAGGGGAACACGATGCCTGGCGCCGTCGCCCCAGCATCGCGCGCTTTAGCGGT
>NZ_JBMLSM010000146.1:0-2911 GCF_049240505.1 Novosphingobium sp.
CCACCGAAGTCGCGCGCATGAACGTGGATGTGGTGTGGGCGACGATTGCGGTGGCGAGTGTGGTTGGCTCCGTCGCCTATGGCACGATCACGCTGATCGAACTCACGGGATCCGCCCAGATGCTCGTGAACGACACATACGCACCCTACGAGGTCTTCCTCGCGGCGGCCGCCATGTATCTCGCGATCACCTTCGTTCTCGCTGCCCTTTTCCGCCACATCGAGAACCACCTCTATCGCGCCGGCCGCGACCCGGCCGCCCAACACCTGAAAACTGCTGTTGAAGCCTGAAGCCGAAGGACCGCCCGGAATGACAACGCCACTTCGATTTGGAACCCTCGGAACCGAAGGCAGCAATCATTCGATGATTGTCCGGAAATACATTGCCTTCCGAAAACTCGAAGACGCCGAGATTGTGCTGTATACCGATTTTCGTGAAGCTTTCGAAGCACTTGTAGCGGGCGATCTCGATTTCATCCTGCAGGTCTCGGTACATCCCTCGCATACCGAAATGTCGGCGCGATACGTGCATCGCGTTCATGTGGTCGATACCTTCATCGCGCCGAGCAAGTCCCTGGCGATCATCTCGCGCACGGATGTCGAGCAGCCGCGATCCATCGCCTTCCAGCCTGCCACGAAGCACTACGCGGATCTCAGCGCCTGGCCCCGCCAGATCGATGAGGTTTCAATCATGACCGTCGCGGAAGGGCTGCAAGCCGGGCGGTTTGATTCCGGCATCACATCCGTGGAACTGGTTGAGCAGGCCCCGGATCGTTTTCGGATCGATCAACTCTTCGGCCCCATTACCGATGTCTGGGTTCTTTTCGGCCGGAAACCTCTGGATATCCGCTCGCTTTCGGCCTGGCCCGACGCGCCCGTATGCAGGTATTTCCATGAATGAAGACGCCTCCACTGCGTCATGTCAGGCTGTCTGTCCGGGAAGCTTCCGTCATGTGCCGTCAGATCTCCACGCCCTCTGCGAGCATGAGCGCATCTTCGACATCGACCCCGAGATAGCCAACCGTTGTCTAGAGCGGTTGCCGATCTGACTGAATGAGATCGACCGCTCTAAGCTCTGAACCGCCCCGGGTTTGCCGGAGGCTGTTTGGTTTAAGTTATGCGGCCATGGCTGGCTCGTCCAGCATGGCGCAGTAGCGTTTTTCAGCTTCGGCAGGCGGGATGTCGCCAATGGGCCCCATCAGTCTGCGGTGGTTGAACCAGTCGACCCATTCGAGGGTTGCGAACTCGACAGCCTCGAATGACTTCCAAGGCCCGCGCCGGTGGATGACCTCGGCCTTGTAAAGCCCGTTGACGGTCTCGGCGAGAGCATTGTCGTAGGAATCTCCGACGCTGCCGACTGATGGCTCGATGCCGGCCTCCGCCAGCCGCTCGGTGTACTTGATGGACACGTATTGAGAGCCCCTGTCGGAGTGGTGAACCAGCCCGCCGCGATGAACGGGCCGCCTGTCATGCAGCGCCTGCTCCAGCGCATCGAGCACGAAGCCCGCATGCGCTGTGCGGCTGGCGCGCCAGCCAATGATGCGACGGGCGTAGGCATCGATGACGAATGCCACATAGACGAAGCCGCTCCAGGTGCTGACATAGGTGAAGTCGGAGACCCACAGCACATTGGGCCTTGGCGCATGGAACTGCCGGTTGACGTGGTCGGCCGGGCACGGTGCCGCTTTGTCGCTGAATGTGGTGCGGATCGGCTTGCCACGAATGACGCCCCGCAGCCCCATGTCCCGCATGAGCCTCGCGACCGTGCACCGTGCCACTGCCAGACCTTCCCGGTTGAGCTGGAGCCAGACCTTCCTGGCGCCATAAACCTCGAAGTTCGCGGCAAAGACACGGGCGATCTCGGGCCGCAAGACCAGGTCCTGCCTCGCCCGCAGTGAGAGCATGGCAGGATCGGCCCGCTTTGCGGCATGGTCGCGGTAGGTAGATGGGGCGATCGGCAAGACCTTGCAGATCGGCTCGACCCCGTGGGCTCCACGATGATCATCAATGAAGCTGATCATCTCTTCAACGGGCGGTCGAGCTCCGCCTGCGCAAAATACGCGCTCGCCTTGCGCAGGATCTCATTGGCTTGCCGAAGCTCCCGGTTCTCGCGTTCTAGGTCCCGCAGCTTCTCGGCCACATCTGTTGGAACGCCGGCACGCTTGCCGCTGTCCACCTCGGCCTTCTTCACCCAATCAAGCAGCGTGTGCGCCGAGCAGCCGATCTTGGCCGCTATCGACGCCACCGCCGCCCACCGTGAGGCATGCTCGCCTTCGTGATCCAGAACCAACCGCACCGCTCGGCCGCGCACTTCGGGTGAGAACTTGTTCGTCGTCTTGCTCATGATGGCTCCATCCTATTTGGAAGTTGGAGCCTCCAGCAAACCCGGGGGGGTTCAATGGCATAGAGCGGCTGCGGTCAAATCGGAAAGGACGCCTACCAATCAACGTGTCGCTTGCGCCAGACGGGAGATATTCGGGGAGTGGCCGGACGTTCTGGTTCATCCCCGGCCGCTTCGGCTTCTGCCCGTGCTGCCTTGATCAGCCTCACCCGAGTATGCGTGAACGCAGCAAATTGGCTGGTTTGTCTGGCGAAGGCAGGAGTTCGGCAACAACACAGCTCGTTGCAACAGCTCTCGAATGGATGAATCGTCCAGCCAGTGGTGTTCCGTCAGAGAAGCGGAAGCTCTTGGGTTTCACCGACAATCGCCAAGATGCAGCCCTGCAGGCTGGCCATTTCAATGACTTCTTGTTTGTGAGCCTCTTGCGCGGGGCTATCCTCCGCGCGGTTGTCGATGCTGGTGAGGAAGGGCTCTCTGAGGAGGATTTTGGACTGAGAGTGGTGAGAGCTCTCGGGTTCACCGCAGCAAACAAGGACGCGCGTATCCACTGGATGCTTGATCCAGAAGCAGG
>NZ_JBMLSM010000147.1:0-21453 GCF_049240505.1 Novosphingobium sp.
CGGGAAGCGGAAATTGTGGAATTGCAGTTAGGGTGCACTGGTGCGATAGGCAAGCTCATGCAACCCGCCCGGCGGCCGCAGCCGCAAGCCCCTTATCGTCGCTTGCGCCTTGCGCGTTTGGCCGCCCCTTCCCTCATCGCGCTGGCCGCGTGCCCTGCCCTTGCGCAGGAAGCGCCGATGGCATCGCCACCCGGAGAGGAATCGTCGGTCGACGATGTGGTGCGGTTCGAAGCGGACAAGGTTCGCTATGACAGCAATAACGAAAAGGTCTTTGCCGACGGCAACGTGGTGCTGCGCCACGATACGCAGACGGTGCGCGCCGACAATGTGACGTGGGACCGGACCACCGGCCAGATCCTTGCCAATGGCAATATCCGATTTGTCGATGATGACGGGAACGTCGTCTACACCGATCAGGTCGAACTGACCGACGAGTTCAAGGCAGGCGCGATCGAGGATCTGCTGGTGGTGCTGCGCACGGGCGGCAGGCTGGCGGCGGAACGCGGCACGCGCGACGAATTCGGCAACATGACGCTGGAAAACGCCGCCTATTCTGGCTGCGCGGTGGAAGACGACAAGGGCTGCCCCAAAAAGCCGAGCTGGGAAGTGACGGCGGCGCGCGTCTATTTCGATGCGAAGGAAAAGCGCGTCAAATACAAGGGCGCGACGCTGCGGATGTTCGGCATTCCGGTGCTGCCGCTGCCGGGGCTTGGCCATACGTCGGACTTCCGCGCGGAAACCGGCCTGCTGATCCCCGACTTCCGGCTGGGCGCGGCCAACGGCGCGGAAATCAGCGAGACGTGGTACTGGCGCATTGCCGACAACCGCGATCTGGCGCTGACCGGCACGTTCTACACGGGATCGCTACCGATGCTGACGGGCAAGTACCGGCATCTGACGAACCTCGGCGCGTTTCAGATCACCGGCTATGCCACGCGATCGGGGCGCATTCCGCTCGGCACATCGTTGACCGAGACGACCGTGGGCCAACAACGCTGGCGCGGTTATATCGAGGCGAACGGCAAGCTGCAGTTCTCGCCCGAATGGAGCATTACCGGGCACGGGCGCCTGGCATCGGACCGCACGTTCCTGCGCCGCTATGATATCAGCCGCGATGACCGGCTGCGCTCCTCGCTCAATCTGGAGCGGATCGACGACGACAGCTATTTCTCGCTGGCAGGGTGGGTGACGCAGACGGTGCGGGTGAACGATCCGCAGGGCATGGTGCCGCTGGCGCTGCCGGTGGTCGACTATCGCCGCCGCCTGACGTTCGACGGCGTGCCCGGACGGTTCGAGTTGCAGGCAAACAGCCTCGCCATCGTGCGCACAGCGGGGCAGGACAGCCAGCGCGCCTTTGCCAAGGCGCAGTGGGATCTGCGCACGATCACCGGGATGGGTCAGGAAGTGACGCTGACCGGCCTTGCCCGCGCCGATGTCTATCATAGCGCCGAGAACGACCTGACCACGACGGCAGTCTATCGCGGACTGGCCGGGTGGCAGACGCGCGGCATCGCCACGGCCGCGGTGGACGTGAAGTGGCCGTTCGTGGGCGAGGTGTTCGGCGGCACGCAAGTGCTGACGCCGCGCGTGCAGGTTGTCGCCAGCCCCAACGTGCGCAATTTCGAGATTCCGAACGAGGATTCGCGCTCGGTCGATCTGGAAGATACCAACCTGTTCTCGCTCAACCGCTTTCCGGGCTATGACCGGATCGAGGACGGGGTGCGCTTTACCTATGGGTTCGACTGGACGTTCCAGCGGTCGGGGCTGAAGATCATGACCACGGTGGGGCAAAGCTATCGCCTGTCCAATCAGAACACGCTTCTGCCCGATGGCACCGGGCTGACGAACCGCGCGTCCGACTATGTGGGGCGCACAGTGGTGCGTTTTGACGATATCGTGAAGTTCACGCATCGCTTCCGGCTGGACAAGGACAGCCTTGCGCTGCGCCGCAACGAGTTCGACGCGACGGTGGGCGACCATCGCCGGTATGTGGAAGTGGGTTATCTGCGGCTCAACCGCGATATTGCCAGCACGTTCGAGGATCTGCAGGATCGCGAGGAACTCCGCTTTGCCGTGCGCACGCCGATCACGCGCGCGTTTTCCGTGTTCGGATCAGCCATCGTCAACCTGACCAACCGCGACGAAGACCCAACTCTGAGTTCCGATGGTTACCAGATGCTGCGGCACCGTCTGGGCGTGGCCTATACCGACGATTGCCTCGACCTGTCGTTCACCTGGCGGCGCGATTACGTGAACATCGGTGACGCTGTGCGCGGCAACTCGTTCCAGATTTCGCTCTCTCTCAAGAACCTCGGGGTGAAGTAGAGCCTGCTCTCTTGCCCTTTTGTGTCCGATGCGCCACTCAGCTTTGGTTAAGCCGCGCAAGGCCAGAAGCCGCAAAAGCCCGAGGCTGCCTCAGACGCGCCCGTTCGACAGGACCAGTATCCAAGCATGATGCCTAAGCTGACCATTACCCGCCAGACGCTCAAGCGCGCAGTCGGTGCTTCGTCGATGTCTCTGGCCGCCTTCGCGCTGACCGCCGCGCCTGTGCTGGCGCAAGGTGCCAATGCGCAGCTCAACATCCCCGAAAACCCGACGATGTTCGGCACGAACGATCCGAACGTGCGCCGCGCCACTGCGATCATCAATGGCGAAATCGTGACCGGGACCGATGTTGAGCAGCGGCTGGCGCTGATCGTATCGGCCAATGGCGGCAAGATCGATGCGGAAGAGAAGGAGCGCCTGCGGATGCAGGTGCTGCGCAACCTGATCGACGAAACACTGCAGATTCAGGAAGCGAAGGCTTCGGACGTACCTGCCGACGACGCACAGGTCGAAGCGACGTATGAGCGCGTGGCCACGCAGAACTTCGGACAATCGCCTGAGGCAATGGAAGCCTATCTCGCGCGTATCGGATCTTCCTCCGCCTCGCTCAAACGGCAGATCCGGGGCGAACTGGCATGGCAGAACCTGCTGCGTCGCAACGTGCAGCCTTTCGTCAACGTGTCGGAAGGCGAAGTGCAGGAAATGATCCAACGCCTGCAGGCATCCAAAGGCACCGACGAATATCGCATCGGCGAAATCTTCCTTGCCGCGACGGACGTGAACAAGGCGCAGGTCTTTGCCAACGCTGAAAAGATCGTCGAGCAACTGAAGCAGGGCGGCAGCTTCGTTGCCTATGCCCGCCAGTACTCCCAGGCCTCCACCGCTGCCGTTGGCGGCGATCTGGGCTGGATCAGGCTGGCACAGCTTCCTGCCGAGCTGGCGACCGCAGCGGGCACAATGGCACCGGGCCAACTGGCCGGGCCTGTCGAAATTCGCGGCGGCTTCTCGATCCTCTATCTGATCGACAAGCGTCAGGTGCTGACCGCCGACCCGCGCGATGCCTTGCTCAGCCTCAAGCAGATTTCGATCGAGTTCCCCAAGGGCACGACCAACGATCAGGCGACCAAACGCGCAGCCGAATTTGCCGCAACGGTAAAGGCAATCAAGGGCTGCGGCGATGCCGAAGCGCAAGCCGGAAAGATCGGGGCAACCGTCGTTGCCAACGATCAGATCAAGGCACGCGATCTGCCCGGCGCTTTGCAGGAAACTCTGCTGAACCTGCCTGTGGGCCAGACCACGCCCCCCTTCGGATCGATCGAGGAAGGCGTGCGCGTGCTGATGCTGTGCGGGCGCGACGATCCGCAAGTGGCGAGCGGTCCGAGCTTTGACGAGATGATGGCCCAGATCGAGGACGACCGCGTGAACAAGCGCGCGCAAACCTATCTGCGCGACCTTCGCCGCGATGCGGTTATCGAATACAATTGATGTTCTATCCGGCTGCGAGCAGGTCTGCCGCCGCCGGACCATCTTCCAGCAGTTCGATCAGTCCGCGTTCGTGGCGCGAAAGCCAGCGCGTGGCGCGTGGCAGAATCATCTCCTCGCGCCATTGCTCCTGCTGCGGGACCAGATTGAGCACGGCGGGATGGACATAGCTTTTGCGCGCAATTGCGGGGGTATTGCCAAGTTGGTCTGAAACATGGGTGAGCAATGCTTTCAACGGCACCTTGCCCTGCCCCGCCGCCAGCAGATCGAACGCCATCACGCTGGCGTGCCATGTGCGGAAATGCTTGGCGGTGAAATGCTCGCCCATCACTTCGCACAGCCAATCGTTCACATCGGCTGAGCCGACGGGCACCGCGCAGCCATCATCGGCCATATACTGGAACAGGTTCTGCCCCGGCAGATCCTGCATCTTGCGGACAAAACGGACCAATCCGCGATCGGTCACGCGCATCTCGCGCTCCTTGCCCGATTTGGCGCGGAAGCGCAGGCGCAGCACATGCCCATTCACCGCCGCATGGCGCATCCGCAGCGTGGTTGCGCCGAAGCTGCGGTTGCTGCGGGCATAGGCCTCATTCCCCACGCGAATGCCGCCGGTATCGAGCAGGCGCACCACGCTGGCGATGCAGCGTTCGCGCGACAGCGTGCGGCGCGCCAGTTCTTCATCCACGCGCGCCCGCACCAAGGGCAGGAGCCGACCGAACATCGCGCAGGAATCGAACTTTTCGCCTTCGCGCGCGGTGCGGAAATCCGGGTGATAGCGATATTGCTTGCGCCCTTTGGCATCGACGCCCGTGGCAAGGATGTGCCCGTTGGGTGCTGGACAGAACCACGCATCGACATAGGCCGGTGGCAGGGCAATGGCATTGAGCCGCGCAATTTCTGCCCGATCTGCAATGCGGGCGCCTTTCGCGTCGAAATAGGCCCAGCCCTTGCCACATCGCCGCCGCGTGACGCCGGGCAGACTGTCATCGACATGCACGAGTTTTGCGGCTTTGCTGTTCATGCAGCGACGAACGGGCCGAGGGGCCTTGCGGTTCCGCGCAGGGCGTCGCAATATAGTATGCAACACTAACAATTGTTCGAAGGAGCCAAGCGATGTCGGAAGAATACGTCCCCCCCAAGGTCTGGACCTGGGACAAGGCCAATGGCGGCGCCTTTGCCAGCGTAAACCGCCCCATTGCCGGGCCGACGAGCGAGCGTGAACTGCCGGTGGGCAAGCATCCGTTCCAGATCTATTCGCTGGGCACACCCAACGGCCAGAAGGCCACGATCATGCTGGAAGAACTGCTCCAGCTGGGCATCGCCGAGGCGGAATACGACGCCTGGCTTATCAAGATCTTCGAAGGCGATCAGTTCACCAGCGGCTTCGTGGACATCAACCCCAATTCCAAGATCCCGGCAATGGTCGACCGGTCTGGCGCCGAACCGTTCCGCGTGTTCGAATCGGGCGCGATCCTGATGCACCTTGCTGAAAAGTTCGGGGTTTTCCTGCCCTCGTCTGGCGCGGCGCGGGCAGAATGCCTGTCCTGGCTGTTCTGGCAGGTGGGTAGCGCACCGTTTGTCGGCGGCGGTTTCGGCCATTTCTACAACTATGCGCCGTTCAAGATCGAATATGCGATCGACCGCTATGCAATGGAAACCAAGCGCCTGTTCGACGTGGCCAATCGCCGTCTTGCGGACAGCCGTTTCCTTGCCGGTGACGACTATACCATTGCCGATATCGCCACCTACACCTGGTTCGGCAATCTCTATCGCGGTGAAGCCTATGGCGAAGCAGCCACCTTCCTTTCAATGCACGAATACGAACACGTGGGCCGCTGGGTGGGCGAGATCGACGCGCGGCCCGGCGTGCTGCGCGGACGGCTGGTGAACTCCAGCAAAGGCCTTGCCGAACGCCACGACGCCAGCGATTTCGATGCCCTGCCGCCCGAGGCGCTGAAAGGCATCGTCAAGGGATTTTGATCAATGCACAGGGGTGATGCAAAAGCACCGCGTCACCCCTTTTCATCCGCGCAAGCCACGCTATAAGCGCCCGCTCTGCTGGGGCGTCGCCAAGTGGTAAGGCACCGGTTTTTGGTACCGGCATTCGCAGGTTCGAATCCTGCCGCCCCAGCCAGCAGACGGTCAGTGCGACAGATAGCCCAGGATCAAAGCCTGTTGCGCAAATGCACCGTTTCCCACGCAGCGGTCATCATGGGCAGGGAGGCTGGACCACCATTCCGCCGCCGTCCACCGGCATCCCGCCGATGGCCAGTCCGCGCAATTTGGCGGGGCGGAATTCCACACGCTCGTTTTCTTCGCTGCGTCCGGCAGCTACGGGCTTGTCCTGTCCGAAGGTAACAAGAATCAAGCGCTTGCAGTCAATGCCATGCGCCTCGAACCACGCTGACAGCCGCTTTGCACGCGCTGCTCCCAGCGTGAGGTTTGCATCGCGGTCGGGCAGCATCGATGCGTTGGTTTCTATCCGCAGCAGTGAGATATAGCTCTTCTCGGCAAGGAACTGTGCGACTTGGGAAAGGCCTTCATCGCTTCCCTTGGCCAGAACATCGGTGCCGGATTCAAATCGGACCGGTGCAGGCAAGACCAGCGCGCCTGCCTCGATCCGCACCGCCGATTGGGCATGAACGGGTCCGCTTGCCAAAAGCAACATTGCAGCCGACGCAAGAGCAGCTCGCCAAATCATAGCCTGTCGTCATGCCCCCCATCGCGCCGTCGGGATACAATTCCCGAATGCACCTCGGCGGTCAACCCGACGCTTGGCAATGGTTTCAGAAAGCGGGTGCCTATTCCGGCATCGCGCCGTTTTCGGCTGCGAAGGCAAAGAAGCTGGCGCGCATACGTTCCGGGTCGGGGGTGCAGCCAGTAAAGATCGCGAAAGCATCAACCGCCTGATGCACAGCCATGCCACTGCCATCCAGCGTGCGGCAGCCCTTGCGCCGCGCTTCGGCAAGAAAGGCGGTTTCGAGCGGGAAATAGATGATGTCCGCAATCCAGTGGCGCGGCGCTATCGCATCGACGGCGATGGGCATTCCGGGCAACTTGGTCATGCCGACAGGGCTGGCGTTGAGAATGCCATCGGCGTGACGCGCGGCGGCGACCGGGTCGGTGGTGACGGCCAGCCTCTCGGCGCCAAAGCGGGCTGCGAGAGGGGCGCGCAGCGCCTCTACGCGGGCAGGGTCGGGATCGAACAGGACGATCTGCTCGGCATCAAGCAGCCCCAGCAGGGCGTGAGCGGTGGCAGATCCCGCTCCGCCGCAGCCGAGTTGGAGCACCTTGCCGGGGGCAGTGCCGCCAAAGCCTCGCTGAAAACCGGCGGCAAAGCCGGTGACATCGGTGTTGTGCCCGATGCGTTTGCCATCCGCGAAAGCGATCGTGTTGACCGCGCCGATCCCCGCAGCGGCATCGGAAAGGCCGTCCAGAAAGGGGATGACCGCCTGCTTGAACGGATAGGTGACGTTCAGGCCTGCAAAGCCAAGCCGCTGTGTGGCGGCAACGATCTCTTCCAGATCGCTGTCGGCCCAGCCGCGATCGGTGAAATCGAACAGCGAATAGACCATCCGCAGCCCGTGCGCTTCGGCTTCCTGTTCCTGCAACCAGGGCGTGCGTGATTCCAGTATGCCCCGCCCCAGCAGACCCGCCAGAATGCGGCCTGCGCGAATGGGATTTGAACGTAAGGCGGGGGTCAAGAGCAGTGGCCTATCCGGTGAAAAGGTCTGCCCCGGCGCGAAACCGGGGCAGACAAGGGTGGATCATCAGAACTTGGTGCGGAAGCCGACCGACACCACGCGGAGCAACGGATTGCCCGCGAAGGTATCGAAGCCCTGCACCGCGTTATAGAACGGCGGCTTTGTGTTGAACACGTTCTGCACGTCGACATAGACCTGCGATTCCGCCATCGACTTGGGCAAATCCCACGCAAGGTGGAAATCAACCGTGGTCAGCGCCTTGACCGGATCGCCGCCCTCGCCAGTGGGCACGCCGCCGACCGAGACGACCGGATTGATCGCCGTGGCCGACCAGTTGCGATAGCCGCCGGTGTGGTTGAAGAAGACCGTGGCCGAAACCGGACCGTAGGTCACGCCCACATCGCCGCGCAGATCAAGCCGAACCGACGGGAACGTGCCGTTGAAGCCGGTGGTGTTCAGCACCGAGAAGGTCGTGCCGCCGCCGAAGTTCTGGTCGAACCGGGTCTTGAGCGACATCGCCGCGCCGAGCGTGAAGCTGCCCCAATCCGTGCCACGGCTGAACCGGGCATCGGCGTCGATGCCTTCGACCTCAAGGTTCAGGATGTTCCGCTGGCGGAAGTCGAAAACGTAGTAGGTCGTGTTGGGGATGGACGTGGTTAGCGGACGGGTGCCCACGATGCTGGCGATCTGCGCCGGAGTGGCTCCGGTGGGATAGATCGTCAGCAGGTTCTGCAACCCTGCGATGTTCACCGCCGAGCCGGGCAGCGGAGCGGTGACGCCCCCGGTGAACTCGTTATGCCAGAACGTGGCGGAGAGGCGCAGGCCAGGCGCAAACGTGGGCGTGAAATCTACGCCGAACGACCAGCTGGTGCCACGCTGCGGGACGAGTTCGTTATTGCCGCCATTGATCTGCAAGCCCTGAATGGAGGGCGTGCCGATGGTGCACGTGGTGGCATTGCACGAGACGCCCGGTATGCTGGTCACGCCCGGATAGGCTGCGATCGGCACGGCAAGGTTGGCCGGGCCGCCTGCAATGCTGGTTTCCGCCGTGGTGCCACGACCATCCGCGCCGAAGCTGGTGAGCGCCGGTGCCACGAACGACTTCGACCAGTTGCCGCGAATTTTCAGCCCTTCGACCACTTCCCAGTTGGCCGCTATCTTGGGGTTGGTGGTGGAGCCGAAGTCCGAATAATCGTCAACGCGACCGGCAAAGTTGATATCGAACGCATGAACCAGCGGCACGTCCATATCGGGAGAGACGAGCGGAAGCAGGATTTCCGCGTAAGCCGCCTTCACGTTGCGATCGTAATCGAGGTTGATGGTCGACGATCCAGTGCTGGCCGGGCCAATGCCCAGCGGCTGCGAAACGTTCTGGCGGATCGTGTAGGCAATATATTCGCCGCCCAGCGCCAGCTTGGCAGCGCCGCCCGGCAGGGCAAACAGATCACCCCCAAGCTGCAGGCGATAGTTCTGCATGGTCTGGCGGGTGTGACGATAGGTGGTCGTATCGGTCAGGCGCGCGCGCACCGCTGCCGAAGTGCGGTTGGCCGCGCCGGTGTTCCACACATCGAGCGCGTTGGCAGTGGTCAGCGGAAGCTGGGTCACGATCAGGCCGGTCGCGGGGACCGAAAGCGTGGTCAGGCTGCCCGACTGGTTGGTGGTGCCGTTGAGCGCGAGCAGCGCTGCCGAAATGTTGAGGCGGCCCGTATCGCGCACGAAGCTGTTTGATGCGCCAACGGTGGCACCGGCGGTCACGCTCCAGGAATCGGAGAGCTTGTAGTCGGCCTTGGCGTTAACGAAGTAATGCTCTTCACCGGATTCGATCTGGGCACCGGGGCCAAACAGTTCGTCACCCGAAAAGCGCACCTGCTGCGTGGTCGAGGTCTGCCCCGGCATGGCGACATAGAACGGGTTGATCTGGCCTGCGCCCACCGAAGTGTTGCCCGGTCCGAACACTGTTGCCAGCACTGCACCGCCACCGAAGCCCGCCGTGCCGCGCGAAACGCGCTGCAGGTTGTTGCGGTTGGAATAGAGCACATCGGCGTTCACGGTCAGCCGGTCGCCCACTTCCTGCTCAGCCTTGACCAGCAGATTGTGGCGACGTTCGCGCGGGATCTGATCGACGTTCTGGTTAATATCGCAGAACGCATTGGCAGCCGCGTTCGAAACCGGGTTGCCATAGGTTCCCGTAGCCGCGTTGTAACGGAAGATAGACGTGGTGCCGCCGGGCTGGACCGAAGCGGGATCGCAGTTGAACGAGGCAAGGTTCGCGCGGTTCTGCGCCGTGGTGGTGGACAGGTCCAAGCCTGCGTCAATCGCGTGCTGGCGGTGATCGGAAGCGAGGAAATCGCGGTCCGCCACGCGCAGGGCATCACGATCAGAATAGTTGTAACCGGCGGTCAGCCAGCCGGAATCCCAGCTATGGCCGACAACGACGCCAAGCTGGCGGGTGCGGTAATCGTCGGCAAAGCCCATCTGCCCGTTGACCTGCACGCCATCGAACCGGCGGCGTGTGATAAAGTTGATCACGCCTGCAACCGCATCCGAGCCATAGACCGACGAGGCACCTTCGGGCAGCACTTCGACGCGCTCGATCATGTTCGGCGGAACCATGTTGGGATCGCCCAGCGCATGGTTCACACCCGAAAGCGGGATGCGGTGCCCGTCAATGATATTGAGCGTGGAGTTGGACGCCGAAGCGCCGAGGCCGTGAATGGTCGGCGCATTGGTGCCCGACTGGCTGGCCGAACCGAACGATCCCTGCCCCGCGCTGCCAAGGCCGACCACGGCCGGAACCGAGCGCAGAATCTGCTGCACCGACTGGGCGTTGGTCTTTTCGATGGATTCGGAAGTGACGCTGATCAGGTTCGAGCCGACCGGAGCCACGCCCTTGATGCTGGAGCCGGTGACGACGATCTGCTCATTCGTCGGGCCATTTTCTTCAGCCTGCGCATCTTGCGGCGCAGCCGACTGGGCGACAGCGGCGCTGGCAAAGCTGAGCGAAAGTGCGAGCGCGGAACTGCACGCCGCAAGGCGATACTTCATCATGATAATCCCCTCCCTGTTTGTTCGGTGGAATTGCGCTCCGGGAAAGAGCGAATCCGTTGTCGATATCGTTATGTGAACTAGTTAGTACATGTCAATGCCAGATGATGCCGCATTCGCGCCACCACACCTTCTGGTCGCGCACTTGGCGTGTGATCAGTCGATGGTCACGCGCTCTACCGGGCCGAGCAGGAACAGGTAGGCCAAGGCCCCGACGATGCCCAAAGCGCCGATATAGGCCAGCGCGCCATAGAAACTGCCTGTCGCGCCGACCACAAATCCGACCACCAATGGGGTGACTATCCCGGCAAGGTTGGTGAAGAAATTGAACAGGCCGCCGGTCAGTCCCATCATCTCCTTTGGCGCGACATCGGACAGCAAGGTCCAGCCCAATCCGGCAAGGCCTTGGCCGAAGAACGCCACAGACATGATGGCAATCACCGCCGCGTTGCTTTCAAGGAAGTTGGCAGAGATCATCGACGCGCAGAGCAGCAGACCGACAATGATCGGAGCCTTGCGACCGATGCTGGGCGAACCGGTGCGCTTGATCAGCCAATCCGAAACGATCCCGCCGACCATCACGCCCACCGACGCACCAAGATAAGGCAGGGAGACCATGAAACCGGACTTGATGAAGTCCATCCCCCGTTCCTCTGCCAGATAGCTGGGAAACCAGGTGAGAAAGAAGACCAGGGTGGAATTGCTGCAGAACTGGCCGATTGAGGCCCCCGCGATCTGCCGCGTGGTCACGAGACGACGAACCCGCGCCCACGAGAACGGCAGGCTGGGCGCACCGGCAGAGAACCCGCCGCCCGCAGCGATCAGATCACGCTCGGCCTGATTGGCTTTCGGACTTTCGTTGGGTTCACGGTAGAGGGCGTGAAAGATGAAGGCGAAGATGACGCCCATCCCGCCGACGATCCAGAACAGCGAACGCCAACCGAACTCGCCCATGATCCACGCCAGCACGGGGATAAGGAAGCCAAGACCGATATATTCTCCCACGGTATATACGCCGGTGGCCTTTGCCCGCTCCTGCTGCGGAAACCATGTGGACAGCACGCGAGAGTTGGCCGGGAAGCACGGCGCTTCAGCAATGCCCAACGCAAGGCGTGCTGATACCAGCCCGGCCACGCTGGTCATGAAGCCGTGGATTGCGGTGGCCAGCGACCACAGGCCCAACGACAGGGCATAGGTCAGACGGGTGCCCAGTTTGTCGATCACGAAGCCACCGGGAATCTGCGCCAGCGCATAAGTCCACGAAAAGGCCGAGAAGATCAGCCCCATGACTTCGGGCGAGATCTGCAGTTCGGCAACGAGTGCGGGCTTGGCCACGCCCATGACCGAACGATCGAGATAATTGATCAACGTTGCCGTGCTGATCAGGATGAGGATGCCGAAGCGGGCACGTGTCGGTTTCATGCGCTGCGCTCCAGCCGCCAGATCAGATGCTGGACAGCCAGCGGATAGCCATGAACGCCCAGGCCGGACACGATCCCCGTTACCACCTGCGTCATGATCGAGCGTGAACGCCACTCCGCTTCGCGCCGGTGAATATTGGAGATATGCACTTCGACCACCGGGCAATCGACCAGCTTGAGCGCATCGAGCACCGGATAGGCCGCATACGTGAAAGCCGCCGGATTGATGACAATCCCTGCCAACCCTTTGCGGCCCTGCTGAAGCCAGTCGACCATTTCATGTTCGGCGTTGGTCTGGCGGAAATCGATATCGTAGCCCGCCGCCGTGGCCGCATCGCGGCACATCGCCTCGACATCGGCGAGCGTATCGTGGCCGTAGATCTGCGGTTCGCGTTCGCCCAGCAGGTTCAGGTTTGGCCCGTTGAGGACCAGTATCGTCTTTCCCATCGCTCCCCCGGAAGCTCTTTGTTGGCCTGATGGCCTTAGCCCCTTGTAACCAAAGCTTGTAGCGAAGGGAACCTTTATGTACGAACTAGTCCATAAAATTAATTGGGAGACTCTTCGTGCCGCCACGCCACCTGATAATCGGGCTTGCGCTGCTTTCGGGAAGCGCGCTTGCCGCGCCGCCAAAATCCGCCGACGGCGATTGGGCGACATACGGGCGTGACAAGGGCGGCCAGCGCCACTCTCCGCTGCGCCAGATTACCCCGGCCAATGTCACCGCGCTAAGGCCTGCATGGGTCTATCACATGCGGCCCGAAGCATCGGCGTCCTCAACAGATGCCAATGCCAATGCCAATGCCGATGCGCAGCGCATTGCCGAAGGCGTGGCCGCCTCGCCGCCAGCCACCACAACTGCCCCTCCTCGCGCCGTGCGCAACCGCTTTGCCGGATCGCAGGTGACGCCATTGGTAGTGGGCGGGCGCATGTTCGTCAGCACGCCCTATGGCCGGGTCGTGGCGCTTGATCCCACCACGGGCAAGGAACTTTGGGCCACCGCGATTGCAGGGCCGGGCCAACCCAGCCTGCGCGGTGTCGAATACTGGCCGGGCGATGGCACATTGCCGCCGCGTATCGTGTTCGGCACGCGCGATGGCCGCCTGATCGCGCTTGATGCCGCCACGGGGCGTTTTTCCGAAGGGTTTGGTAGTGGCGGCATCGTCGACATGAAGACGCCGGAAGTGATGCAAGGAGCGGAAACCCGCTTCTATGGCATGACCAGCCCGCCAATCGTTTTCGGCAATCTGGTGATCGCAGGATCGGCTGTTCAGGAATTTCCGCCGCAAGGCGCGGCGGGCGATGTGCGGGCGTGGGACGTGCGCACGGGCAAGCTGGTGTGGACGTTCCATTCGGTCCCGCGCAAGGGTGAACGCGGGTATGAAACATGGCAGGCGGGCAGTGCGGAGCGCCGGTCAGGCGTCAACGCCTGGGGCTTCCTCACTGTCGATCAGGCGCGCGGCATTGTTTACATGCCATTCGGCGCTCCGGCTTTCGATCGCTATGGCGGGGATCGCAAGGGCGACAATCTCTATGGCACATCACTGGTTGCAGCAGATGCGCGCACGGGCAAGTACCTCTGGCATTTTCAGGTGGTGCGCCACGATATCTGGGACAACGACCTGCAGGCCCCGCCGCTGCTGTTCGACTGGACGGGCAGGAATGGTCGCAAGCGCCCGGCGGTTGCCGTGGTATCGAAAAACGGGCTGCTCTTCGTGCTCGACCGGGTAACCGGCAAACCGCTGCTGCCCGTGGCGGAAAAGCCGGTGCCGCCAAGCGCTGTGCCCGGTGAACAGGCTTCGCCCACGCAACCCATCCCGCTTGCCACACCGCCACTGGCGCGGACCACGTTTGCGATGGCCGACATTGCGGATCTGACGCCCGAACTGCAAAAAGGCTGCACTGATTGGATCACTAAACATGCAATGAAACCCGGTGCGCTTTACGTGCCGGTCGGGTTCAACGAGGCGACGATTTCCTTCCCCGGCCTTCAGGGCGGCGCGAACTGGGGCGGCGCAGCTTTTGACCCGGCGCGCGGCCTGCTGCTGGTCAACACCAGCGACCTTGGACAGGTTACTGCGCTGGTCCCGTCGAAAGGTGCGCTGCCCTATGAGCGCGGCCCTGTGGGCGGGCGGTTCAAGCTGGAAGGCACTCGCCTGCTCTGTCAGGCCCCGCCGTGGGGACGGCTCAGCGCCGTAGACGTGAAGACCGGCGCGATAAAGTGGCAGGTGCCTCTGGGTGTGACCGACGAACTGCCCGATGCGGTCAAGCACACCGGACGGCCCAATATCGGCGGCGCGATCACCACCGCTACCGGCCTCACCTTCATCGGCGCGACCGACGATTCGCGCTTCCGAGCGTATGAAACTGCCACGGGCAAGCTGCTGTGGGAGACACGGCTTGAAGCCGCCGCGCACGCCACACCGATGACTTATGCCGATGCGCAGGGACGGCAGATGGTGGCGATCACCGCCACTGGCGGCTCTTTCCTGGACAGCCCGCTCGCATCCGACACGATCACCGCCTTTGCCCTGCCGGAGACTGCCCGATGATCCGCCGCACTTTTGCCACGCTTGCCTTTGCGGGAATGCTGATGGGCCAGACGACTGCGCCCGCTCCACAAGCCGAGCGCAAGCCACCGCCCGGCTATCAGGACGCTTATGCGGGCAAGAAGCGGTTGCTGATCGTGGCCGACCTTTCAACCGGCAACCAGTCTGCGCACATGGCCGTGAGCCATGCGGTTTCGGTAATCGAACAGTTGGGGCGCGAATCCGGTGCCTATGTGGCTTTCATCCGCACCGATACCGATTGGGTGACCAAGGGCGAAACGTGGGGCGAGGGCAACTACGCCAAGGGCGGGCGAAGCCAGGCGCGGGGCAAGAACCTCGACTATTTCGACGCGGTGCTGTTCTACACCAACGGCGAAACCGCGATGACGCCCGAACAGAAGCAGGATCTCCTCGATTTCATCGCCAAGGACGGCAACGGCTTCATCGGCATTCACACCGCGTCGGCCACGGCCTATTCATGGCCCGAATACGGCGAGATGCTGGGCGGCGTGTTCGACAACCATCCGTGGATGATCACCGATGCCAAAGTCATTGTCGAACGGCCCGATTTTCCGGCAATGAAGACATGGAAGACCGGCATGGTCTTTCGCGACGAACACTACCAGATGCGTCCCGCGCCCTACACGCGCGACAGGATAGATGTGCTGGCCCGGATCGATACATCGAGCGTCGATCTGAAAGCCCCGATGGTCCACCGCACCGATGGCGATTTCCCGGTCGCATGGATCAAATCCTACGGCGCGGGCCGCGTGTTCTATTCCGGCCTCGGCCACACCGACGCCTCGTGGGACGATCCGCGCGTGCGATCCATGACGCTGGAAGCCATCAAGTGGGCTATCAACGGCGGACAGACGCCCCGCCCCCACCAGATAACGCTCAAGAAATAGCGCTTATTCCTTTGCCGGGCCGTAGTTGCGGACAAGGTAATCGACGATCACGTCGTAATCCTTGTCCTCAACCGCCGCCCCACGCCCGATCATCTGGTCCACGGTCTGCGCCCACGCTTCGGCATTCAGCTTCTTGCCGGTAATCAGCGTGGGTGAATGGCACGCACCACAGGCCGCTGCCGTCGCCTCGCGCCCCAGCCCCGGTGCAAAAGCCGCAAGCACCTGATCGGGATCGGCCAGCGGTTCGGCCATAGCGCCATCCTGCGCAGGCGACGGCGCCGCTTCGATCAGCAAGGCGAAGGCCAGCGGTAGCGCGGCCAGAAAAGGCAGGCGCTTCACTTGGCGCGGTCCAAATGCTTGTGCAGGAAATCGAAGCTGGCGTTCACGGCCTTGAGCGTCGCCTCGCGCGTTTCGGCAGGCGTCTTTCCCATGAAACTGTGGTCAACACCGGGAATATAAAGCGCCTCCACCGGCACACCTGCCGCTTTCATTCGCGCTTCTAGCAGCCGTGATTGCGTGACCGGGACCACCTTGTCCTCTGTTCCGTGGATCAGCAGGGTGGGTGGGTCGGAGCGGTCGAGATAGGTTGTCGGGCTGACCAGAGCCAGCTTGTCGGGCGAGCAGGTGCCATCGCAGCCCAGCAGCGTCTCTATAGCGCCGTCGCGCCCGGTGGGACGCTCTGCGGCCAGCGCGGTTGCATCGTAGACGCCATACCACCCGACGAACGCCTGCACGCATTCGCTGCCAGCAGGTGCGTTGTTGTTCTCGGGATCAAGACGCGCGTCGCCACACGAAAGCGAGAGCAATCCAGCAAGGTGTGCGCCTGCCGATCCCCCGATAGCGCCCGTGCGCGAAGGGTCGATGCCGAACCGCGCCGCGTTGGCTTTCAAGAAACGCAGCGCCGAACGCACGTCCTGCGCCTGAGCCGGGAAACGCGCTTCGCGCCCGTGGCGATATTCGATAGAGGCGACGACGAAGCCTTCTGCCGCCAGTTTGGCAAAGAGCGCCGGAAGATCGGCGATCGCGCCGAAGTGGCGGCTGTCGCTGTTCATCCATCCACCGCCGTGGACGTAAAGCACCAGCGGCTTTGGCCCTGCATCCTTCGGCGGCATATAGAGATCGAGCGTCAACCGCCGCCAACCGGAAATCGCGGCATAGCGCACGTCAGCTTGCGACGTTACGCCATCGTGCCAGGTTTTCACCGCGCCGGGATCAATATCGTCGGAAAGGGGATGGTCTGCCACCGCAAAGGTCCGCTGCGCTTCAGCCCCGGTCGTCAGCCCGAAAAGTCCGATGGCGCAGACGGCTGCGACCGCCTTTAGCTTTGTGTGCATATCCTGCTCCGCATTATATTTTGCGAACCAGTTCGTACACAAATGTAGGCGCGCGCGCAAGCGAGCGCAGGCCGTTGGCTCAGCCCTTCACCACCCAGCTCAGCACGCACGAAATGATCTGTTCACGCCGCCGCGCCCGCACGACGGGATCGGCAAAATCGACGCCGAAGTTGTGCAGAAAGGTATGGCGGTTGGACACGCTATAAAAGCTCAGCGCGCTGATCATCGAATGCAGGTCCACCGGATCGATCCCGTTCCGGAACGCGCCTGCTTTCGCTCCCTTTTCAAGAATAGCTCCCAGCGATTCGATCACCGTGCGGTTGCGCTGCTTCATGCTTGCAATCTGCGCGATGTGTTCACCATGATGGACGTTCTCGTTCATCACCAGTCTAACGAAATCGGGATTTTCGAAGTGATAGTCGAAGTTGTGCCCGATGATCGCGCGCAGTGCTTCTGCTGGTGGCAGGTTCTCGAAATGGGCGTCCTGTTCCTGCGCGCGGATGCGTTCATATGCGCGCTCAAGCACGGCGCGATACAGTTCGTCCTTGCCGCCGAAATAGTAGTAGATCATCCGCTTTGACGATGCGGTCTTGTCCGCAATCTCGTCGATACGCGCACCCGCCAAACCTTTGTCGGCAAATTCACGCGTGGCAACCAACAGGATGTTGTCCTTGGTTTCCGCAGCCTCGCGCGCCCGTTTGCCGGCTTTTTTCATCCCTTCGGCCAATGCCGCACCCCTTTCGATCACGGCTCCTCTATGGCTGATCCTGCGCTTTGCGCAATAGCCGCCACGGGTCGCGTGATCGGCCGGTCAGGGCACCGGGTCGATACGATAGCGCGATTGGGCGGCAAGGCGGATCGGCGCATTGGCTGCGCCATACCCCTCATATCCGGCCCGCTCCACGAATTCGAAAAAGAAGCTCTTGTTGAAAGCGCGACTGTAGAACTGGCGGTAGCGATGGCCCGCCGCATCCTCGTCCACCAGAATATCAAGCTGGCGCATCTGCCCACTCTCTTCTGCCGAGAGGCCAAAGCGGGCTGCAGCATCATCCTGATAATTCGTCGGAATAGGCAGGCACGCCATACCCCTTCCCCGCACATCCTGCGCCAACGCCGCAAGATCGGTTGTGCAAAAGGCAATATGCTGGAAGCCGGCCCCAAACGTCTGGCTAAGGAACCGCGATGTCAGCGCATCGCGTGCATCGGTTGCATTCATTGTCAGGCGGAATGTGCCTGCCCGGTTCTGGATCGCCTGACTCACGACCAGCCCATTGGGATCGATCACGTCCTGCGCATCCTGCACCTGCACATCGAACAGGGCACGCCAATAAAGCTGCCACGACAGGAATTCATCATTGTGCACGACCACCGCCAGATGATCGAAACCGTCGATCCTGCCGCTTGCAAGTTCTTCTGCCACAACCGGCGCAGGATCGAGCGCAAATTCGCTCTCCCAGATCGCATCGGCGCTGCCCTGATCCAGCAGGTAAACCAGACTGCCGCCCACGCCACGAATTGCGGGCATCGATGGAATATCGCTGGCTTCCGGTGTCCCGCCAAGTGCTTGCGCGCGGCGAATGGCCAGAGCGCTGTCGGCCACCGAAAGGCCGATGGCGCAAAGCGAACTGCCATGTGTCAGCCGATAAGAGCGCGCAAAACCCTCTTCTTCAAAATTCAGGACAAGATTGGTCACACCGCTGCGCCAAAGTTCAACGTCCTTTGTCCGGTGCCTGCCAGCGCGCGCAAAACCCATTTCGGCAACGACGCTTTCCATCGCTGTGCGATCGTCCGGGGCTACCGCGAATTCCACAAACTCCAGGCCCAGAATCTCGGCCTTGGCAGGCATAGCCGTCTCCTGCCCAAGATTCCGCGCAGCCGCATCGCGCAGTGCGTCCAGCGAACGCACGCCATCGCGCGCCACAAGGGCAGCGGACGTGGACCGGAAACGGTCGTTGAAAATCTCCAGGCTCAGCGGCCCTGCATACCCGATGCGGAAGAGTTCGGTAACGAAGCCTTCCACGTCCAGCCCGCCCTGCCCCGGCAAATTGCGGAAATGGCGGCTCCAATACAGCCTGTTCATATCCAGCACGGGCGCATCTGCCAGTTGGACATAAACGATCTTCGCCGGATCGATATCGCGGATCGATTCCACCGGAATGGCGCGGGCGAGCGAGTGGAAACTATCCAGCAGAATACCGAAATTCGGGTGATCCACCTCGCGCACGATATCCCACGCCACACGATGATCCCAGACATGCGCTGCCCAGGCGAGTGCCTCATACCCGACGAGCATTCCCCGGCTCTGCGCAAGTTCGCCCACATCACGCAGATCCGCCACGATCCTCGGTCGGTCCCCCGATGCCGCCGGTGAACAGTTTGTGCACATCAACAACCGGTCGCAACCCAGTTCGGCCATAACATCGAACTTCTGCTTCAACCGGTCGAAAGCGCGCGCGCGCAGCGGTTCGGGCATCCCTTCAAGATCGCGGAAAGGCTGATAGAGCGAACAGGTCAGCCCAAGGTCCGCAATCAGCGCCCGCGTCTCGCGCGCGGAAAGCGGCGAGGCGAGAAAATCGACATCAAATATCTCGATTTCGTCGAACCCGGCAGCGGCGGCTGCACGGATTTTCTCTTCAAGCGTCCCGCTGAGCGAAACGGAGGCAATCGCGTTTTTCACCGAGAACTCCTGTTGCAGAGACACATGGCTCAAGTTCAATCGCGCGGCGTGGTTGGTCGGGGCGCGTTCGTGGCTGCGGGCTTATGCGCGGCCAGCCATGTCTGACCGGTGGTGTTGAACGCTTTCTTCTCTACCGTATCACCAAGCCAGAGCAGGCTGTCGTTCTTGACGCTCCACGGCTTCCACGGCATGGCAACCGTGTCCGGGCTTCCCGTTTCGGCCATCGCGATCAGCGCCGTCATCATGCGATTGGACAGGGTACGATCCCAGTCCGTCCACTGTCGCGTCGGACGAATTGCATTGTACTTGTCCTGCGTGCCGAACCAGTATGGGATATCCGCCGTGTGATAGGCTCCCACCGTGGTCGTATCCTGATCGGCCAACTTCACCCCTGCCACATAGGGGTGGCGACGCGCATATTCGTTGATCCACACCGGCACGCCCTTCGCCGCAAGATCACTGGCGCAAGTGCGGGCATTCGCGGCAAAGCCGGAATCCTGCGCAGCACGGCGCGCAGTTGCAGGCACATCTGCATCAGTCTTTGCAGGGTAAAGTTTCAGGAATGCAGCAGCGTCCGCGCCGAACAACTGGTTCGCCGCCGCATTGTAGTCTGCCACGGTTCGCGCTGCGGTCAGTGCCGAAAAGCCGAACGCCATGTCGTCCTCGTTGAAGCCGGCCATAACCGGCACTTTCGCAAAGTTGCCCGATGCCACCGCCTCGACGGCCTGTTGCGGCAGGACTTTGCCGTCCACAATCGGCCCGGAAATGCGGACACCCGAAACGGCAAGGCCAAGCTGGCTTTCCGATTGCGCCGCCAGAATGCGGTCAGCTGGAATGTTGCGCATCGCGGCAAGGCTTTTTGCGCCGAGCCGCTCCTGAAGGGCCAGACCCAACTTTTCAGCGTCGGGCAAAGTCATCTTCGTACCTCTCAGGCTGCACCCGCTCGACATCACAGCCGCACGAAACAGCCCGCGTGCGGCAGGCGACTGCACTTGCGCCGCCACAGATCCCGCCCCTGCAGACTGCCCCATGATCAGCATTTTTTCGGGATCGCCGCCGAAAGCAGCGATGTTGTCATGCACCCATTTAAGCGCGAGCGTCTGGTCCATCAGACCGTAATTGCCCGACGCGCCGCCCTGCTCAGCCGTAAGCTCCGGGTGCGCAAGAAAGCCCAGCGCCCCTACGCGATAATTGAAATTCACGAAGATCGCGCCCGCACGCGCCACGGCCTCGCCATCGTAATTTGCCATGCCGGACGAACCTATGGTGAAACCACCGCCATAGATGAACACGATCACCGGTCGCTTCGCACCGACAGCAGTGCCTGCAGGTGCCCAGATGTTCATAGTCAGACAGTCTTCGCCTGTCGCCTCTTCGCCAAAATAGTGGTTGATATCATGGGGGCGAAGTACCTGAATGCAGGCCGCGCCTTTGCGGTCAGCATTGTACACCCCACTCCAGATAGAAGGCTGGGGCACTGCCCAGCGCAATTCGCCGACCGGTGGCTTCGCAAATGGAACGCCTAACCACGCCTGCACGCCCGAAGACAAAGCCGTCCCCGCAATTCTCCCGCTACTGGTCACGATCGGCGCAGAAGGCAGAGGCTGCATAGACTTGTCGGCTTCTGCGCTGGACGCAGGAACAGCCAGGGGCACAATTGCCAGCAGTCCAACAAGCATACGCTTCATACCAATCTCCCGTGCCGTGGCCGGTCCATCACGCCAGCCTCTCGAACAATCAGGAGCTTACTCATCCAGTCCCGGAAAGCAAGTTCATGAACCATCTAGTTCATACATTATCTAGCTGTAGGAAATGAGCCCTGCATTATGAAGGGAGTCTCGAACCTTTTTGTGGCGCGCATACGAGGCAGTCATTGCCACTGGCGGCGTGAGCCACGCACGTCGACGCCGCCCTTGGGGGGCGGCGCTGGAGGGGTTGTTATGCTGTTGATTTTGGTTGCGGGGGCAGGATTTGAACCTGCGACCTTCAGGTTATGAGCCTGACGAGC
>NZ_JBMLSM010000148.1:0-2838 GCF_049240505.1 Novosphingobium sp.
GCCATAGGCACCCATGCCCACTGCCACGCCGATAATGCCGCATTCGCTGATCGGCGTATCGAACACGCGCGTCTTGCCGTATTTCTTCTGCAGGCCCGCCGTTGCGCGAAACACGCCGCCGAAGTAGCCGACATCTTCGCCCATCACGACTACGTTGGGATCGCGCTCCATCATGATGTCGAGCGCATCGTTGATCGCCTCAATCATGTTCATGCGGCGGGTCGGAGCCTCAGCAAGGCTGACCGGTGTTTCTTCGTAGGTCATGCCTCTTTCCATTCCGGCCATTTGACGCGACGTTCGTGAATTGCCTGCTCGCTCTGCTCCTGCAGATGCCAGGGCAGATCCTCGAACACGTCTTCGAACATGGTGTGGAACGGATGGTGCAAACCGTGCCCGAGAATGCCGTTCTTCTCGGCCTCCTTGGTTGCGACCTTCACTTGCTCCATAAGCTCGCGATCCATCTCGGCGTGCTGTTCTTCGGACCATTCGCCAAGCGTAATCAGATGCTTTTTCAGGCGGTTGATCGGATCGCCCAAAGGCCATTCTTCCCGCTCGTGCGCAGACCGGTACTGGCCCGGATCGTCAGACGTGGAGTGCCCTTCCGCGCGATAGGTGAAGTGTTCGATAAGCGTCGGTCCCGCGTTCGACCGGGCGCGGTTGGCGGCCCATTCGGTGGCGGCATAAACCGCCAAAGGATCGTTTCCGTCCACCCGCAACCCGGCCATGCCATAGCCTATCGCGCGTGCGGCAAACGTCGTTCGTTCCGCCCCGGCAAAGCCCGAAAAGCTCGAAATCGCCCATTGGTTGTTGACGACGTTGAATATGACAGGGGCGTTATAGACGGTGGCAAAGGTCATGGCCGAATGGAAATCGCCTTCCGCCGTTGAACCCTCGCCGATCCACGTCGCCGCAATGCGGCTGTCGCCCTTGATCGCGCTGGCCATCGCCCAGCCAACGGCCTGGGGATATTGCGTGGCCAGATTGCCGCTGATCGTGAAGAAAGAAGCCTCGCGCGCCGAATACATGATCGGCAACTGGCGGCCCTTCAACTTGTCGGCGCGGTTCGAATAGATCTGGTTGATCATCTCGACGATGGGATAACCACGCGCGATCAGGATGCCCTGCTGACGATAGCTGGGGAACACCATGTCATCGTTCGCCAGCGCCATTGCCGGAGCAACCGACGTTGCCTCCTCGCCAGTACACTTCATGTAGAAGCTGGTCTTGCCCTGCCGCTGGCCGCGATACATCCGGTCATCGAAAGCGCGGGTAAGTGCCATCGTGCGCAACATCCGCCGCAATGTTTCGGCATCCAGCTTGGGATCCCAAGGACCGACTGCGCGGTCATCCTCAGTCAGCACGCGCACCAGATCGAGGCAAAGAGGGTGCGTATCGGACGCCGCGCAGCTCTCGTCGGGGCGTGGTTGCTCGCCTGCTGCGGTAATCTGAAGATGTGAATAGTCGACCTTGTCGCCGGGCCGGAACCGAGGTTCTGGCACATGCAGCGACAGCGACGGCAGATTGCCACGCGCGCTTGTGCTCATTGTGCGAACGCCTGCATTTTTGACTCTCCCGCACCGAATCAGCCTTTGCAAATGCAAAGTCAGACTGATGCAAAGTTATATACGTGTGTTATTTTATTTCACACACCTTATCGAGTCAATCGCAGCTTCAGACCGCTACGGGTGCCGAAATGTGGCCCTGCGGCGCGTAACCCGTCACTTCGAAATCCTCGATCCGATAGTCGAAAATGCTATCTGGTCGGCGCGATATGGCAAGGCGCGGATCGCCTTCCGGTTCCCGGCCAAGCTGTGCTTCAACCAAATCCGCGTGATTGAGGTAAAGATGGGTGTCGCCGCCCATCCACACCAGCTCGCCCGGCTCAAGATCGCACTGTTGCGCCAGCAGGCGAACAAATAACGCCGCTCCCCAAAGATTAAATGGAAGTCCCAGCGCCACATCGCAACTGCGCTGATAGAGCAGTCCGTTCAGCTTGTTGCCGCTGACGTGGAACTGGTAGGTCTTGTGACAGGGCGGCAATGCCATCTGGTCAAGCTCGGCCACGTTCCAGCCTTCCACGATGTGGCGACGGCTACCGGGGTTGTTCTTCAGCGATTCCACGACATCGGCCACCTGATTGATCCCTGCGCGGCGCTGCCTGAACAGCCCCTCGCCCACAGGTTCGTAGACCGGCCAGTTGACCCACTGTTTGCCATAGACCGGGCCAAGATCGCCCCATTCAGCGGCAAAGGCTGCGTCTGCCACGATCCGGGCGGAAAATTCGGAGCGGGCGATATCCTCACCAGTCACCTTGCGGTAGCGGTCCAGCGGCCAGTCGGTCCATATTTCCACGCCTTGCGCGCACAAGGCGCGAATGTTGGTGTCACCGGTCAGAAACCACAGGAATTCTCGCGTGGCTGTTTTCCAGTAGACGCGCTTGGTCGTCAGCAGCGGCATCCGACCGTCTGACAGGTCAAACCGCAATTGCGCACCGAAAACAGAGCGTGTGCCTACGCCGGTGCGGTCAATCCGTTCGTCGCCCTGCTCCCATATCTCGCGCATGAGATCGAGATACTGCCATTCATAATGGCGGGCGGAATCGGCGCGTTTCAACATGGCCAGCCTTCTACCGCCGCGCGCCCGCAGGCGCAAAAACCAGCCTGTGAAAAAACTTGTCCCTTCCCGCTTGCCAGTACCGGAACTGCTTCGTATAGGGCGCCCCTGCCTCGCAGCCGGGTCACCGGCTTGCGGATCGGTCGGGGAATAGCTCAGCCTGGTAGAGCACTGTCTTCGGGAGGCAGGGGCCGGAGGTTCGAATCCTCTTTCCCCGACCATTTC
>NZ_JBMLSM010000149.1:0-5120 GCF_049240505.1 Novosphingobium sp.
GGGTCGAGAATGTAGAGCATCTCGTCCTTCGAAAGCTGGAAGACATCGCGGGCTACCAGAACGTCAATCTCGGCTGCCGTCACGGCGCGCTGTTCCGGGTCCTCAGCGATGGCGAATGGATCAGCCAAAATGCCTGCCGCAATCGCCCGATTTCGCAGGGATTCCATCTCTGGTCCGGTGGCGCACAAGGAGCAGACACGCTGGACGATTTCTCGTGAGGATGGCGTCTCCTTGCACAGCCTTGGGAATGGGAGGCTGTCCATAATTGTATAGGACATCTTCAGAGAAACCTTCTTGCGAACCAAGAAGTCCATGACGATCGAGTTCGCCACGCCCAGCCAAAGAAAGTGGTCTTCATCGTCTGGGCCGAGAATGATCGTCGGCACTTTATCGCCACAGATTGTTTCTGGTGGGATCATCGCGGCGATCAGCCCCCGCTGATTGGTGGGACTGGCCACGTCGCCGAACCCGATCCGGTAACGATAGATCCTGTCTCCCAGCTTGTCGGGAATTCGTTCGGGCAGGATACGCCATTGGGGTTGGATTTGCTTGTTGGCTTCGCCGAACGGGAAATCGTCCCACACTGAGGATCGACCGCGCCCTGAGAGATATCCTTTTGCCCTGTAATCATAGGCGTCGATCATGCGCCCCTCGAACACCGGCAGCCCATCGCTACCGTCCGAGAACAGGCCGCGATCTGTGCCCATGTCCACTTCACGCATGTAATGCCGATAGGGTGCCCCTTCGACTTCAGCGCCGAACTTGGGATACAGCGCATACATCCGGGCGCAGATATCGATCTCGGATTGCGCGGCGAATTCCATCACAGCCAGGGCTTCGGGCGAGAATTCCGCGACAACCGAAACCGGAATGGTCAATCCGCCGCCGGATTTGAGCTCTTGCAACTTGTCCAGGGTGTTCACCCGGAAGGCTGCGTGAAACGCCTCCGTCTTGCCGCCCTTCCAGGCGACATAGAGGCAGAATTTCATGCGCGTGTCGATTTTGGAGAACCAGATCCCATGCGTGTTTTCGAATCCCGCCAAACGCTCCAATCGGAATGCGGAAAACAGTTCCTTGCGGATCGCGGTGGCATTGGCCCCGTTGTAAAGGCCTTCCGGCACGAACTGAGCAGCCACGCGGCCTTCCTTCGTGGCCGCCAACGCGGTTTCCACGAACATCCGGTAGACATTGAAGTCTCCCTTGCCCAGGTTGCCTTCCGAAAACAGGCGGTAGCGACCGCTCGACTTGATGAAGTGGACTGCCGAATAGAGATCGGCACAATGCTGGTCCCAGCGCCGCGCAATGACGGGATTGCCCAGCAGCCGAGCGTAAGCCTCTTTCTGCTCATCGGGCGACATGTGGCGTATTCCCGGATCGTAGACCGAGAAAAACTCCTTGTAATCGGGGCTCATCGTATCCCACGGCGGGTTGCCCAACACCACGTCGAAGCCGCCGCGTTGCATCACGTCAGGGAATTCCAGCGGCCAATGGAACGCTCGGGCGCGCCGCGCGGCATCAATGGCCTGACTGAACAGCGGGGCGAATGGATCAACTCCTCGCAGCCACTCCCATAGGGTACCAGAAGTCGGAATTGTCTCGGTGCCCCGGCGCGGCATTCCATCCGGTCCGGAATGATCTCCGCCTTTCGACTTGGGCATCAAAAATGCCGAGACATAAAGGTCGCAAGCCGCCTCCAGCTGCCAGGCCACTGCACCTTGCGCCGTCAGTTCACTCAAGCGTGCAGCCTTGGCCTCGATTTGTTTGACCGTGTCTTCCGGCATGCTGCGAAGGGCCTCGAAGGCACGGGTCAGGTCCTGCGCGCGTTGGAAACCGAAGCCTCCTGCAACGCGCTCCTTTTCCCCGATCTCCCTCCTGTTCTTTCCAACGTAGTATCGCGCCACGTCCTTGTCGTCTGCGGCCAAGGCCTTGTAGGCAGTGTCGGGGATGCCATCTTCCAACACCTTGAGGTCGAACACACCTAGCAGCGCATCACCGCAACGGATCTGCGCATCAAAGAACCCGAGCGGGAGGCCGGGATCAATCGTTTCGATCCAAAGTGCGACCTTGGTCAGTTCTACGGCCATGGGGTTGCGATCGACCCCATACAGACAAGATCGGGCAACATCCCGGAGGGCATGGCGGAAATCGGCCAGCGACGGCGTACCATCGGCCCGGATGCGGGCCACACGCGTGGCAATACGACGTGCGGCTGCCAACAGGAAATGGCCTGAACCGCACGCCGGATCGATCACCGAAAGCTTCAGAAGGGCCTTGGCGGGATCCTCTGCCTCAGCCTCGGTCTTGTCCAAAACGGGATCAAGCGCGGTATCAAGCAGCGCCTGAACGAGGCTGTCGGGGGTATAGTAGGACCCGCTGGTCTTGCGCTGGTTGCCTTTCTGCTCGGCGGCTTCCGAGGCAAAGACCAGCGTCTTGCCATCTTCGCCCAGCTGCGGCTGGAGTTCGAGGAGGGATTCGTAAACGGAACCCAGCTCTTCGGTCTCCATTGCCCGCCAATTCACCGGCACCATGCCGGTTTTGTCCGATAGCCAGGACAGGCGGAATAGCGTCTCCATGAACGCCTTGTTGCGCAAACGGGCGGTTGCCAGGTGGGGGAGCCTGTCCTCAGCGAAAAGGCCGCCTAGAGCCGGTAGGGCCAGCCGATCTTCGCCATGCGCCAGGGCGCGGAAGATGACTTTGACGCCCTCAAAACGGTCGAAGTGCTTGTCCCACGTCGCCGCACGGACGCATTGGATGCGCAGCGCCGCCAGACTGTACCCTTCGGCGTAGAGCTTGCGCGCGTCTGCCCCGGCTTTTTCAGAGTGTAGCAAGTTCCGGTCTTCGGCGACCATGAGGAAGATCAGCCGATAGACGAGGCGAAGCAGTTCGTTGAACCACTCGGTAAGATTGATCTGCCCTGATTTCAGCCTCGCTGCGAGTTCCGGATTGGCTTCAAGAAAGCCAGAGCCCAAGCATTTCAGCGCGAGTTCCACTTGATCGGCGAGACGGTCTCTCGCGGCTTCGCCTTCACGCGATCCAGCGTCGCGCCAGCGTTCGAGATCGCAGTCGGCTGCAGATGCGCCTTCCGATCCAAATCGGCTGCGGTGGATCATCAACCACAGGATCGAGAAGGAGGCAGCATCCTCATTCGCGAAGATCTGTGCGAGGTCCGCTTCGATGTAGGCCGGCCGGGTCAGGGATGCGTTATCCCGCATCAGGCGGATCAGGACGCCGTTGGTAACCAGACCCCAAAGCGCGTCGTCGTCGTCGTTCAGATAGTCCTGGAGCGCGAAAGCAGGCGAGCGCGAGCGATCGGTCGACAGCGTCGGGCTGCGGCGATCAAGCTTGTCATCAGCGGGCGGCACGACGACGATCGGCACCCGTCCACCGGCCAGGAACGATACGGCGCCTTGCTGCGGCGCGAGATCATCGAAACCGAAGGTTTCTTTCAGGAACTCGCGAACAAAGCGGCGCGTCGCTTCGACCGAGGGGTTCTCCAGTCTCGCGAAGGCATCGAAATGAGACTGGCCCACGCGAAACGCGGTCGAGATCTCTTCACGGATCGTCAGACCCTTGCGGATGCCATAACCCGCCCGGGTGTCCGCATCGTCCTTCGGCTCGGCAATCTGCGCGACCACGGCCGGTGCAATCAGATTGCCTTCCAGCGTAAGCGATGGCCAGGCCGACATGTCAGTGATGGTCTTGCGCGCCATTGCTTACACCTCGCTCGGCATCAGGACGAAAAGGCCAATCACATCTGGCGGTGTGACGGCTTCGACGGTGACGCGCGATGCGGATCCGGCAGCGGCGCGGAGACGGGCATGGTCTTGGCTCAGTTCTTCGACCCTTGATTTCACAAAGAATGCCAAGGGGCCATCAAGCAAGGATGGAAGGTCCTCTCTGGCCTTGTTGATGAAGCGGTCGCGGGCCGGCGTTGCCAGGTCGGCAGTTGCAGGCGTGTTCAGCAAGTCCCGGGCAGCTTCGCCGGTTGCCACGATCTGGTTACCCTCAATCGCGACGAGCGTCGCCTCTTCGGCCAGCAGCAATCGCTCTTTCCGGGAATGAACCGTCAGCTTGTAGCGGATCCGAAGCAGCGCAATCCGGGTCACCTGGTCAACCGCCGTGGTCGGCCACGCGCCAACTCTGCCAATCCCCAGGCCGGAGAGGGTTTCCGGATCGAGCGAGGCTTCGACCAACGCTTCCGCCAGCGTCGAGGTCAGCGGATGCGTCCGCGTCAAAAGTGCGGTTCCTGTAGGCGCAGGCTCGGCAACTGCGAGACGTACAGAGCCTGTAAGATCCCGCTGGGACAGCCTCTCCCTCAATGCGCCGTCAAGGGCATGCACATGCGCCAAGAGGACAGACTTACGGGGTTCTAACGGCGCACCGAAGCGGGACATCGTCCGGTCGACGAAGGTCCTCACATCCGCAGGGGAACCTAGAAGCGTTTGCGCCTTCTCCCATTCCGGGGCCACTTCCTGCGGTTTCATGGCATTCTGGGCGAACCGGGCGCGGGATTTCTTCTCATTCTCGGATGCGTCGCGCCAGCGTGCCTCCATGGCCTTCGTTCCATCGTCGAGACGCAGATCAAGGGCCAACTGGCGGGTTTCGCCGCGTCGTAGCATCATCGACGCCATGAGAGCATCGGTCACAGGGCCCCGCTCCTCGGGCAACGGCACGGTCACCCCGGTTGCCTTCCGGATTTCTTCCGCCTTGCGCAAAATGACCTCGAGAACCGCCCCGTCGATCGCGCTGTCAGGCGAAAACATCATGATGGAACGCACCAGTTCCGCAGGCTGACCGAAGCGATCCACGCGGCCTTCGCGTTGCTGATGCCGTGTCGGGTTCCAAGAGAGGTCGTAGTGGATGACCGTATCAAAGAGCTGCTGGAGGTTGATGCCCTCTGACAGGCAGTCCGTGGCGACCAGAATGCGCTGAACATCCTTCTCGTCTTCGGCTGGCCCCATATCTGCCACCCGGTCGCGACGTTCGTCCGGGGTGAGAACGCCCGTGACCGCTTCGACCTTCAGCTTGGGAAAGGCCTTGCGCAATCCGGCGCGCACATGTTCAGCAGTGGCAAGATAGCGACAGAATACGACCGGGTTTGCCCCTTTCTTGATGAGCGG
>NZ_JBMLSM010000150.1:0-19532 GCF_049240505.1 Novosphingobium sp.
ACCGGGTTCTTCTACCTCGCGGCATGGGGCCCGCTCTTCGTGATCCTGCACATGATCCTGATGTTCAAGGGGGCGAGCGATGTTGCGGCGGCCGGCGGCGGCACCGGGCTCTCGCTCGCGACCTTCGCGGGCATGACCGACGTGAACCGCGATATTGGGCTTCTGGCCGGTTATCTCGTCGCGTCGGTTCCGTTCCTGGCGGGCGGCGTCGCCAAGGGCGCGCTCGCGATCTCTGGGCAGGCGACCTCTTACCTCAACCCCTCGCAGAATGCGGCCGAGGAAGCGGCGCGCGAGGCGAGCACCGGCAATGTCTCGCTCGGCAACAGCAATCTCGACAATTCGACGGTCTTCTCACGCCAGTTTGCCCAAGGGGCGCTCAATCCGAGCATCTCGTATGGCGCCCCGCAGACGCGTGGGTTCAGCGATGTGGGCACCCAGACGACAAGCTTCGGTGAGGCGGAATTCGCGAGTGTGCCGAATTCCCAGTACCCGTTCACGCCAACGTTGGGGCAGGATTTCACGAGCAGGCTCTCGACGATGGCAAGCCAGAGCCGAGGGCAGAGCGAAACCTATTCGAACCTTGCCCAGCAATCGACCAGCTCGGCCGTCACCCGGTTCAACGAGATCCGCAATGCCTACAGCCAGGGGCGTTCTTCGGAAACGGTCAGCGGCACCGGCAGCAACGACAGCATTGGCACGGCATTCAGCGAGGTCGACAACGCCTCCACCACCCTGCAGCGCCAGTTCGGCCTTTCGCGCCGGGCCGCCGACGACATCACAGTGTCGTGGTTCCTTAATGGCCAGGCTAGCGCTGGCGTTGGAGGAAGCCTTGGGCCAGTTGAGCTTGGCGCGAAAGCCAGTGGGGGGCGAAACAAGTCTTGGACCGACAGCGACGTCGGCATTGCGTCTGAGGATCGCAACCGAATTACCGGGACGTTGCAGCAGCTTTCAGACACGCGGAACTGGTCGAACACGCGTGAAGGCTTCCTCCGCCAAACGAGCTCGAGTTCGAGTTCGCAGGTCTCGACCAGCGCTGCGGGTCTCAGCCGCTCGTTGACCGAAGCACAGACCTACTCTGTCGAAGCACGCCGCGCCGAAGAAATGGCGAGCCGGCTCGAGAACCAGGCCTCCTGGTACGAGGGCGCGAACGCTGCCGGTTCGCTTAATCTCAGCCAGGCCTATCGGGAATGGGGCATGGCGGAGCTTGAAGCGAACCGCGACTATTACGGCCCAGTCCGCTTCGACGACATCAATTTCCAGATGAGCGCACAGGGCCAGCAGCTCCAGGCGCGGTTCGTGGAGACCTATGCCGACCGGCTGCATGATGACATTGAGGGGCAATTGACGCTGCCCGAGTTCGCGCCGGTCAGCCGCCCTGCCGTTACAAGCCAAGGTAGCGTCCGCGCGCATGGACCCAGTGGCGGCGTTGGATCAGGCAGTCTTGGTGCGGCTCCCGACACGTCGGGGATCAGCGAAGAAGTCCGGGCGGCGCAGGCGCGAGGCCGAGGCCGGATCGGTCAATCCAGGAGCAATCTTGACGCTACCACTCGAGCGGCCAAGGGCGCTTCAGAAGAGGCCGCAGACGAGGTGAAGGAGTGGTAGATTTTAGAGGATTAGCTCATCAACGACGAGGTAAATTAAGAACGCAGCCAGCAGAGCAAAAACCGTGATCATCTTGGCCCGGCCCCAAGGATCGGCCCAGGTCTTCTGCCACGTATACGCAGTCAGGCGATTTTCCGCGATGGCCCGGTCGATCTCTTTGAGACCCTTCCAGTCCCCGGTTGCAACCGGGTCATCTGATGACTTCAACATAGGGCACCTATTCAGCAGGCAGGCTGCTCCGAAATCGCTGCATTATCCCAGAATTCCGGGCTTAATGCAGCGATTCTGGCACACAAAATCATGGGTGCCAAGCGGATGTTCGGCGGCATTTTCATGAACTGAGTTCAAGATACCGACAGAAGGCATTCGCGAGTTGCATCTGACGAGGCGTGCGGCATTCGGCCTCGAAAACTTGCGGAGAGCCGACAAGAATAGTGACGCATTTTGCGCGTGAAGTCGCAACGTTCAGCCGGTTCAGGCTGTACAGAAATTCCATTCCGCGCGGCGCGTCGGCATGCGAGGAGCTGGCCAGCGAATAGATCGAAATCGGCGCCTCCTGGCCTTGGAATTTGTCCACCGTCCCGACCCGCGCCTGGGGGAGCCGGCGTTGGATCTCGAACACCTGCGCATTGTACGGGGCGATGATCAGTATGTCCGCGATCCCGAGCGGCTTTTCGTTCCCCTCGCGATCAATCCAGGTCGCACCCTGTGCCAATATGTCGGAGACCAGTTCGGCGATAACGTCAGCCTCTTCGGATGAGCAATTCTGATTGCCGGAATGCTCGACGGGCAGGAACCTCAGACCCGTGCCATTGGCGATCCCCTTGGCGTTTACCCGCTGCCCGGCCGCTTCCGCCTTGGCTCCCAGCTTGCCCTCGTAAAAGAGCTCGGATGTGAACGCACAGATATCCGGATGCAGCCGCCAGGTGACGTCGAGAAACAGGCCTTCGTCGGGTGCGATGGTTTGCTTGCCCGAAAGCAAGTGGTCGAGAGCAGAGCAGCCGGTGCCATCCGGGTGACTGCCTTGCATGGGCTGGTCGAGCTGCTGCGGGTCTCCGAGCAGAACCAGCGTTTTTGCCGCCTGCGAAACGGCAAGCACATTCGCCAGCGACATCTGTGCCGCCTCGTCGACAAAGAGAACGTCAAGACTTTCAAAGGCATCCTCGGTCGACCACAGCCAGGCGGTGCCGCCTGCAACGCTGCAATCCGCGTTGAGCGCGGCGAAGACCTCCGCATTGTTCTTCTTCGCGAACCGCAGCCGATCGGTTGCGTCTTCCTTGGACCCGCCCTTCGGCTTTTGGATGCAGATCAGGGCGGTGTTGGTCTCCTCGGCGACCTCAATGACTTTGTTCAAAAGGTTGCGGATTACTTCGTGACCATTGGCCACGATCCCCACCTTCTTACCCTGGCGGACGAGCTCGCAAATCATGTGCCCACCCGTGTGGGTCTTGCCAGTGCCAGGAGGCCCCTGGATCGGCAGCACGCCTGCTGAGATGAGCGGGCCGATGCGCACGCCCGCATCGAGGGGCTTTTCACCGTCGCGCCGCACGGCGCTGCCGTCAGCAAAACGCGGCGCCACGCGCATCAGCATGTCACGCGCCGCCTGGTAGGTTTCTCCCTCGTCCATGCCATGCTCGCAGACATGAGTTGCCAATCTGACCAGCGCTTCCTGCATCGGTTTGGACGGCACATGCTCATGCACGAAGACTGCGGCGGGATGTTCGTCCGCCATCGCCGAGGCCTTCTTGATATCGATGGTGCGCTGTTCCCTCGAGATATCCTCAACGGTGCCCAGCGTCTGGCCGCCCTGCATTCTCAGGCCTTTGCCTGCGCGAATATCGGCTTCCTGCACCGGGAAGCTGTATCGATCGATCGGGCATTTGGCGGTGCCGCCGACCGTTTCCAAGAAGGTGAGACCTGCGAGGCCAGCGCGCTCATCGATAAGCTCTTCTGCAGAGAGGTCACTGAGGCGGAAGTATTCCCACCAGGTCGCCTTTTCCTCGCGGCGATGCCACTCGAGAAGATTGGCCAGGAGCCAGCGCGCGTGCTGCTCGGCGGTGCGCTCTTCCGGATCGACAGGCACGTCGGCAGTCAGCTGCTCAATCAGCGGCGTGATTCGCTCGAGCCATTCGGAAAGGCCTTCGCTGGGTCCGCTCTCACCTGGTTCCGGCCTCGTTACTTCGATACCTCGAGCAATGAGCTTGGTGCGTTCCGCCTCCAGCCAATCACGCAGGGCCTCGGTCGAGACACAGTCGTCGCGGTTGTAGGCTTCGACGGTCTGCTTATCCTCCGGCAGAATTCCCGCCGCGTCGTTCAGTTCAAGGCTCACCTGCAGCCGGTTAAGCGCCAGGTTGGCATCCGGAAGGCTGGCGTCGCGAACATAGCCGTAAAGCGGCTCGAGCTTCTTGATGGAATAGCTCTCGACGCCCGCACGCAGCGAATGGCGGACCACGCTCAGCAAATCGACGAACACGAGACCACGCAGCAGCGAATCCAGTTCGTCTTCGCGCGTGCCATATCGCCCCATCAGCCGCTTCAGCGCGCCAGGCTCGTACCCGCCATAGTGGTAGACGTGGAGCTGCGGGAAGACCTTCCTCCGCTCGAGCACGAAATCGATGAATGTCTCAAAGGCCGCCTTCTCACCAGTGCGGTCTAGCGCCCAGAGCCCGCGGTACTGTGGCTCGCCCTGCTCGCGGAAGTGGAAGCCCAGGAGATATTCCAGCCCATGCTGGCCGACGAAGGAATCTCCCTCGAAGTCGAGAAAGATATCGCCCTCGCAAGGCTCGGGTAGGCAGTTGAGACCGAAACCTGCCACCGGCGCCAGAAGTTCGTAGCGCAGTTCGCCGCTGGCTCTGGATTCGAGCTGGATCCTGGCCTGCTCGCGAACGCGGGTCAGGGATTCTTTCGAGCCGCGCTCCGGTTTCCATTGCAGGGGCAGCGGCAGTTCTGCCAGCGCCGTTGCCGTGGTGACGCCGTGATCCTTGAGCTCGACAATCTGCATCGAGGAGATGCCCGCGACGAGGCACAGGTGATCGTCATCCCGGCGCTGCTTGTCGCAGCGCGCGCTCCAATTGCAGATGTCGCAGTTTGATGTCGGCTCCGGGTAGGTCTGACCGGACTGCTCGCTTCCGATCGCTCCGAGCAATCCTTGCTTCACCTGACGATGATAGGCGGCGAAATCGGCGAGCCGATACCGCTCCGGTTCAAAGTCGGTCCAGGGCGGGATGACGCTGGCAAAGACCGGGATTGTCCCTTGCACTCCCCCGATGAGCTCGGAGTAGAGGCACAGCTGGAGGACGGTGCCGCCTTTCGTTTCCCGGGCGAGCTTGGTGTCGGCGGCTTCATAGGACCAGTTGCCGAGGTCGCTTGGCGTATCAACGCGCTGCAGAATGTCGGCGCGGCCAGCCCAGGATCCGCCTCGAAGCGCGCCCTGGACGATCACGTCTACGCCCGCCCGCATGGCGGCGATGGTCTGGGCGACGGCCTCGTCGCTGATGTCCACACCTTCAATCACAACGCATGAAAGGCCTTGGGCGCGCAAATGGTCCACATAGGCCAGCTCATGCTGCTTGCCGCGCTCCCAGAGCGCCTCGAGCGCTGGATCGAAGAATTTCGGGCGCGAAAGTTCACCGCGCGCTGCCGCATGCTCCAATTGGGTCAAATGCCGGCAGTTCAGATATCCCACCAGATCGGTAGCACTAAGGCGCGGCGTTCCATTTTGAATTTGCACGTTAAAGCCCCCGTAAACTCAGCACGCTTCAGCTTCGGCAAGCTCGAGCGTGAGCTGCCGCAATTGTTGGATGACGGCTTGCCGGGAGCCGAGTTCGACGCTCATCGTGCGGAGCCGGGCCTGATCCGCGCCGATCCGGTGCGACGCCAAAGTGCCAGGGCTGTCAGCGAGCGCGAAGTGATGCGGGTAAAGCAGGCTGAGGCTGTTGCATTGGTAGATCTGCCCATAGGCCATCATCTGATAGACGTCGGCTTGGGATACCCCCTGCTTAGGATCATCGATCCGGGAGGAAATCCGCTTCCACTTGGTATCGATGATCTGCACGACCTCATTGCCACGCTTCACCAGAATATCGGGCCTGGTCTGAAACACCTGGCGGCCATCGGTCTCATTCTCGAGGCAAAAGAGACGTCCGCCTTGAAGGCTGACGCTAAATCCTGTGCCCGAGAGCGCACGCTTGAGCAGGCGCCCCACATACTCCTCGAACAGCGTGTTCATCTCAAAAAGAAGCGAGAAGCCGTCCTGCCGGCCCATCGAACTCGTCTGGAACCGGTCGCCCAGGAGAAGCCGAGCTAACGTGATCAGCTCCTTCCAGCGCGCGTTGGTCCGATCAAGATGCACGTCGTCCCAGCGCAATCCGCTTACCGGAACATCGGCAATGTCGGCATAGGCGAAGCCCAGCTCGGCCAGCCTGCGCTGGTTGTCCGCATTGTTCGAAACGCGCAGCAACCGGGAGACAGCGGCTTTCATGATCTGATTGAGCGGCGTGTCAGGCGACAGTTCATCGAAACGGCAGGCGAGACGCTGGGGCGAGGCGGCGAGACGCGTAAACTGCCGCACCACATCAAGTCGCCCGCGAAGCGCGGGCAATTCATCCTCGCAGGCCATGTAGCGACGCGGCATGCCCTGACGCAGGGCGTCGGCAAGCTTGCGGGAAAACAGCCCGATCAGGACTTCGAGCAAGGTGTCGCGTTGAGACCCAAGCGAAGTCATGGTGCCGCTGTCGATCTCCAGATCGAGCGCGACGGCCAGCATATGCACCAGGCGATCCCGCAAGTAGGCGCGATTGTCAGGATCGCTCTCTGAAGGCTTGGCATCGATCTTGGGCAGGATTTCCAGCGCACACCCATCAGCGACAATCACGCCCACCACCTGACGAGCTCCAAGAGCATGCCGGCCATGCTCCAAGATTCCCTTGCCATTCTTGCCGGCTAGGGGGGATCGACGCGCAACGGCGACAAGCCTGTCTGCTGCCCATGCGGGGATGCATTCCTCACCCTCGCCATGAGCGAGCGATTGCCATTCGAGGAGTGATCGCCGGATCACGCAAAGCCCTTGTAGGCATCATCTGCAAACGGCTGCCGGACCTGCCAGCGCCAACGAGCTGGAGCATCGCCATCGCAGTCGAGGCCGTTGGGGGCCCTCAACTCCCGCCGTTCCAAGAAACGCTCACCGGTCGTGTCGCCAAGCACGGCAGCGACTTTGGACCAGTCCTCATAGAAATACTCGGCGAGGAGCGGGATAACCTTGTGCCGCATGCACTCATCGACGTCCGACCGAGTCGCACACCCCATGAAATAGGCGTGCCCGATCTGGTGTTCGCGGTCGAACAGGTACTCGATGCGCTCGTTAAGAGAGGCAAGGAGATTTCTGAGCGCAATGCCATCGACATTTTCAGGCAGGGCCTCGGTATCCGGCATGAGCTCGCGGAATGTGAAGCGTCGGCGTAGAGCGGTATCCAGCAAGGCGATGGAGCGATCCGCCGTATTCATCGTGCCGATAATGTGGAGGTTCGACGGAACTCCGAAAATCTCACCCGAGTAGGGCAATTTCACGCGAAGCTCGTTTTCCTCCCCGATCCGCTTGTCCGGTTCCAGCAAGGTGATGAGTTCACCGAAAACCTTGGAAATATTCGCACGGTTGATCTCGTCGATGATGAGCACATAGGGCTCGGGCACACCCGTCGTAGCGACCGCATCCCCACCCGAGGTCACGATCTGCTCCAGCGCATCCCAGTCGATGTAGCGGTTGTTCAGCTGGTAGACTGAGACCTGGCTGAAGGTCTTTCCGTAGATGCGTTCGCGCGGGAGGCTTTCATCAGAGTGCCACAGCCAATTGACCGAACGGCGATGATTGTACTCACCGTTGGGACCGGGCACGAAACGATAGCCCCCGGTGACCTCGCCAATTGCCCGGAACTTCCGGTTGCCGTCAGACACGACGACCAGAGAGCCGACTTCCATATTGATTCTGAAGGCATACATCTGGGACATGTTGGGATCGTTACCGGTCGCCTCGGGGTGATCCTCGCGCCACCGTTCCTTGATTGCCTCCCACTTGTCGAAGCGGGGATCGGACCAATCGACGTCGCCGCCATATCCCAGGACAATGTACCCATCGCGGATTGCATCCTGGAAGATCGCGTCATCTTCAGCCGCCCAGCTTCGTCCGAGCGACATCTTGAAGATCTTCTGGCTTCGATCGAGCAGTAGCTTCTCGGCGTCCACCGCATGGCCGCGGTTTTCAGAAGCAAGGTTGGCAATCTGCTTGAAGATGCCATCGTGCGGCTTCAGGCTGAACCCTCCGCTGGCCGGGCCATCGTCGCTCTCCTCGCCCGTGACAGGTCTCAGTCCTTCGACGAATTCTTCGTACGAGAAGGACTGGTGGAACGTGACAAAGCCAATGCGCCCCTTGCGATGCAGGGACTGATAGACATCCATCAGCTCCTTGCGGCCAAGCTGCGCCGATCCTGGGCCATTACAAATTTCGACAGCCTCGGCCGCCGTTGCATAGGTCTTTCCCGTTCCCGGAGGCCCGTAAAGGATGAGATTGGTTGCAGTCGGCATGGACGGTCTCATTTCTAAAATTTCTGGCGTTTCATCGGCAGCTTGTTCTTCCTGGCTCACGACCCAGAGGAAGCTCTGGACGTCCCACAGGTCTCGGGGCTGCCATCCCCAGCCGACCATTTCCTCGTAAAGCTTGTGCGCGAAGCGGAGCACTTCGGCGTATTCTTCGGCTGAGAGCGGGCTCCAGCCAAACAGCGGCTTGTGAACCAAAGCCTTGTAGGCTTTCGAGAGCGGGTCGGTGTTGATGCCCAAAGCCTCGCCCGGTCGAACCAGAGCCAAGAACATTGACGGGATATTGCGGCTTTCCGAGTAGGGCTTGCTATTCTCCTGTCCTTCCAGGAGGACGGGCCAGATCGCATCGACCATCTGCTTGGCCGCCTCCGGCGGGTCATCGCTCGAGCGAGCCAGGTGGGCCGCTGCCTCTTCAAGAACATTCGGATGCTGCTGGCGAATGGCAGCCAGACGGTTGTTGGTCCGCCAACCAGGAAGATCGATGCCCGTCAGGATGTCGAACAAGGCACCGCCCAGCGCCTCGGGTGCCAGCGGTGGCTCGGACTGCATGAGCGCGGCAACCTTAGCGACGGCCTCGCGCTTGTAGTTGATGACATCGCTGAAGACCTGCGAGGTCGAGCCGGCGAATCCTTCCGGTTCAAAATCGGGATAGGTCCGCAGGAAGCGAGCCTTGAGGTCCGCAAGCACGGCGGCATCAATAATCAGCTCGTTACCATGGATTGACCCTTTTGCAGGAATGCCGAGAGCCTTGGCGATCTCAGGGGCGATCTCATAAGAGGTCAGCTTCTGTTTGCCGTATCCTAGATAGGGCCGACGACCATTGTTGGATCGCAGCACCCGGACCAGACGCTGCTCCTTGAACAGCGCCCGAGCCACCGCCAGGACATCGTCGGTTTCAATGGCATCTTCGGTCTTGTTCGAAGCGCCCATGATCCGGAAGGCTTTGACCCCCGACTGCCGGTTGGTTTGGCGAATGGGCCAGTGAACTGTTCTGGAATCATCAAAGAGAGCGATGCGCTTCTCGGCATCGACACTGTCAAACCCTTCGCCGGTAGTCCCTGACCGGAACTGGATGTAGTAATTCAGCGTCGAGCGATAGTGCGAGAGGTTCGCATAGAGATTGCCATCAATCGGAAAGCGAGCCGGGTTTTCCCGGCCGGCACGCTCATCGGCCTTCGAATAGGTAAGTTGGGCCTTGATGCCTTCGAGGCCATCGGCGTCATAGGCTTCGTCGAGATCGCCATAGTGCGCCTCAAGACGCTTCGCGTCTTGCGCCTGGGTGTTCTGCGTAGACAAGGAATGACCCTGATCCACCATCCACTTTCGAAATTCAGCTTCTTGCATTAGTGCTTTCTCAAAACGCTTTGAATGGATGAGACCAAGGGTTACAGTCTATTTTGTATCTGTGAGGTGGCGAACCACTTCGACCATGGCGAATGTGTCTTTTGCACAGTAAGTTCTGAGCGATTGCGCTATTTCAGCCACCCGGGCCTCGGTCGTGACCGGAGAAATTGCTTCGAGGTAGGCAAGCTGCGCCGCAGAACCATCCGCGACATCCAGCGCGGCGTAGTCGCCGCTATTCCTGATGGTCGGCAGAACAGCCTTGATGGACCAGCTGCCGCCTTGGTCACGGTGATACCAGTGCTCTCGGGTCACCGGCAGCAAATCGACGATGCGCGCCGCGATCGCCTTGAGATCCTCGGCCAGATCCGAAAACCGCTCCGCCAGCCGGAGGATGCATGTCCGCTCAAAGGCTGCATTGTAGGCGATGATGGTTCCGTCCTCGGGAATTTGGGCCACGAGAGCCTCCGCGCAGGTGCGGCGAGGATCTTGGCCATCCAGGCTCAAGAACTCCCGGTGAGTGATATGCCCTGTGCGATCCTCGATGTGCGCTGAAAACTGAAAAGGGACTTGCTCCCAGGGCTTGGTTCCTAGCCAGCGAGGCAAGGCAAAAGCGATCGTCTCGAAATCGAGATAGGTCCGGGGATATTCCCAATCGCCGATGATCCGCCGCGCTCCTTCCACGTCGTGGTAGGGGACGCCCGACAAGGTCGCTTCATGAATGCGCGCGTGGACGGCATTGGTGAAACTGCCAGGTGGGACATCCTCAAGCTCGACAATGCCGTGCTCGGCCCACTTGGCGGCAAGTTGCCGTCCCGTTCGGGGCAGCGAGGAGATCGGATACCGCACCGTTTCCAGATCGCGCGAGCAATAGGCCACAAATTCGCAGGGGAATGGATCATGGCAATGATCGCCGGGATCGCGAGCGGGCTCTTCCGAGCCAAGCACCGACCGGATTTCAGCGACCAGCTTCGGGCGCTTGAGGGACAGTGGCTTAGCATCCTCCAGAGATGGCGTATCCACGAATGCGCCGTGGTAGTTGCCTTCCTCGGTCAAGAAAAAGTGGTTGTTGAGGTGCCGGATGGCGGCTGAACTCACCTGGACCCCGGCCTCACGCAGCACCCAGAGCTGGGTCGCCAGATCGGCGACATGATAATCCTTGCGGCTCGTCGAACTCTTCACTTCGGCAACGTGCCAGCCCCCAAGGCCGTCGGGTTCCATGATATCCACCCGGACGAGCACACCATCGTGGGCAAAGGTCGCCTCGAACAATGGCGCTTGGACCGAGGCGGAGATAAGGTCCTGGGTCCGCTGAAGGGCAGCGGCAAGGTCAGGCTCAGCCTCGATCATAACGCCACCAGGGCATAGTGCGCAGGCCGCGTCCCCGACTTCATGGCCAGCAGCGAAACGCGCCTCAGCACCGGCATCGAGCTCTGCAAGGTCCGCGCGATGCGTTTGCAACCACAATCGCTTCGGGCACTGCTCGAAGGAGGTGATCTTCGATTTGGAAAGGCCGAACTGCCGGCTGCCAGAATTCATTGAACTACGTTATGCCCCCTTCATTCCCGCTATGCATCTTGCCCACTCGGGATGACAAAATCTGTCACCCTTAATCAGGCATCCCTGCGCGCCGATTGATAATGGAGGCGCTTCTGGTCTGTGTCCGGCTTGCTGACAGAACACCCAATGCCATCCAAGCTCAGCCAAAGAGTTAATTATCAGAATTTCAACCGATGATGGCGATGACCCGCAGTAATGATTGCTCCGTCATCGCCGACTACGAGGTAAGCATCGAGCGCCTTTTCCAGCTTGAGGAACGCCGATTTGCCCAAGTCCTTGAGCATCCGGGACCGGCTTTGCCTGGTGAGATAGCAAACCTCGGCGCCGCGATGACGACGATACTCTCCGTAGGCCATCAGGGCATCGACGGCCTGATGTGAAATCGCGCGCTGCTGCATGCGGGCTTCGGCGTGGTGCGTAAACATCTGATCGTCCTTTCCCTTGGTGATGATTTGTGTCTAAATCACTGGGGTGACAGAAACTGTCATGGGGGCCCTCTATGTCATTTGCCAAGGCGGTGGATCTCTTGCGTCTCGCGATGATGGCCACGTCCCGACAGGGGGTTTGTCTCAGTGATGTGGAAGCAGAATTCGGCGGTGTCCGGCGGACGGCACAGCGCATGATCGCGGCTCTCGAAGAGGCGTTTCCTGCGACTGAACACTATGTGGGTGACGACTGCCGGCACTATTGGCGCCTGCCGTCTCGGGCGGTCGCGCCACTCCTTACCCCATCTGCAGAAGAGCTTGTAAGCCTCAGGTCGGCGATCAGCGAACTCGAGCGGGTCGACATGAACGGCGAGGCTATCCAGCTGCGTAGCCTTGAGCGCAAAGTCCGGGCTCTAATTCCCAGCGATCGAACGCTTCGTCTGGCAACCGATGAGGAAGCTCTGCTCGAAGCCATGGGCTTTGCGGCCCGGCCTGGCCCCCGTCCGTCGATGAATGAGGCGGTGGATCTCGCCATCTCGGAGGCAATCAAGGGGCCGTTCGAGCTCAAAATTCAGTATCAAGGCAGAAGAGACGCGAAGCCACGCTGGCGAACAATCGAGCCGCTTGGCCTGCTCCTGGGGTCCCGACGCTATCTCGTCGGCATCGATACGGCCAAGCGCGACGGACGCTACCGGCACTACCGGGTCGAAGACATCATGGAGGCCCAGGTGCGGGCCAAAGTCTTCACCTATCCGGACGATTTCGATCTTCGAGAATATGCCACCCGTGCCTTTGGATCGTATCACCACGAGGCCGAGTATGGGGAAGTGATCTGGAAATTTTCCCCCGAAGCCGCGGATCGGGCGGCAAGGTTCCAATTCCATCCGAGCCAAGAGATCGAGCATCTGGATGACGGCGCCATGCTGGTACGCTTCAAGGCGTCCGGTCACCTTGAAATGAGTTGGCACCTCTATGCTTGGGGCAGCAGCGTTGAGGTACTTGCCCCGCCAGTTTTGACAGAAATGGTACATCCATACCGAAGATCGGACTTCGCAGCCCTCCCGTGAAATGAATGAAATCTACACTTTGGGGAATTGATTCTGTTGAGACTTATGAGATTTTCGAGATAGTACGAACGAGTGGGGCTGGATGAATATTTTTGATTTCGATGATAAGGCTGCGAGTGGCTGTCAGATTCCTCACTGGTCGCTTGCTTGCTTCGAAGCTCAGGATTTTCCTGAGCCGATCTCGCGGACACGCGAAGGCGAAGTGTTTTGGCCGGATTTACTGCTAGCAACCAGAACAAGCTTTCCGTTTGATCCTACTCTGGTCGTTCCAGTGTCGCATTGTCTCCGAGGCCGGCAGATCATGCTCAAAGCCGCAAAAAGCTACTTGACCAAACAGGTCAGCATGGTGGGGAACCGCAATGAAAGCCTTTGAGTTCGACCACCACCTCATTGATTCCTACGCTCGGTTTTCCCGATCCTTCAGCACGATACGCGCAGAGGATCTTCGCCAAGAGATAGAACGGCAATACGACGTCGGACGGTTCTGGCCGGATGCTCTGCTTTCGCTGAACCCGCGGTTTCTCTCGGGGCCGACGGTTGACGACCTGGTGGCTTCAGGGGACCTCGACGAAGCAACTGGAAAGATTTTCAGATTCGGCGAAGTTCCTCTGAGGTTTCACCGGCATCAAGCGCAGGCGATAGCTAAGGCACGCGCCAGTCAGAGCTATGTGGTTACGACAGGTACCGGCTCAGGAAAATCGCTCTGCTTCTTCGTGCCAGTTGTGGACGCCATTGTCCGTGCCCGTAAGGCGGGCGCTCCCCGCAAGACGCGCGCGATCATCGTCTACCCAATGAACGCTCTGGCAAACAGCCAGATCAAGGAAATCGAGAAGTTTATCTCCCAGTCTGGGCTAGCCGACGATGTGAAGCCGATCGTGCGGCGTTACACCGGGCAAGAGAGTGCGGAAGAACGCCAGAAGATTGCCAACAATCCGCCGGACATTCTGCTGACCAATTTCATGATGGCTGAGCTGCTGCTGACCCGTCAGGATAGCCTGGATTCGCAAGTCATCGATAATGCCAAGGGGCTCGAGTTCATCGTACTTGATGAACTGCACACCTATCGTGGCCGTCAGGGTGCGGATGTTGCGATCCTCGTGCGACGCCTTCGGAACCGCTGCGCTCCAGACAAGGCTCCGATCTGTATCGGCACCTCTGCCACCATGGCCAGTGAGGGATCTGAGGCCGGCCGCGCAAAGTCAGTTGCAGACGTCGCATCCCGGCTGTTCGGCGCGTCGATCGGGCCAGACGCGGTGATCGATGAGTCCCTGCAACGAGCAACCGATGACCTCTTGAAGCTCGAAGATGTGCGGCCAAAGCTCGCCAAGGTACTTGAAAACGCCATTCCAGAGACGCTGACCGATGAGGAACTGAAGCAGCATCCACTCGCGGTATGGGCAGAACTGGCGATCGGTCTTGAAGATGGGCAGGAACTGAAGCGCAAGAAGCCGATCCCATTCAATGAGGCGCTAGAACTGCTCTCGACCGATAGCGGCCTGGACGTAGAAACCTGCAGACACAGCTTTGAGCAGTTTCTGACGCGGGTCAGCCTGCCGGAAAAGGAGCGCGGCGGCACTGGGTCAGGGGCCTTTCTGGCGTTCAAACTTCACCGTTTTATCTCGGGCGCCGGCGAAATCTTCACAACGCTGACGGAGCGGCCGCGGCGGGTTCTGTTCGAAGGGCAGCTCGAGGATCCGGATGCTCCAGGGCATCGCCTGTACCCGACACGGTTCTGCCGACAATGCGGCCAGGAGGTCCATGTCGTCACGAGGTCAGAAGATGCCCACGGCATCCGCTATCTGCCGCGCAACATCGACGATACGCCGATGGACGATCCTGATGGTGATGTCGCTGGCTACCTGACGCCGACGGGAGACGATGAGCCGGATTACGCATTTACGGGCGAGGTTGAGACATACCCGGAAGACTGGCGAGAGGAACGCAACGGGATTGAACGCCTCCGCTCGAACCGAAAACCCCGGCTTCCACAAATGGTCACAGTGAGCGCAGATGGACGATACGACCAATCTGGCAAAGGTTTCTGGTTCATTCCAGGCAAGTTCGGTTTTTGCCCATGCTGCCTTGATCAGCCGCATCCGAGCATGCGCGAGCGCAGCAAGTTGGCGGGCCTATCAGGCGAAGGCCGAAGCTCGGCTACCACCCAGCTTGTCGCCACCGCCCTCGAATGGATGAACGGGGACAATAGTGGCGTCCCCGCAGAGAAGCGGAAGCTGCTCGGATTTACGGACAATCGGCAGGATGCAGCGCTGCAGGCAGGTCACTTCAATGACTTCCTGTTCGTAAGCCTGCTGCGCGGTGCAATCCTGCGAGCGGTCCTCGATGCTGGCGATGAGGGTATGACCGAAGACGAGTTCGGTCTGCGCGTCGTGAAAGCTCTTGGGTTCACCGCGGCCAACAAGGCTGCCCGGATCCATTGGATGCTGGATCCAGAAGCGGGTGCAGTGGTGCGGGAAGACGCACAACGATCACTTGCCAAGGTGCTTGCCCATCGCGTCTGGACAGACCTCAGGCGCGGATGGCGTTACACCAATCCAAGCCTCTCGGTGCTCAAGCTGATCGACGTCGAGTTCATCGGGCTGGATGATATCGCGGAAGACACGGAAGGCCTCATGGCCGTGCTTCCCGAGCTTGGCGGCCTCGATGTGGAAGCCCGCAAGAAGCTCCTCAAAGAACTGCTTGGCGCCATGTTAGAGGGCTTGGCGGTCAGCACCGAGGCGCTCGAACTGACTGTGCTCGATTCCGTCGCTCAAAAGTCCCGAAATCTCCTGAGGACTCCCTGGGCAATGGACCAGAAAGAAACACCGCGCAGCCGCACGACGCTCTTTCTGCAGGCCCCAGGGAAAGACCGCGTCGGGCTGCGTGAAGAACAGACCATCATTCGTGCCGGTCACAATTCCCGCGTTGGCCGCCTGATCAATCGCAAGAGCATGATCGGCACGAAGCTCAACAAGACCGATTATCTCACCGTGATGACAGGGCTGATGGAGCTCCTCGCTCGCGAAGGCCTGGTCTCTCTCGTCGAGATCGAAGCGGACCTGCTCGGCTGGCGTCTCTCACCGTCCGCCGTCCGCCTTGTCCCCGGAGCTGCGGTGCGCAATGGCACTGCGGAGGGCAACCGGTATTTCCACGACCTCTACAGCTCCATTGCTGCGGACCTCAAGCGGGGCAAAAGCACATACTGGGGCCTCGAAGGGCGTGAGCATACGGCCCAGGTCTCCCAAAAGCAGCGCGAATGGCGGGAATGGCGCTTCCGCTTCGAGGATGATGACCGCGCCAAGTTGAAGGACAATCTGGCCGAGATCAAAGCGGCCGGGGAATCCGACCAGTTCCTGCCCGCTCTCTTCTGCTCGCCGACGATGGAACTCGGCGTCGACATTTCAGCACTGAACGCCGTCTACCTTCGCAACGTTCCGCCCACACCGGCCAACTATGCGCAGCGCGCTGGTCGAGCCGGACGATCGGGTCAGGCAGCGGTGATCGTGACCTACTGCGCAGCCCAGTCACCTCACGACCAGTATTTCTTCGAACGGCGCAACGACATGGTTGCCGGCGTCGTGCGGCCGCCCGCCCTCGACATCACCAACGAGGAACTGGTGCGCTCGCATCTCCATGCTGTCTGGGTGGCTGAGGCGAAGCTCGCGCTCTCGCCCGACATCCCGGAAATCCTCGATCTCAGCCAGCCGAAGTACCCGCTGAAACAGGAGATCCTGGACGCAATCAATCAACCCAAGCTGGTGACCACAGCGCGCGATCCGATGAAGATGGTTCTCGACCAGATTCTCGCCTCGGTGGATGGGCGAAAACCAATCTGGATGGGCGACGCTAATGACTTCGTGCTCGAAGTCGCAATGAGCGCTCCGCAAGAGTTCGATCGCGCCTTCGATCGCTGGCGGGAACTTTACAATTCTGCCCGAACACAGCTCATGGAGGCGAATGCCCGCTCCGAGATCACCGGTCTTTCCGGGGCCGATCGCCGCAAGATCAAGGCCGCACAAATGCAGGCAAGCGATCAGATTGCGATCCTTGAACAGGGCAAGGCCTCGAACGGCTCGGACTTCTATTCGTATCGCTACCTGGCAACCGAAGGTTTCCTGCCAGGATACAACTTCCCAAGGCTTCCACTCTACGCCTTCGTGCCCGGCGAGGGGAAAACTGGGTCATTCCTGCAACGCGCCCGCTTCCTCGCCATTTCGGAATTCGGTCCACGCAGCCTGATCTATCACGAGGGCCGTGCCTACCGGGTGATGAAGGCGAAGCTGCCGCCCGAAGTCCGGACTGGAGACGGGTCAGAGCTCGCCACCAAGGACATTTTCATCTGCTCCAATTGCGGTGCATGTCATGAAGGGGAAGTGGAACGTTGCCATGCATGCGACGCCCCGATGGCCGGCGAAGTTCCGGTCCAGCGAACCCTGCGAATCGACAACGTCGAAGCAGCCCCAGCCGATCGGATCACCGCGAATGATGAGGAGCGTGTTCGGCAGGGCTTCGACATCCAGACGGTATTTTCCTGGCCCAAGCGGGATGGCCGTCTCCAGATCACAGAAGCGGATTTCCGTTGCGGTGAGACATCGATCCTGGCTCTGCAATACGCGAATAGTGCGGAGATCAGCCGCATCAACAAGGGGTTGAAGCGCCGCAAGAACCAGACCGTTTTCGGGTTCAACATCGACCCTCGCAGCGGGTATTGGGCCAAGTCCGAGGACGAAGACCCGGATGTGGATGTCCCGCCTGACGTCGCAAAGCCGGTTCGCATCGTTCCGATCGTTCGGGATCGCAAGAACGCCCTTCTGATCCGCTTCCGCGAGCCCGAAGCTTACACACCCGAAACGACGGCGACCGTCCAGCACGCGCTTTTGCGCGGTATCGAGGTGGTCTTCCAGCTGGAGGAAGGGGAGATTCTCGGCGAGCCCCTGCCTGCCCGCGACAATCGCCGCTCAATTCTCGCCTACGAGGCCACGGAAGGAGGAGCCGGTGTTTTAAACCGCCTGGTTGAAGATCCACAGGCCTTGGGCAAGGTTGCCAGGGAAGCTCTGGCGCTCATGCATTTTAAGAAGGTGGACGAGGCAATTGCAGCTGGAGACGCAAAGCTTCTGGCTGATCGCGAGGGCGAGGCCTGTGTCCGGGGCTGCTATCGTTGCCTGCTCTCTTATTTCAATCAGCCAGATCATGAGCTGATCGACCGCACGAGCGATGAGGCAAAACAGATGCTGATCGATCTCGCGCGGGGCGAGGTCGTGCTTTCCAGCGCGCAACCGCGGTCCGAGAGTGCGTCTGGATGGGAGCAGGCCTTCAAGGATGCTGGCCTACCTGCGCCAGATGATTCATCCGTGAATTTTGCGGACCAGGAGATGGATTTCGCCTGGCGGAGCCACTTCATCGCTGCCTGCGCTGCGCCCTTGACGCCAGCGGCTCGCGAAACCTCCGACACCAAGGGCTGGACGGTATTCGAGTTGCCGGACGCAATGTCCGTCCCCGAAGCGATGATCAAGATGTTCAAGGGTTAAGCCGATGACCGTGAATTTTGCCCCTGGAGATCTCGTCCGTGCCCGTGGGCGCGAGTGGGTTGCGTTGCCCGCGCCGCGCGAAGGCATCTTGGCGCTGCGTCCCCTCTCGGGAAGCGAGAATGACATGGTCATACTCGACCCCGGACTTGAGATGATGCCAGTCGAGGCTGCCCGCTTCGATCTGCCGGACGACGCTTCACCCACTGTCCAATCGAAGGCCGCCCTCCTGGCGGACGCCCTGCGCCTGACGCTTCGACGGGGTGCTGGTCCATTCCGATCGGCCGCGCAGTTAGCCTTCGAGCCAAGAACATATCAGCTTGTGCCGCTGCTTATGGCGCTGCGTCTGCCAGTGGTCCGCCTGCTGATCGCCGACGATGTTGGTATCGGCAAGACGATCGAGGCCGGCCTGATCCTGCGGGAGCTTATGGATCGTGGAGAGGTCGACGCCTTTTCGGTGCTGTGTCCGCCCCATCTGGTCGAGCAATGGGTTCTGGAGCTCAAGAACCGGTTCGGCATAGATGCTGTGGCGGTCACCTCGGGAACCGCTGCTCGGCTGGAACGAGGATTGCCTCTCGCCCAGACACTCTTCGACGCATATCCCTACACGGTTGTCAGTCTCGACTACATCAAGGCTGACAGGCGTCGCGAGGGTTTCGCGCGCGCCTGTCCCGACTTTGTAATTGTCGATGAGGCCCATGCCTGCGTGGGCACTCACAAAGGCAAGCAGCAGCGTTTCGAACTGCTCTCTGGCTTGGCCCGTGATCCGGATCGCCGCATGGTCATGCTTACGGCAACGCCACATTCTGGTGATGAACAGGCGTTTGCGCGACTCCTCTCCCTCATCGATCCGTCCTTTGCATCAATGGACTTTGAGGACGCGAGGTTCCGCGAGCGCCTTGCTCGGCATCTCGTCCAGCGTCGCAGGATCGACATCACATCTGGCGAATGGGGCGAAGAGCGGGCGTTTCCGCGCAAGGACGAAATGGAAGGCGGCCTGCCTTATCGTCTCTCGAAGGATCACCTCGCCTTTCAGGAAGCCGTTCTGGATTACTGCTTTGGCGTCGTCTTCAAAGCCGGAACCGGCCAACGCGAACGCCGTCTCGCTTTCTGGGGCACCCTGGCCTTGATGCGGTGCGTTGGTTCGTCGCCTGCCGCGGCGCTTAGCGCTCTCAGAAACCGGGCCTCAAATGAGAGTGAGCGTCTCGAACCTCAGATCTACGACGAGGATGGTGACGATGAAGATGCCGTAGACATCGAGCCGAGCGCGAACTTCGATGCTGACCCTGCGCTTCTAGCCCTGGTTCAGCATGCCGAGGAGCTCGTTGCAAAGCCTGACCCGAAACTGTCGGCATTGATCGATGTTCTAACGCCGCTCATCAAGAAAGGGGCAAACCCGGTCGTATTCTGTCGCTATCTTGCCACTG
>NZ_JBMLSM010000151.1:0-3310 GCF_049240505.1 Novosphingobium sp.
GAGCAGCTGATGGGCGTCGTCGAACTCGACGGCACCGGCAAGGGCTGGCTTGCCCCCGTGGACAAGCGTGTGCGCAATGCCGTGCCGATTTCCGATCTTGGCGGTGCGGAAAAAGGCCAACTTGTCCTTGCTGAACCCGCCGGGCGCTCTCCCCGGTCCGGCATGAAAGTCGTCGCCGTACTGGGCGATCCGCTCGCCCCGCGCGCCTTCAGCCTTATCGCCATTCACAAGCACGGCATTCCCTTCGTATTTCCTGAAGGCGCGATTGCCGAAGCCGATCTGGCCGCAAAACTTCCCCTCAGCGAAGACACCCGCGAAGATCTACGCCATCTCCCCATCGTCGCTATCGACCCCGCCGACGCGCGCGATCACGACGATGCGATCTGGGCCGAACCCGATGAGGAAGGTGGCTTCAACGCCGTCGTCGCCATCGCCGACGTCAGCTTTTACGTGCGTACCGGCGGCCAGACGGACCGTGAAGCCCGCAAACGCGGCAACTCGGTCTACTTCCCCGATCGCGTTGTGCCGATGCTGCCCGAAGTCCTCTCGGCAGATGTGTGTTCGCTCAAATCGGGCGCAGACCGCGCAGCAATGGCCTGCCACATGCACATCGACAGCTCCGGCCACATCCGCAATTGGCGCTTCACCCGCGCCATCGTCCGCATTGCCGAAGTCATCGCCTACGAGGAAGCGCAGCGCCGGATTGATGAGGCCGCTTCTGAAGCCCCCGCCCCTTCAGGGGAGGGGGTTGGGGGTGGGGGGTCTCACACGCAGGTCGAAACCAAAGTCCTTCAAAACCTCTGGTCCGCATGGCGCTTGCTCGAAAAGGCCCGCCACGCCCGCGATCCGCTGAACCTCGAACTTCCCGAACGCCGCGTCATTCTCGACAGCCAGGGCAAGATCGCGGAAATCGCCATCCGCGAACGGCTCGATGCGCATCGCGTGGTCGAAGACTTCATGATCGCTGCCAACGTCGCCGCGGCAAAGGCGCTCGAAGCCAAAGTCGCCCCCGTGGTCTATCGCATCCACGAAGCACCAAGCCGCGAAAAGCTGACTGCGCTGAAAGACTACCTCGCCACCTTCGATCGCAAGTTATCGCTGGGTCAGGTGATCACGCCATCGCTGTTCAACCGTATGCTGAAAGACATTGCGGACGAGGCGGAAAAAGCGCTGATCATGGAAGCGGTGCTGCGCAGCCAGACGCAAGCCTATTATGGGCCGCGCAACGCCGGGCACTTCGGTCTTGCGCTCGGCTCCTATGCCCATTTCACGTCACCAATCCGTCGCTATTCGGATTTGCTTGTCCATCGCGCGCTGGTCGATGCCTATGGGCTTGAACAGCCCCGTCCGAAAACCGAACTGCCCGCCACCTCCGGCCTTTCAGACCGGGATCGCGGTGATCTCGCGCGCGTGTCCGAAGCGATCAGCAATGCCGAACGCCGCGCGATGGAAGCAGAACGCGATACCATTGACCGGTATGTGGCGGCATGGCTTTCGGGCAAAGTCGGCGAAGTCTTCGATACGCGGGTGACCGGCGTTCAGAAGTTCGGCCTGTTTGCTACGATTATCGGCCTTGGCGGTGATGGCCTCGTGCCTGTTTCCACACTGGGGGCAGAGCGCTTCAATTACGATGAAAAGGCCCAGCGCCTGATCGGAGAATTGAGCGGCGAAGAGTTTGCGATGGGCCAAATCCTCAAACTGCGCCTTGCCGAAGCCAATCCGCTGACCGGTGCGCTCAAGTTCGAGCCGGTAGACGTTGCCGAAGGCGTGCAACGGATCGAAAGGCGCGGCGGCAAGATGGACCACAAACCGCGCAAGCAGGGCAAGTTCATCGCCGGAAAACGCGGTCGCCCTTCGAACATCCGCCATCAGGGCCGCAAGAAATAGCGCAAGATTGCTCCCCTCCCGCCTGCGGGAGGGGCACCTTTCTTATCTCCCCTCCCGCAAGCGGGAGGGGCTGGGGGAGGGCATGTTCCCAAAATCACCCAACCCAAATCAGCTAAACCGGTCGATATCCTCGTCCGACATGACACCCGGTACGATCATCAGCGGGCAGGGCAATTGCCCGGCAATGCCCGAAAAGTGCGAGACCAGTGGCCCTGGTGTGCCACCCTCAGCCGCGCCCAGCACCAGCGCCGAAACTTCAGGATGTTCCTCAAGATATTGCCGAACCACTTTCGGCCCATTGCCTTCCTGCACGGAAATCACCGGGTTAAGCCCTGATTCGCTGGCTAGGCTGCCTGCCATGCTCATCGCCAGCACTTCAGCCCGGTCGCGCGTTTCCTGCTCCATCGTGGCCTGAACGCCGCCGAAGGCGACAAATTGTTGCCGGGGCACCAGCGCCAGAATGTGCACCGTGCCGCCCGTGCGCACCGCCCGGCGGGCGGCAAAACGCAACGCGCCGCGTGCTTCGTCGGTCTCGTCCATGATGACCAGATAGATGCGTTGCGCCATTCGGGTGATCCTTCCTCAGGTATCGTATCGGCAAATTCGTATGCGGCGCAAGCGCCAAGCCACTTGACCCGGCGCGCCATGCTGGTGAAATGGGCGGCGGAAAACATGCAGGAGAGGTTTCCGCTACGGCACTCTCTTGCCCGACCTGTCAGGACACGGAAAAACACGCCCATGCCCATCGCGATCAAGATGCCCGCCCTGTCCCCCACAATGGAGGAAGGGACCCTCGCCAAGTGGCTGATCAAGGTGGGCGACAAGGTGTCGTCCGGCGACATCATGGCCGAAATCGAAACCGACAAGGCCACGATGGAATTCGAAGCCGTTGACGAAGGCACGATCGTATCGATCGACGTGGCCGAAGGTTCGGAAGGCGTGAAAGTCGGCACCGTCATCGCGATGATCGCGGGTGAGGACGAAGACGCGAGCGCTCCTGCTGCTGCGCCTGCGCCCAAAGCGGCTGAGCCTGCACCTGCCGCCAAGGCTGAAGCAACCCCGGTTGCGTCTCCAGCTCCCGCAGCGGCCCCTGTTGCTGCTGCCCCTGCGGCAAAGGGTGATCGCGTCATCGCCAGCCCGCTTGCCAAACGTATCGCGGCAGACAAAGGCATCGATCTCGCCGGCGTCGCCGGTTCAGGCCCCAACGGGCGCATCGTTCGTGCCGACGTTGAAGGTGCCAAGCCTGCTCCTTCCGCAGCAGCGGCTCCTGCCGCAGCCCCGGCTGCTGCGCCCACTCCTGTCGCTGCAGCGGTGCCGGATTTCGGCATCCCCTACGAAGCGCAGAAGCTCAACAACGTGCGCAAGACCATCGCGCGCCGCCTGACCGAGGCGAAGCAGACGATCCCGCACATCTACCTCACCG
>NZ_JBMLSM010000152.1:0-5347 GCF_049240505.1 Novosphingobium sp.
GCCGGCGTGGTGATGTTGCACACCTGGATGTTGTCTTCGGCGCAAAGCTGCAGGAACCGCTCTGGCCGTGCCGAAGAGTGTTCCGGCCCCTGGCCTTCGTACCCATGTGGCAGCAGCATGACGAGGCCATTGGCGCGCAGCCACTTGGCTTCGGATGCGGCAATGTACTGATCGATCACGATCTGCGCGCCGTTGGCAAAGTCGCCGAACTGCGCTTCCCACAGCACCAGGCTCTTCGGGTCCGCGCTGGCATAGCCATATTCGAAGCCCAGCACGCCATATTCCGAAAGCGTCGAATCCAGCACTTCGAACGTGCCGTGCGGCAGCGTCTTCAGCGGCACGAACTTGCGTTCGTCCTTCTGATCGACCCACACCGCATGGCGCTGGCTGAATGTGCCGCGTCCGCAGTCCTGCCCGGAAAGACGCACGCCATAGCCTTCGGTTACAAGGCTGCCGAATGCCAGCGCTTCACCGGTGGCCCAGTCAAAGCCCTGTCCGCTGGTGAACATCTCGCGCTTGGCATCGATCACGCGGCCCAGCGTCTTGTGGACGGTAAGGTCATCGGGAACCGTGGTCAGCGTGCGGCCAAGGCTGTCGAACAGCTTCTGATCGATGCCTGTGGCCACGTTGCGGCGTGCAGTGACCGGATCGGCAGGCTTGTTCAGCCCCGACCAGCGACCGCCAAACCAGTCGGCTTCGTTCGCCTTGTAGCCCTTCGAAGCTTCGAACTCGGTTTCCAGCGTCGCGGTGAAGTGGCTCTCGATTTCGCCCTTGTAGTTGGCGTCGATCACGCCATCGGCCACGAGCCGCTTGGCATAGATATCGCTCACGCCCGGATGCTGGCGGATCTTCGCATACATCAGCGGCTGCGTGAACGAAGGCTCGTCGCCCTCGTTGTGGCCAAAGCGGCGATAGCACCACATGTCGACCACGATATCGCGGCCGAACTTCTGGCGGTAATCGATCGCCATCTTGCAGGCGAAGGTCACGGCTTCGGGATCGTCACCGTTGACGTGCAGGATCGGCGCCTGAACGCCCTTGGCCACGTCCGAAGGGTACGGCGACCCGCGCGAGAACTGCGGGCTGGTGGTGAAGCCGATCTGGTTGTTGATGATGAAGTGGATGCAACCGCCGGTGTTGTACCCGCGCACGCCCGAAAGGCCGAAGCATTCCCACACGATGCCTTGCCCGGCAAAGGCGGCATCGCCGTGGATCAGCACGGGCAGCACCTGCTTGTGGCGGGCATTGGGACCAACGTCATCGCCGATATCGTCGCGGAAAACCTGCTGCGCGCGGACCTTGCCCAGCACGATGGGGTCCACCGTTTCAAGGTGCGACGGGTTCGGCACAAGGCTCATGTGAACCTTCGTTCCGTCGAATTCGCGGTCGGTGCTGGTGCCGAGGTGATACTTCACGTCGCCCGACCCACCCACGTCTTCGGGGTTGGCGGTGCCGCCCGAAAATTCGTGGAAGATCACGCGGTACGGCTTGGCCATCACGTTCGCCAGCACGTTCAGGCGGCCACGGTGGGCCATGCCATAGACGATCTCGCGCACGCCAAGCTGGCCGCCATACTTGATCACGGCTTCCAGTGCCGGAATCATCGATTCGCCGCCATCCAGACCAAAGCGCTTGGTGCCGACGTACTTCTTGCCGAGAAACTTCTCGTACTGCTCACCACGCACCACGGCGGCGAGGATCGCCTTCTTGCCGTTGGGGGTGAAGTCCACCGACTTGTCACCGCCTTCAATGCGATCCTGGATGAAGCGGCGCTCCTCCACGTCGGCGATGTGCATGTATTCAAAGCCGATATGCCCGCAATAGTTCGCGCGCAGGATGGCAACGAGTTCTTCCAGAGTGGCCCATTCAAGGCCCAGCACGCCGCCGATGTAGATCTTGCGCTTGGCATCTGCGGCGGTGAAACCGTGATATTCGGGCGAGATGTCGGCAGGCAGCTTCTGACGGGCAAGGCCCAGCGGATCAAGGTCGGCGGCAAGGTGGCCGCGCACGCGATAGGTGCGGATCAGCGTCATCGCGCGGATAGAATCCATCGCGGCCTGCTGCAGCGCGGCTTCATCCAGCGGCGCGCCAGCCTTTTTCGCGGACTTTCCGATAGCGAGCTTGAGCGCCATCGGATCCATCGCCTGAGTTAGATCGTCGCCCGCAGCCGCGTCGGTGATCGGCCACCGCTTGCTGGCCCAGGAAGGGCCGGGTTGCGGACCTTCCTGCGAAGGGTCGACATCAAAATCGTGCAGTTCAGAACCCATTACCAACTCCTTGTCCCCCCGGGGAGGATGGGGGCTTCGGACAAAACGCAAATCACCCGATAAAAAAGCAACCGCACCCCCGCGAAGGCGGGGGCCTCAGTCGGCCTAAAGCGACCTCAAAAGAGAGCCGCTCAAGGCATCAGGCCATCTTCGAACAGATCCCGCCATTCCGGGTTCCGTTCTTCGATCCGAGCGACCTTCCACGCCCGGTTCCACTTCTTCATCCGGTGCTCGAACGTCCGCGCATCGTGGATGCAGTCGAACCTCTTACACCAGACGAGCCGTTCGCAGTTGTAATCACGGGTAAAACCCGGAACCGCTCGGCTTCGATGTTGAGCAACCCTCTGTGAAAGGTCGCTCGTAACACCGATATACAAAACTCCACCCGGCTTGTTCGTCAGTATGTAGACGTAGCCGGGCTTCATTCGTTCAAAACCTAGCCTCAAAAACTACTGCTCCCCCGCGAAGGCGGGGGCCTCAGTCGCTTTACGCTGATGTTCCGTAAACCTCCTGAGGTCCCCGCCTTCGCGGGGACGCACAAGATTTTGGCCTCAGACGCGCTCTTTCAACACTTCGGCCAGCGTTTCACCCAGCAGCGAAGGCGAGGACGAAACCTTGATGCCAGCGGCTTCCATCGCTGCGATCTTGCTTTCCGCATCGCCCTTGCCGCCCGAAACGATGGCGCCAGCGTGGCCCATGCGGCGGCCCGGAGGTGCCGTGCGGCCTGCGATGAAGCCGGCCATCGGCTTCTTGCGGCCACGCTTGGCCTCGTCGATCAGGAACTGCGCGGCCTGTTCTTCGGCGTCGCCGCCGATTTCGCCGATCATGATGATCGACTTGGTGGCGTCGTCCGCCAGGAACAGTTCCAGCACGTCGATGAAGTTGGTGCCGTTCACCGGGTCACCGCCGATGCCGACAGCCGTGGTCTGGCCAAGGCCGATGGCCGAGGTCTGGAAAACCGCTTCATAGGTCAGCGTGCCCGAACGCGAAACTACGCCGACCGAACCTTCCTTGAAGATCGAACCCGGCATGATGCCGATTTTGCACTGGTTCGGCGTCAGCACGCCGGGGCAGTTCGGACCGATCAGGCGGCTCTTCGAACCCGAAAGGGCGCGCTTTACCTTCACCATGTCCAGCACCGGAACGCCTTCGGTGATCGCCACGATCAGTTCCATCTCGGCGTCGATCGCTTCGAGGATGGCATCGGCGCAGCCCGAAGGCGGCACGTAGATGCACGATGCGGTCGCACCGGTCGCGGCCTTGGCTTCTGCCACGGTGTTGAACTGGGGCAGGCCGATATGATCGGTGCCGCCCTTGCCGGGGGTCACGCCACCAACCATCTGCGTGCCGTAATCCAGCGCTGCCTGCGTGTGGAAGCTGCCGGTCTTGCCGGTCATGCCCTGCGTGATGACCTTCGTGTTCTTGTCGACGAGAATGCTCATGGCTTGTCGATCTCCAAAGTTTGCGCCTTCAGCATCACACCGGAAATCGGCATGGCCATCGGCAACGTTGTTCCTTGCGCCAGATGCGCGGCTTCAAATTCATTCTGGCCGGTTGCCATGCCGGGATTCCACGTTGCGATCGTGAACCCTGCAATCGGCTCTTTCATGTCTTCGGGCGCGCGGCCCATGAACGCAACCAGCACTTGTGCTGACAGCGGTTGCTGCGCGGTAAAGTCGTACATCCGGCAGCCCTTGGCCGTAACGCCTTCTGTCTTTGCGCCGGAAAAGGCCAGGAAAAGCTCACGCCCAGCCAGTTCACGCCGCAGCAGACTGCCCTTGAGCATGGTCATGCCCTCGGCCTTGCCTGCCATGTCTTCGCCAAAGCGGACAAGCCGCCCGCCGGGCGTGGAATCGTCTACGGGTATTTCGACCCAGCCTTGTGCCACTGCACTGTCGCGCGCGGTGCCGAAATCGGCAAAGCTGCTGCAGGCGGCGCGGAACGAGGACAGGATCTGATCACCCGGATAAGTTGCAGCACTGCCGTCGCCGGTGGCGGCCACTGCATAAGCAGGACCGGCCACCAGTGCGGCAACTGCCATGATCGATGCGATCAGGCGCTGCAAAACCGGGCGATCAGGGCGGGTCACGCCAGCGAAGGATCGATGCCCTTGCAGGCGTCCAGCAGTTCCTTGACCGCATCGACCGAAACTTGAAGGTTGCCCTTGGCTTCATCGTCGAGTTCGATCTCGATCACCTTTTCCACGCCGTTCGCACCGATCATGACGGGCACACCGACATAGAGGCCGTCAACGCCATACTGGCCATCGACGTAGGCGGCGCATGGCAGGATGCGCTTCTGGTCGTTGAGGTAAGCTTCGGCCATCGCAATGCCCGAAGCTGCAGGTGCATAGAATGCCGAGCCGGTCTTGAGCAGGCCGACGATTTCGCCGCCGCCCGAACGGGTGCGCTGCACGATGGCGTCGATGTTTTCCTGCGTGGACAGGCCCATCTTGACCAGATCAGGAACGGGGATGCCGTTGACAGTCGAATACTGCGTGACCGGAACCATCGTATCGCCATGACCGCCGAGAACGAAGGTGTTCACGTCGCGGATCGAAACGCCGAATTCCCATGCAAGGAAGGTGCTGAAGCGGGCCGAATCGAGCACGCCAGCCATGCCGACAACCTTGTTGGCGGGCAGGCCGGAGAATTCGCGCAGTGCCCACACCATCGCGTCGAGCGGGTTGGTGATGCAGATGACGAATGCGTCGGGCGCGTTTGCGGCAATGCCTTCGCCCACCGACTTCATCACCTTCAGGTTGATGCCCAGCAGGTCGTCACGGCTCATGCCGGGCTTGCGGGCGACACCGGCGGTTACGATGATCACGTCTGCACCGGCAATATCGGCATAATCGTTGGTGCCGGTGATCTTGGCGTCGAAGCCTTCGACCGGGCCGCACTGCGACAAATCGAGCGCCTTGCCCTGCGGCACGCCTTCCACCACGTCGAACAGGACGATATCGCCCAGTTCCTTCTGGGCTGCGAGGTGGGCGAGCGTGCCCCCGATATTGCCTGCGCCGATAAGCGCGATCTTCTTGCGTGCCATGCTCTACGGTCCTTTCCCGTTCGCGGGGACAA
>NZ_JBMLSM010000153.1:0-26420 GCF_049240505.1 Novosphingobium sp.
CAAAATACCCATCTCGCGCACTTTTGACCGCAGCGAGACGAAGCGCCACGCGGTCACCGAGCGGGGCATTGATCACGCCGGTCAGTTCATAAGCGTCATAGTTTCCGTACTGCCCCGCCACATTGCCTTCAAACACGCCCAGCTTCGGCTTGTTCGGAATGACGTTTACGGCGCCGCCCGTGGCATTGCGCCCATAGAGCGTGCCCTGCGGCCCCTTCAGCACTTCGACGCGGTTGAGATCGAGGAACGATGCGATCGTGGACGATGGGCGTCCGACGTAAACATCGTCGATGTTGAACGCGACCGCAGGTGCGGTGTAGCCGTTGTTGGTGAAATTGCCGACGCCGCGAACGAAGAAGCCGGTATTGGAGCCGCCGCCGTTGGTTACGAACAGGGCCGGCGCCACCTGGTTAAGCCGGGTCGCATCGGTAACGCCTTGGGTGATCAGGGCATCGCCGGTCACTGCGGTAACAGCAACGGCTGCTTTCTGCAGTGACTCTGCCCGGCGCTGCGCTGTAACGATGATTTCGCCGAGGCCTTCCTGTTGCGGTGCTTGCGCACTGGTGTCCTGCGCATGGCCAGCCGGAGCGAGTGTGAACAAGGCAAGCGCAGATGTGGCAAGAAGATAAGATCGCATAAGGAACCTCCCCAGATTTTGTTGCGGGGAAGATGCGCGGAACTGTTTAATTATGAAAATGGATTGCTTGAATTTCTACAATTACGAAATCAAATTATCATACCCTTCAAACTGCATCGAAAGCCGCGGCCTCGCCCTGCAGCAATTGCCGGAGCCAACGCACGCCAGCATCTTTTCGCCGAAGGGGATGCCACTGCATGATCTCGCTCACTTGCGCACCACCAACCGGCACCGGATGGCTGACGAGGGGATACATACTCTCGAAAAAGCGGGCATGGCGCAGGTGCATCACGGCGATACGATCTGTGCCGCAAACGGCACCGGGCATGGCAGAAAAGCTCGGCACATGAAGCGATGCGTGGAGCGATAATCCCACATCCGCAAAATGCAGGTCGGAAACGGAAGGCCGTCGCTCTTCACCAAATATTGCTACAGCGAAATCTGCTGACAGGAACGCTGCCTCGTCTATCCCATCCGCATATTTTCCCTGATTCCAGCAGATTACGGCGTCCTCGTCGGTAAATAACGGTTCAACTGGAAAGCCGTCAAAGCAGAACCGCGAGACGGTGATCATCAGATCGATGTCGCCTTTCTGGAAGAGGCGTGCGCCTTGCGGCCCTATTGCACTGATCTCGAACGTGATGCCCGGCGCAATTCGCGCCGCCTTCACCAAAGCCTTCGCCAGCAAGACGTCGAAAACATAGTCCGAAGCCAGCAGTTTGAACCTTCGGCGCGAAACTGCGGGGTCGAATTCGTCGTTCTGGATGATCCTGAACCGCGCAATGTTGAGCAGTTCGCTTATGGCGGGCGCCAGTTCTTCTGCCAGTGGCGTTGGCACCATTTCCCGCCCGACGTTTACCAGAAGGTCGTCACCGAAATAGTCTCGCAGCCTTCCCAGCGCAGAACTTACCGTGGGCTGGCTCATGTTGAGCCGCCGCGCAGCTTCGGTGGTGCTGCGACACTCCAGCAGCATATCGAATGCTACGAGAAGATTGAGATCCAAGCCTTCAAAACGCATCGAAGCAGCTCGTGGAATTACGATTTCGGATAACTCTTATTCGGTCAATTCATTTTCCAAATCAAGCTGCGTCTCGCAGAAGCTGAGGCGACCTGCTGGCAGGACTGGCGCCCCAGCGGGCAGCAGTGCTGCCGCAACAATGGCGCAGGGGGACGTTTGGAGAGATGCGATGCCGTTCGTAAAGAACGCCTGGTATGCGGCGAGCTGGGATCACGAGCTGGGGGAAGCACCCTTGGCGAAAACGCTGCTCGGCGAACATGTGGTCCTGTATCGCACCGCCGATAGAACCGCCCACGCGTTGCGAGATGCCTGCCCCCACCGGTTTGCGCCGTTGAGCCTCGGTAAAATCGCCGGTGACCGGATCATCTGTCCTTACCACGGCCTTGAATTCGACGCATCGGGCGCCTGCGTCAGAAATCCTCACGGTAAGGGGGCGATCACGACTGCGCTGGCCGTCCGCAATTATCCGCTGACCTGTCGCTATGGCATGATCTGGATCTGGATGGGCGATGCCGATCTTGCCGATGAATCTGCGCTTCCGCCTCTCACCAGAATGGAGGACGCAGCCTATTCGTGGGTTCACGGCAGCCTGCACGTCAGTTCGAACTACGAAATGGTCATCGACAACCTGCTCGACCTGACCCACGTCGAGTTTCTCCATCCGCTTTTGGCATCTCAGGGCAATTCGGAACGCACGACTTTTCGGGCCGAACAGGTCGGCCAGGTGGTCAGTTCGTACAATGACATCAAGGACGAGCCGGTCAGCGGACTGTTCCAGATCCTGTGGACCAGCGATGCAACCACGGCTGACATGCACGCCCACATGCACTGGCATGCACCGTCCAATCTGGCCCTCGATGTCGGAATGTACACCGATGAGAGCGATGGCGGGCCGAAGATACCGTCAGTCCATCTCCTGACGCCCGAAACCGAGGATTCGACGCACTACTTCTGGGCCGCGGGCCGCAACCGCCAGCACGGCAACGATCAGGTGTCCGGGATGCTGCACTACGGCACCCAGAATGCGTTCGAGAACGAAGACGAACCGATGATCCGCGCGGTGCGCTCACGGATGCAATCCAACGACTTGTTCGCCCATCGCCCTGCGCTGCTGCCGATGGACGAAGCAGCGGTGCGTGCCCGCCGCGTGCTTGCCGCCATGATCAAGGCCGAACAGCCTGAAGCCTAATTTTCGGAGACTACAGACTATGCGCCTCAAGGCACTTCATCACGTTCGCTTTCAGGTTTGCGACCTCGACGAGCAGGAGCGGTTCGGCACCGATTTTGGCCTGGTCACCGCAGAGCGTACCCCAGACCGCCTCGTCATGCGCACCCGTGGCGGCGACCAATGCGCGTATGTCGCGATCAAGGGCGACAGCGACAAGTTCATCGGATTGGGGTTCGAAGTCGATGACGCCGCATCCCTGGATGAGGCAGTCACGGACCTCGGCGCGAGCGCCGTCGAAGACCTCGACCTGCCGGGCGGCGGCAAAAGCGTTTCACTGATCGACCCGGACGGCAACACGGTGATGCTTGTCCACGGCGTTATGCGCGGGGACGCAGGAGACGCTTATCCCGAACTGCTGCTCAACACGCCATTCGAAAAGCGGCGCTTTGGCCGCAATCAGTACGGGCGCGAACGCGGGCCTGCGCGGCTCTGGCGGATTGGGCACATCGGTCTGTTCGTGAAAAGCTTCCACGCAAGCACCGAATGGTATGCCCGGAATCTGGGCCTTGTCGGCAGCGACATCTATCACATTCCGGGCCAGCCGCAGGCGCAGATCGTCGGCTTCTTCCGCATGGATCGCGGCGAGGAATACGTCGATCACCACGTCGTCGCCTTCATGCAGGACGAACGTGGGGGGTGCCACCATATCTCGTTCGAAGCGCAGGATTTCGAGGCACAGCAGCGCACGCATCGTTACCTCGGCTCGAAGGCCTATGAATCGATCTGGGGCGTTGGCCGCCATCCCCACGGCAGCCACGTGTTCGACGTGTGGCGTGCGCCGGATGGTGCGCGGTTCGAAACATTCTCGGACACCGACCTGTTCCGCAAGGACCACGGCACGAACATCCACGACATCTCGCAGGTGGTCATGGACGAGTGGTCCGACGACGAGCCGACCCGGTACTTCGCCTGAATGCACTTTCCCTCAAGGAGGCCAATCCATGACCCAGTTTGATCCCGCCACCGGCCTCGCCACAGGCTCGTTCGGCATCGGCACCTATTCCGCCGATGGTGGCAAGCCGTTTCCCGGCCTGGTCCTGCCCGATGGCACCGTGCTCGACCTTTCTTCGCGCTGGTATGACACCCACGCCATCTTCGACGAATGGGACCGCGCTTTCGACGCGCTTGTGGATATCGCCGCACGCCGCGAAGGGCCGCAGTTCGAATTTGCCAAGCTCCACGCGCTGCCCTGCGTATCACACCCCAACATGCTGTTTGCCGGTTCGAACTACCGCCAGCACGTTGCCGAGATGATGACGCACAACAAGTTCAATCAGCACAACCGCAAGCCGGGCGAAAGCGACGAGGACTTCTTCCAGCGCAACCTTCTGGAGGTTGATCGCCGCGCACGTGAGGGGATGCCGTTCTTCTGGACGGGGCTTCATTCCTCGCTTTGTGGGGCCAACGACGATGTGCCGCTGCCGCTGATTGGCGAGCATCCCGACTGGGAAATGGAATTGGGCGTGATCGTCGGCAAGACGGGCCGCTACGTCAAGCCGGACGAGGCGGGCGACCTGATCGCCGGATATGTCGCCATCAATGACATCGGCACCGTGGATGAATTCCGCCGTACCGATGTGCGCTTCCAGTTCGACTGGGTGAGCAAGCACCAACCCAACTTCAAGGTGCTGGGGCCGTTCATCGTGCCCAAGCAGTTCGTGAAGTTCGAGGATATCCGCATCAAGCTGAGCCTTAGCGGCCAGGTGATGCAGGATTGGCCGGTAACCGACATGATCTTCACGCCCGAACAGATCCTGTCCTATGCCTCCGAACGTATCCGGCTTGCACCTGGCGATCTGCTGTCGACCGGTTCGCCTCCGGGCAACGGCGCGTTCCACGGCAACCGCTGGATGCGCCCGGGCGACGTGATGGTGGGCGAGGTGACCGGCCTTGGCCGTCAGCGCAACCTCATCGTTCCTGAAGAAACGGGCGGTCGCAACTGGACCTGGGGGCCGTTGCCTGTCAAGGAACAGGCCTGATCCACGATGGCCTGCGCACACGATAGCCAAGCCTCAGCGATTACGGTGCGGGCGCGGGGGCAGCATCTGGTGGTGGATATCCACGCCCACCTCAATGTCGCCGCCGCCGAAGCCCGTATCCGGCAGGACATGCCACAGCTTCCGCGCGGTCTGCCGTTCTCGTGCCCGGCATCCGATGCGGTCAACGGCCGCATGTTCGCCCAGATCGGGTCACGCCTCAACGGCGTGGCCGAACGGATCGAGGACATGGACCGGCTTGGCGTCGATGTGCAGGCCATCAGCCCGAACCCGGGGCAATACTACTATTTCGCCGCGCCGGAACTGGGGCGCGAACTGTCGGTCATGGTCAATGATGCCATAGCCGAGGCTGTCGCATCGGTGCCGGAACGGCTTGTGGGTATCGGCACGGTGCCGCTGCAGGACACCGAGATGGCCATCGCGGAGATGCGCCGCGCTGTTAACGACTGTGGTCTGCGCGGTATCGAGATCGGAACGAATGTCGGCGGCCGCGACCTGTCTGACCCTGCGCTGCGCCCGTTCTTCGCCGCGGCCGAAGACCTGGGCGTGCTGCTGTTCATGCACCCCTTGGGCTTCACACAGGGCGAACGACTGTCAGATCATTATCTCAACAACCTCATCGGCAATCCGCTGGAATCCACGATTGCGCTCAGCCATCTGATCTTTGGCGGTGTGCTTGATGCGCATCCGGGGCTGAAGCTGTGCGTTGCGCACGGCGGCGGTTATCTCCCCGCATACAGTGGCCGCATGGATCATGCCTTCCGGGCGCGCGAGGATTGCCGTCAGCATATCACCCGCGAGCCTTCGAGCTATCTGAAACAACTGTGGTTCGATTCACTGGTGTTCGACCGTAGCCAGCTTGATTACCTCGTCGCCACCTATGGCGCCGATCATGTCTGCATGGGCAGCGATTACCCGTTCGACATGGCGGAACCTGATCCGGTCGGCTTTCTCGATCAACTGCACGAAGATGCACGCGCGAAAGTGCTGGGGCTGAATGCCGCCAGCCTGCTCAATCTGAAAATCGGAGAGTGAATGTGAAGAAGTCAGCCCTGAAACCGCGTCTGGCTTTTGCCGCCACCACGATGCTCGCGGCCTTGTCGATGGCAGCCCCCCTCGCGGCGCAGGCTCCTGCAACGCAGTCGCCCGCGTCCTCTGCCCCGGTCAATCGCTTCATCACGCTGGGTACGCATGGCGGACCAGTGTCGAGCACAACGCGCTCGCAACCTGCCAACGCCCTGCTCGTTGGTGGCGATGCCTACCTGATCGATTCCGGTGACGGCGCGGTGCAGCAGATGGCCAAGGTCGGCATCCGCCTTGGGCAGGTCAAAGCCGTATTCTTCTCGCACCTGCATTTTGATCATACCGGCGGTCTGGGGGCTTTTCTGGGGCTGCGGTTGCAAACGCGCGTACCCGGAAAGGTCGCCATCTATGGGCCTCCGGGCACCCGTGATCTCGTTGCGGGTATCGTCAGCTCGATGAAGCCTGCAAGCATCGTTGGCTATGGCCTTCCCGGTGAAGGCTATGACGATCCGGCCGGAACTGTCGAAGTGATCGAAGTGGTTGACGGCCAATCGCTTCCTGTCGGCCCGATGACGGTCAAGGTCCGGCAGAACTCGCACTACGATTATGCCCCAGGCAGCGACATGGACAAGCGCTTCAAGTCGGTGTCCTACCGCTTCGACCTTGCCGATCGCTCAATCGTCTACACTGGCGATACCGGCCCCAGCAAAGCGGTCGAGGAGCTTGCCAAAGGCGTCGATCTTCTGGTTACCGAAATGATCGATCTTGATGCAACCGTATCTGCCGTCCGCAGCAATTCGCCCAACGTGAAGGCAGAGCAGATCCGTAATGTCGTGGAGCATCTGAGCACGCACCACCTTACTCCGGTCGATGTTGGCAAGCTCGCCCAGACAGCCGGAGCCAAATCGGTGGTTATCACGCATCTCGCGGGCGACAACCCCGCCAGCATCGATGTGATGCGCTACATGAAAGACATTCGGACCACCTATCCCGGCCCCGTGGTTGTCGCCAACGATCTCGACAAGTTCTGAGGAAACCCGAAATGTATCCGTTCAGCACGCCCAGTTCGATCGTGCGCAACCGGTGGTATATCGCTGCCTTCGCGTCCGAAATTTCGCGCAATCCGATCGAGCGCAAGCTGCTCGGCCTGCCGGTCGCCTTGTATCGCAAGGAAGACGGTCAACCCGTTGCGATGTACGGCCTTTGTCCGCATCGCTACTTCCCGCTGGCACAGGGCAAAGTACGCGGCGATGCGCTGGTCTGCGGCTACCACGGTTTCGTGTTCGAAGCCGATGGCAAGTGCAGCGAAATCCCTTCGCAGGGAACCGCTGCGGGCTTCTGCCAGCCGACCTACACCTTGGTCGAGCGGGGGCAGCTGTGCTGGATCTGGATGGGCGATGCGGACAAATGCGATCCGGCGCTGATCCCGCCGTATGAGGATTTCGGGCTGGAACAGCCGGGCTGGCGCTATAGCTCGGCCAACTACTTCCACCTCAAGGGGCGCAGCCAGCTCCTTGTCGACAACCTGATGGACCTTACCCATCTACCCTATGTCCACCACCACATCGGCGGTGGCGATGCGATGCGGAATCCGCCGATCACCGAAGAGGAACGGCAGGCCAGCTATCGCGTCTCACGCACCGGCAAGGTGCCGTTCACGCCGTTTCACGAACTGGTCTTCGGCCCTCAGGCACGGTTCGAAGGGCTGTCAGACTTCCTTTCGCTGACCGACTATTATGGTCCCGAATTCATTCGCACCAGCCTGCCCGTCACGCTGGCGGTCAACGGCAGCGAAGAAGTTCCGCCGGAACTGGGGGCGCTTTACATTCTCCACGGCATCACGCCCGAAACCGAGAACACCACCCACTACTTCGGTTTCGCAACCCGCAACTTCCGGCTCGACAGCGAAGAACTCGATGCGTTCCAGTATGAATCCGACTGCAAGATCCGGCAGCAGGATGTCGATGCCATCGAGGCGGTCGAGCGCGAGCTTGACGAGGCCGCACTGCGCCAGCGCGAATTGCTGGTACGGTCCGATGCGCCAGCCGTGAAAGTCCGCCGCAAGATCGAGGCATTGCTGAAAACGGAACAGCCCGCCGCAGCCTGACCGCAACAAGATCGAGGGAGAAGCCATGCCGACGACGGACGCTGATCGCTATGCCCCTTACATGCTGGGTATTCTGCGGATCATGACCGGGCTGCTCTACATGCAGCATGGTTTGCAAAAGCTGTTCAAGTTCCCTGGCGCGGGGCACCATCCGGGACCGTTCGAACTGTTCACGCTTGCCGGTATCGGCGGCGTACTCGAAACTTTCGGCGGTCTCGCGATAGTGCTGGGCGTCTTCACGCGCCCGGTCGCATTCGTTCTCAGCGGGCAGATGGCGGTGGCCTATTTCCTCATCCATCTCGGCAGCAACGTCGGCAAACCGATGGGCATTTTCCCCGTCGTGAACGGCGGTGACCTGGCCATCCTGTTCTGCTTCGTGTTCCTCTACTTCTCGGTGGCAGGCCCCGGACATTTCAGCCTCGGCAGCCGCGCTGCCGGACACGGCAACTGATATCCCCCAAGGACTTCGGCATGGACCATACGACCTACATCAGGCGCGAAACCGGCGTCAGCATCGTGATCAATTCCGTGCTGTCCGCCCTGTTCTTCTGGCTGGTATTCGGTGGCGTCGACCCGGTTCCGGTCTGGGGCATGGGCAACTGGGTCTTCGACTTCCTGCCGCAAAGCTTCATGATCGCGCTGATGAGCACGCTGGTTCCCGGTGCCTTGACCGCCAAAGCCATCCGCGCTGGCAAGATTGCAGGCAATGGCCCGCGCAACTGGCTCCCTGTCAACCTGCTGGCCCGTGCGGTTGTGCTGGCCATACTTTCCGCAGCGGGTGGAACTGCTCTGGTCGCGCTCCTCATCATTGCCGTGGGCGTCACATTATCATTGCCGTGGAGCATAACAGAATTGTCAGCCGCGACGGCACTTGCGTTCAAGGTCATCTATGGTGCTATCCTTGCCCTCATCGTCACGCCGCCCGGCCTGAGGCAAGCGTTGGCCAATCAAGGGTGAAAATGCCGTGACAATCCCCGAAACAGATTTTGATCCTTATGCGGCCACCGTGTTGGCTGACCCATTTCCGCATCACGAAATGCTTCGGGAACTGGGGCCGATCTTCTGGCTTTCGCGCTACAACTGTTACGGCATGGCCCGCTTTGCCGAAGTGCGCACTGCGCTGCATGATTGGGAAACATTCGTCTCTTCACGCGGCGTCGGCCTGTCTGATTTCGCACACGAAGAACCGTGGCGGCCGCCATCGCTCCTGCTGGAAACCGATCCGCCTGTGCACAATCGCACGCGAGGCCTGATGAACAAGGTGGCCGCTTTGCCGGCTCTCAAGGCGCGGCTGCCGGAATGGAAGGAAAAGGCGGCATCGCTCGTTGCAGCGCTGGCAGGCAATGGTTCCTTCGACGCCGTGACCGAATTGGCCGAAGCATTTCCGCTGAGTGTCTTTCCTGACATGATTGGCCTGCGTGACGAAGGCCGCGAGAATCTGCTGCCCTATGCCATGACCGCGTTTAACGCCTTCGGCCCGCGCAACGCCCTTCTGGCGGAAAGCCTCGCCTCGGCGGAGCAGGCAACAGCGTGGGTCGCAGAAGCCTGCAAGCGCGAGAACCTGAAGGGACCGGGTTGGGCAGCCGATGTCTATGCCGCAGCCGACAGGGGTGATTGCACGCAGGAAGAAGCAGAGCGCCTTGTTCGATCCTTCCTGACAGCCGGGGTGGATACGACGGTCAACGGCATCGCCGCGCTGATCTATGCGATGGGATCAAACCCTGATGAATGGCAGAAATTGCGGGCAGATCCCACGCTCGGCAAAAAGGCGCTGGAAGAAACCTTGCGCTGGTCGGGCGTTGCCCAGACCTTCTTCCGTACCACAAGCCGCGCAGTCCAGATCGGCAATGATACGATCCCTGAAGGACAGAAGATCGTTCTGTTTCTCGCCGCTGCAAACCGTGACCCTCGGCAATGGCCAGATCCGGAGCGTTACGACATTACCCGCAATGCCAGCGGCCACGTGGGCTTCGGTTTCGGCATCCATCAATGCTTGGGCCAGATGGTCGCACGGTTCGAAATGGAAGCGGTCCTTTCGGCATTGCTTGAACATGTCGGTGAAATCCGGCTGACAGGTGCTGCCCAGCGACGGCCAAACAACACGCTTTATACAATCGGAAGTCTTCCTGTGGAATTTGCGCCTTGCAGGATCAGTGCATGATCCGCCGTTTCGTCGACCGGCAGATCCATCTCGAAAGCGAGGCCATTACAGGTTCAACAGCGCGTTGAATGCCAGCGCCGGGACGAGACGGTCTGGGCGCTTTGGTATGAGCATGGCGACAAAGGATTGGGTTTGAAGCCGGGGCAGCACGTCTCGACCGCCTGCAGATTGTTGTACCGTTGGCTCTGATCGGTGGTGTAGCCGCGCTCGCGTTGCGGGGCAGACGAATGTACGTCGGATGTTTGTCGGACGGTCGAAATTTTGACTCCAAATATCGCCTCCTTAAGTTCTTGCAGCGACAGCAACACAGCCGATCAAAGGTGGCAGCACGCGACCAGATATCGCCGCTTTCATGTGTTGATGTGAACGTCCGTATCCGACAGTACCCGACAAGGTCGAGTTGTGTTGGCGCTTGCCGAATGCCAGCCCTAGTAGCGTACTTACGAGGGTTCAAGGAACGTACCCGACCTGCAGCGAGTTGAGCCCTTGAAAGGCAGGGTGTTTCATGGCTGCGCGTGCATACTGGCAGGGCCAGCTTCGTCTGGCGCTTGTTTCTATCCCCGTGGAAATCTACTCGGCAACCAAGTCTGGTGCCTCTATCAGTTTTAGGCAGATTCACGAGCCTTCGGGAAAGCCGGTCTCCTACGAGAAGGTGGTTCAGGGGATCGGCGCAATCGACCGCGACGACATTGTAAAGGGCTATGAGATCGCCAAGGGTAATTATGTCCTGCTCGACGACGACGAGATCGAGGCGGTGAAGATAGAGAGCCGCAAAACATTCGAACTTGTTCAGTTTGTAGACCAGCATGAGATCGACGTTTTCTATTTCGAGAAGCCCTATTACGTGGTGCCCGCCGATGATCTGGCAAACGAGGCTTTCATCGTGCTGCGCGAGGCGTTGCGCAAAGCGCGTAAGGTGGGACTCGGACAGCTTTCGGTGCGGGGGCGCGAGACGCTGGCAGGCCTTAAACCTTGCGGTAAAGGTCTCGTCCTTGAAACCATGCGTTATGCGGATGAAGTTCGCCGTGCCCAGACATATTTCGCCGATATCCCAGATCAAAAGCCCGATGCCGAACTGCTGGACCTTGCCAACACGCTGATCGAGCGCAAGTCCGCGCCGTTTGCAGCGGACGCTTTCGAAGACCGCTATGTGGAGGCGCTCAAGGCATTGGTGGAGAAAAAGGCCAAAGCCAAAGGCCGTAAGATACTGGAAGATGTGGCTGAACCGGTTGAGCGGGGCGGCAACGTTATAGACCTCATGGCCGCCCTTAAGAAGTCGGTTGGGGGCACGAAATCTGCCAACGGCAAAGCGCCGCCAAAATCGAAGGTCAAGCCACAGGCGGCGAAGCTCCGCAAGCGCAAGACGGCCTGACCGATGAAGAAGCCCGCCTCCCTCGACGACTACAACCGCAAGCGTGATTTTGCGAAGACGGCGGAACCGGCGGGCAAACTTGGCGTGTCGGAAAGGGGCGAACGATTTATCGTCCAGAAGCACGATGCCCGCCGCCTCCACTTCGATTTCCGTCTGGAAGCCGACGGAGTGCTGAAATCCTGGGCTGTTACACGCGGCCCCAGTCTTGACCCGAATGACAAGCGGCTGGCGGTACGTACAGAAGACCATCCCCTTTCGTATGCCGATTTCGAAGGGACCATTCCGGCTGGGGAATACGGCGGCGGAACAGTCATGCTTTGGGATAGCGGAACCTGGGCGCCCATAGCGGGCAAGAGCGCTGACGATCTCGCGAAAGGGCATTTGCACTTCACGTTAGATGGAATGCGGATGAAGGGCGAATGGTTACTGGTGCGCATGAAGCCGCGTGCAGGCGAAAAACGCGAGAATTGGCTGCTGCGCAAAGTACAGGACAGCTATGCCGGCGAGGGCAATGCACTGGTAGAGCGTGAGCTGGTTAGTGTGCTGACAGGCCGGACAATGGCGGAAATCGCGGCAGCCAAGCCCGTTTCTAAACCCGCCAAGCCAAAGGCGAAGACCAAAGGGAAGGTTCCGGCGTTCCGCTCGCCGCAGCTTGCCACACTTGTCGATACGGTGCCGACCGGTAACGGATGGCTCCACGAGATAAAGTTTGACGGCTACCGGGCGATTATTGCGGCGGCGGGTGCAAAGGTAAGAGTTTTCACCCGGAACGGCCACGACTGGAGCGACAAGTTTGCCCCCTTGGTAGAAGCAATCGCGCAGCTCGATCTTCCCTCCTGCCTGATCGACGGCGAAATCGTTGCGTATGGAGCGGACGGAAATCCCAGTTTTTCTGCGTTGCAGGCAGTGCTGAAACGAGGGCATGGCGCCCAGGAAAAGAACGACCTACTGGAATTCCACGCCTTTGATGTGCTGGAGCTGGAAGGCCAGGATATCACACCCATGCCGAATATCGAACGCAAGGAGCGGTTGGAGGCGCTCCTGCGCAACGCGGTGCCGCCAGTGCGGGTGGCCGATCATGTCATTGGTGCGGGGGAAAAATTGCTCGCCGCCATGTGCGGCTCCGGGCAGGAAGGCATCATCAGCAAGCGCGCCGACGCGCCGTACAGCGGTTCGCGCAGCAAGGCTTGGGTCAAGGTCAAATGCACCAACCGGCAAGAGTTCGTCATCGTCGGCTGGACGCGCTCAGCATCGCGCAGCAGGGCTTTTGCTTCGCTGCTGCTCGCGCAGTGGGAAGATGGCAAGTTAGCGTACAAGGGCAAGGTCGGCACGGGGTTCGACGAAGACGCATTGGCAGATCTGGCCCGCCGCATGGCCCCTTTGGCGCGCAAGACCGCACCAGTCGATGTCCCTCGCGCCGATGCTCGAGAGGTGCAGTGGATAAGCCCAAAACTCGTTGCAGAGGTGGTCTTTGCAGAGTTCACGGCTGATGGTCGCGTGCGGCACGGTAGCTACATTGGCCTTCGTGCCGACAAGGCGGCAGCGGAAGTTGTCCCCGAATTACGCCAATCTGCACCCCATGCAGTATCGGAGGTGACCATATCCAACCGAGAACGTGTGATCTTTCCGGGTAGTGGGGAAACCAAGGGTGATCTGGCCGATTACTATGCTTCCATTGCAGCTTTGATCCTGCCCTTCGCAGGCGGGCGACCTGTCAGCCTGGTGCGATGCCCCCAAGGCAGGGCCAAAAAATGCTTTTTTCAAAAGCACGATTCGGGCGGATTCGGCGATGCGGTGCATCATGTTCCCATCCGCGAGAAAGACGGGGGCAGCGAAGATTACCTATATGTCAGCGATGCGACGGGGCTGCTTCAGTGCGTCCAGATGGGAACAATCGAATTTCACGCCTGGGCAGCGACAGCCGACGCTGTCGAGCGACCGGACCGCATGATATTTGACCTTGATCCAGACGAAGGACTGGATTTCAAGGCAGTCGTACGTGCCGCCAGAGATATAAGTGACAGACTGGCCGATCTGGGTCTCGTCAGCTTTGCCATGCTTTCGGGTGGCAAGGGCATACACGTAATCGTGCCGCTCGCTTCCGGCCATACATGGGAAGAGCACAAGGACTTTGCGCGCCGTTTTGCCGAGGCAATGGCCTTGAGCCAGCCCGAACGCTTTGTTGCCACCATGAGCAAATCTAAGCGCAAGGGACGCATCTTCATTGATTGGCTGCGCAACCAACGCGGTGCGACCGCGGTCGTGCCATATAGCGTCCGATCGCGGGATGGCGCGCCGGTAGCCGTGCCGGTAACTTGGGAAGAACTGGCAAAATGTGAGAGCGCACAGCGCTGGTCAATTCGGGACGCGCAAGCTCTCATCGAGCGTATGACCCGCCACGAGCTGCGCGGCTGGGGGTTCTCGCAGCAAACCCTGCCTTCGTTCTGAGGTCGAAAGGCAGGGTCGGAAATTGCGAAAGGACTCTCAGCGTTGCATCTTGCGGATCATGTCGAGATGGCGCTGCACCACCGGTGCAGTCTTTGCGGCAAAGTCCATCAAAGGTCTGGAATCTCCGCTGTTGGCATAAGTCGTCAGCATAGCATGGGCTTTCTCGTGCGCTTCCAACTGCTGCCGCGCATAAAGCGCACGCGCTGCATCACTGTCAGAGGCCTGCAGCGCATCGAGCTGACTTTGCTGGGCGTCAGTCAAGATCGGCGCTTGTCGTAGCCTGATTCCTCTGACTTGGCTGGCCGCAGCTTGAAGCGTATTGGTGGATTGTGTGTGATCACGGATCATCATCTGCGCAAAGTCCCGCCATTCGTCCGTAAACCCCTTGGACTGGACTATGCGTGCGCTGTCCAACTCAAACTGATCGCTGGCCGACATGGCATCAATGAAAGCCTGGCCAGTCAGCGGCAAAGCATCATCCGCTGCCGCTCCTGTGCCGGGGATTGCGGTCGCGGCAGCGCTGTCGTCAGCAGCATCAGTCGCGGGGCCGGTTGCAGCGCCGTTATCGGTTTCCGGGCCATTGCAGGCGCCAAGCGCCGCAGCAAGCAATGTTGCAGTGGCTAGACGGCTTGCGCCTTTAAGAAGTCGACGCATGGGAATGGTTCCTTTCCTTGAGGGCCTCTGATCGGATGCCGAAGGTGATTACTGGACGGTCGGGATCGCTCGTCTGCAATCTGCCGCGCATTCGCGGCACATCTCGGCGCACAGCTTGCAGTGACCCGCATCGTGCCGCGCGCACTCGTCAGCGCACATTTCACAAATCCGCCGACATGTTTCGAGCATGAGCCTGAGCGCTTCGATATTCTGGCCGGTGCGACGAAGTGCCATACGTCCTGTCGCGTGGCATACTTCGGCGCAATCAAGGCACGTTCGGACGCACTGCCGCATGTCCATCTGCTCGGCTACGCAGGCGTCCGCGCAAGACGAGCAGATTGCATCGCACAGCAAGGCATGGCGCGCTGCGTCCGCCAGAGTTTCGTTGAAGTTCCCCTCTACGTTGGGATGACGCGCGATCATCTTTGCCAAAGACATAGCTGATCCTTTCGGTTGTTTCGATTGTGTGTGGCCAAGTCTGGTTGCTCGGCACCACACGCATGTTCGCGGTGCCTCGGAGTTCAGTCGCGGTTGTCCCAGCCTTTGCGCGCGGCTTGAGAATGGCCGCGGGAATCACCGTACCACCCGCCATGCCCGCTGCCGCTACGCGAGCTGGTAAAGCGGCCATCCTCATCACGTTCGCCGCGGGAACCACTGTCACGGCGCGCCCCACCGTCATCGTCGCGTTCGTGTCCGCGCTGTTGATAGCTAGCCGTTTCGTGTTCCTCTTTTTTCTGATTTACGGTTCTGAGATTTATCGCCACCGGCTTTCCGCCCGGCAGGGCATCGCGTTGTTCCAGTTCAGCCCTGCGCTGCTGCAACCGGTGTGCCAGTTCGGGAGTATCGACTCCTTTGGCTTCGGCCTTTGCAAAGATGCTGTCCTTGCCGTCCTCTTCTTCCCAGACATGATGTTTGATCTGTTCGGCCAGCACCTTGACCTTTGCATCGCGGAAGGGATCGTCCTCTTGCAAAGCCATGAGATCTGCGATGAGCAGCTTGGCGCTGTCGTGCTCGACTTGTGCTTCGTTCAACGGATCGCTTTCCGACATCTTGTCGCGACACGCAGGGTAGAAGACTTCTTCCTCCAGCATAGTGTGGAGAGTCAGAGCGTTGCAAACCTGCTTGATCAGCACCTGCTTCTCTTCGTCGTCGGCCGTTTCGAAGCGGGCAAAAAGTTGCTCGGCTTTGCGGTGGTCTGCCTTGAGACTTTCAATCGCGCTCTTGCTCGCGCCGGTCCCTTTTTCCGAGCCGCTATTTTTCGGGTCCCTCTTCTCGGCCCGTCCACCGGCGGACTTGCCTGTATTGGCTTGGCGTTTCTCCTCTTCGCTTGCCCCGGATTTGGAGGATTTGTTGGCCGCTTCATTCCTCGCGGCTTGCTGATTTGGCCTGGTGCCAGCTTGTGATGCCATTTTGGATCGCCTCTCTCATTTTGACCGACGTCGGGTGCCGGTTCGCATTGGAGAAAGGCATGACGCGCTCTGTTTGATCCTTTTAATTAACCTAGTTGAGCGAACCGCTGCGAGGCGTTCGAAGAGGGCGACAAACAGATGGACGTGCTTAATCCACGGCACACCTCAATCCCGGAAAACCTTTTCTATATAGTGAGTTAGATGGCGTAAATTCGCTCAACACGGGAGGCGGGTTCAGCGCAGCAGGGACATGCACCCATGCCAACACCGGTTCTACAATCCTCGTTGAGGCAGTTTCGGCGGTATGAACATCTCGTCAAGGCAGGCGAACAATGCGATTGCATCTATCGCATAAGGGACGGCTGGGCCTGCCGGTATGAAACACTGCACGATGGCAGGCGCCAAATTACCGCGCTCTATCTGCCGGGGGAATATTGCGAGCCGCATTGGCTTTTGTCTGGCCGTGCTGAACTTGCTGTTATGGCGCTCACTCCTCTGAGCACCACTCCCCTTCTATTATCAGAGGTGCATCGCCCCCAAGATGGAGGCGTTAAGACCATGCTTGGCGCAATCCTCCAGAATTTGGAACGGCAGACGCAGTGGATCATCCGCCTTGGCCGCAAGAATGCGACCGAGCGCATCGTGGAGCTTTTCGTCGATCTGCGCAGTCGGCTTGGGAGCGATGACGATACAGTCAAGATTCCACTGACCCAGCGCGAGATCGCAGACATCGTGGGGCTGACTCCCGTCCACGTTAACCGCGTGCTCCACCGTCTGGCTGAGCAGAAGCGCGTGTTCCAGCACGGCAGGACTCTGCTCGCCACCGCACACGTCAGCGGAATCATCCGACAATGCCCATCCAATGTGACGGAGATGAATGATGAAAAGGCAACAAGCGACGGTTGGTAGACACGGAGTGGCGACGACGATCGTTTTGACGGCTATCGCTGCCGGAATCGGCATTTACGGGGAAACAAAACGCCGATCGCGTAACAGGCAGCCGGACTCTGCCCCGGGATTCACGGCACGCCGCTCCTTCGGCAAATACGCGGTCAGTGGCCGCAGTGTGACGATCGCCCGTCCACGTCAGGAACTGTTCGCGTTCTGGCGCGATTTCGCCAATCTCACGCGCTTCATGGAAAATGTGGAGAGCGTGCGGCCTGTCGGCATCGATGGTCACAACGTTTGGACCATCCGCGCTCCCGGCGGACGAACGGTCGAGATCGAGACGGTAATCGCACGCGAAGAGCCGGATGAGCTGATCGCGTGGCGCTCGATCGAAGGTTCTGACATCGACACCGAGGGCCGCGTAGCTTTTGAAGACGCGCCGGGCGAACGCGGGACGCGCGTCAGCGTGCGGATAGCGTACAAGCCTCCTGCTGGTGAACTCGGACGGCTTTTTGCCAAGCTCCAGGGGCGCGAACCGGAAATCCAGGCACGCCGTGATTTGCGTCGCTTCAAGATGCTGATGGAAGCAGGGGAGATCGCTACATCAGCTCGCCGCCAGGATCAGACACGCGCCGCCAGACAGGCTCGCGCGCAACCGGAAAATATTACCACCAAACAGGAGAGTGCATCATGCGGGCTTTGACCTTTCACGGCACTCAGGATGTCCGTGTCGATACCGTCGATGATCCAGAAATCATCAATCCCCGCGATGCAATCATTCGCGTCACTTCCACTGCCATTTGTGGTTCGGATCTTCATTTGTACGACGGCGTGATCCCGGGCGTTATGCCGGGCGACGTTTTGGGCCACGAATTCATGGGCGAGGTCGTCGATACCGGGCCGCTTACTTCGCTAAAAAAGGGACAGCGCGTGGTGGTACCCTTCACCATAAGTTGCGGCAAATGTTTCCATTGCAGCCGCCATGCCTTTGCCGCCTGCGACAATTCTAACCCTGTTGAAAAGCAGGACATTGCAGAGAAAGCCTACGGCCACCCAGCGTCGGGCATGTTCGGGTATTCGCACATGACCGGAGGCTATTCCGGCGGTCAGGCCGAATTTGTGCGTGTACCGTTTTCCGATGTTGGCCCCATCGCGGTGCCCGATCATCTGGATGACGAGCAGGTGCTGTTCCTATCCGATATCCTGCCTACTGGATGGATGGCGGCAGAGAATGCACAGATCGAACCTGACGACACCATTGCTGTCTGGGGTTGTGGACCGGTGGGCCTATTTGCAGTGCAATGTGCGCTTGCGATGGGCGCGGCGCGGGTGATCGCAATAGATCACTATCCTCATCGTCTTGAACTGGCGCACGGCCTTGGAGCAGATGTGATCAATTTCCGCGAAACCCACGTGCTGGAGGCACTGATGGAGATGTCCGGCGGACTTGGTGTTGATGCGGTCATTGATGCAGTCGGAATGGAGGCGCACGGTTTTGCGATCGACAACATTTTCGATATCGCCAAGCAGAAGATCGGTATCGGTGCGGACCGAGCCAGCGCGCTGCGCCAGGCTCTGATGGCCGTGCGCAAGGGCGGGCGCGTTTCCGTTCCGGGTGTCTATGGTGGATTGGCCGACAAATTTCCGCTGGGCGCGCTGATGGAAAAGGGCCTGCAATTGCGCACCGGTCAAACCCATGTGCAGCGTTACATGAAGGAATTGCTGTCGCGGATCGAGGACGGCACGCTCGACACGACGTTTCTCATTAGCCATCGCCTGCCGCTTGAAGAAGCGCCAACAGGATATCGCAACTTCAAGGAACAGCAGAACACTTGGACGAAGGTTGTTCTCAGGCCCGGACGGGCCGGTGCCGCAGCTTCGTTATCATAGTTGCCTGCAGGCTCCCGTTCCTTTCCGGAGGGACGGGTAGGCCCGTAGCGAAATCACCTGAACGGAAAATTGGCTCCAAATATCTGATATATTCATGAAATATGGAACTAAGGGCGGCGCCGCATTATTGGTTTTGATGCCATAGGAGAGCGCCATGAAGGAAAGATCAAAACCCGAACCGCTTGATCTGGAAACCACCGACATGACGGAAAACGACCGGCTGCATGCAGCCACATCGATCCAGAGTTCGGTTACCCCCCAGCAGTATCCATTGATAGATCGGGAAATCCAGATGGCCGCGGCAACCACAGGCCAACGAATGCCTAAGTCAAAGGCCCACCGGCAGTAGATCATGTCTACGGACGATCTACCCATCGATCTGTCCAATGCCGAACGTTGTGCCAAAAATACGCTCGGGCGCGTCGAAAGAGCAGGACTGAAAGTAACAACCGCCGAAAGCTGTACAGGAGGGTTGCTTGCATCACTGCTGACCGATGTGGAAGGCTGTAGCAGCGCCTTTGACCGCGGTTTCGTCACCTATTCGGCACAGTCGAAAAGTGAAATGTTGGGGGTGCCGGGCAATCTCGTTGTGATGTTTGGCGTTGTCAGCCGTGAAGTTGCCTTGGCGATGGCGCGAGGGGCACTCTCAAACAGCAATGCCGACATCGCCATTGCCATCACCGGGTTTGCTGGTCCCGCGGGTGTGCGTGACGAACCCGGACTGGTGCATATTGCCGTAGTTGGCAGAGAGAACCTGACTGTCACCCGGGAATGCCATTTTGGCTTTGGAGATCGTTCGCTGGTTCGCCAGCGCTCTATTAACGCCGCCTTGGAAATGCTTGAGGAAATGGTTTCTCTATTAATTCAAAGGTGAGGGTGTTCTCAGACGTGTACAGATATCTGCACAGCTTGCCCGATTATCTGTAGGCCAGAGTGTGTCGTCGTGATATCCGAGCCTTACGCCCTCATATCGACGAACGCCCTGCGATATCTGCCAAGAGATCCATTGTTTTGTGCGCGGACCAGCCAGCCCGCCGTCCGAGGGCGACCCGCAAGAATGGCTCGCCATTTTCCGGCCGCACAATTTCGTAGCGATGACCCCGAAACCCGAAACTTCCACCTTTGGCGAGATTGATGTCCCTCTTTCTTGCCTCGCTGGCAATGACATCGGCCAAACGCTCATAATCCTGCTCGCGACCGTTGCGTAAGGAAAACACGCAGTAAGGAGCGGAGTCATCATGGAAATGCGGCACAAATATCCGGTTTTGTCTCCCTACGGCGTCGGCCAGAGCCGCGTTGTGCGCGAAGATCGCATTGGCATAGCGATCCGTATACTCGCTATCGAATACGAAAGGGGCATCAAGTGCCAGCACGTCGGCAAAGCGCAGGCCCGACCCGCATAGAGTGCGCATCTCCCTCAACGAGGCGGTAAACTCGGCCAATACAGGAGCGGACTGACTATGAACGCCCGCGATGCCGACGTTCGCCAGTTCGAGACCAGCTTGGAGGAGCTTAAGCCCTGAAGCGAGCCGGATAACGAACTGGTTGTCGAGGTCGAGCAACAGCTCATCGATACCGTCGGCACGACCCAGCAATGTCGTGTCGATCAGCACCGCTCTCGCCGTGTGGGCAGCGCGCACGATCTGCTGCTTGTCATGATGCTGGAAGCCTCCATCGCACTCTATCGGCTCAGCGATTACGATGTCCGGATCGTGGTGAACGAGTTGGCACAGCGATGGACACGATTGGACGAGTTGACGAGTCTCGAAGTAGCCACCGAGGTGCTGGACCCGCAAAGGCCGGGAACAACGGAAGGACAGCAATATGGTCGATAGCGCAGCCTGTCCGCTGGAAAACAGCAGGTGTTCTGACCACCATTGGTTGGGAACCGGCCCATAGAATGCATCGCAGCGAGCTTCGAGTTCATGCGGCTGGAGGTCCCTCTCATAGCCAAAGGAGTCGTGCTTTCTGGAAATACGCTCTTCTTCCGGCTCCGTAGGAGAGCGCAGGACAAGCGACGTTTCTGCTGCAACCGAACGGAGCCACAACGCACGCAAATCGCGCGAAAACTGCTCAAGCTTCCACTCAATCGCATGCGGCGTGTGACATTTTGCTAGATCAGCATCAAGGGCGTCAGCCATCCTCTCCGCCCGGGGCGCTATTGCCGGTCGACACGTCATCAACCGGTTCAGCAGTTGGCCAAGCTCCTGTTTTTCATCATGAGTGGCTGCAAGGTCATCCATATCAGCAAAAAGCCAAGAGCTCACTCAGGTTCCTCACGACGTTCGTCGGGACCCGCTGTGAATGGGATAATTCCCACAAGCGCACGCTGATCGCTTCCCACGCCTATCTGAGGCGCGCCCATTTTTCCAAGGAACCTCCAACTCTGCCAATCGGCGTCCGCGGTGCTGTTTCAACGACATCCGTTCAATCGTGGCGCTCCTGATCGGACTGGAAATCACTTTTATCTCAATAGATTGATCATTGTTTCTCGCAGGGAACCAGTTGCCCGGTCACGCCTTTTCAATCCGTCGACAAGTTCAACAGGACGCGGATAATGGTTACATCAAATAGAAAAGCTTCGGATGCCCATACCCTTCAGCCCAACCTTGAAGGACGCCGCGCGATCGTGACCGGGGGCACCACGGGCATCGGTCGAGCAATCGCTGTCTTGCTGGCAAGCTACGGGGCCAAAGTGTTCATTTGTGGCCGCACCAGCGAACACCTCGACGACGCGCTGAGCCGCATTCGCGAAGTAGGTGAAGGCGACGGGGTGCAGGTTGACTTGGCAAGAGCCGACGACATGGATCGGTTCTTCAGGGGCGCGGACGCCTACCTTGGCGGCCTCGACATAGCAGTGATCAACGCGGCCATTCCGGCCCAAGCGGTAAGCGATACGCCCGAGCTAGAAACACGCTACCAGATCGACGTGGACTTCACCGCTTACCTGATTACCGCTCAGGAAGCCGCAAAGCGTATGAAGGCAGGCAGTGACATCGTCATGATTGGCTCCATGTCCGCGGTATCGCAAAAAGGGGGCAGTTCCATCTACGTCGCCGCCAAGCGCGGGATCGAGGGCTTCGCCACCGCGCTGCGTAAGGAACTCGCCGAGAAAGACATCAAGGTTGGGTTGATCGAGCCCGGTTTTACCGGCGCTGATTTCCAATATCCTGAGTTCCCACCAGAAAAGCAGCGCGAGCTTATCAACGCTGACCAGATGCTGCGAGCCGAGGACATTGCCGCTGCCACGCACTTCATGCTGACCCAGCCCAGACGGTCCGCCGTTTCTCTGATGCGGGTCGAAACCCGGCTTGAACATCCTTGAACGGGAGGCCGCCATGTCGGAAGAGAAGCAGGAAGAACAGGCGCGGCGCCGCGGAATTTTTGGCAAATATGCCTATGGTTGGCTGACACTGGCCTTCTTTATCGGTTCGCTTGTTCTCCACTGGATATTCGGGTGGCACTCCTACGTCGCCGAAGCTCAGGAGCATGGTCAGGCTGCTGTCGTGGGCGAATACCTCGATCAAATGCTGCGAGACACTTTCGAGAACTGGCAGTCCGAATTTCTGCAACTGCTCTGGCAAGTCGTGGGTCTGGCCTATTTCCTATACCTCGGGTCCCCCAGTTCCAAGGAGAACGACGACCGCCTTGAGGCGAAGATCGATGCTCTGATCCGCCTACAGGCAGGATCGGGGGCGGACGAACTAATCGACCGTATCGACCAGCGCTTTCTGCGTGATGGCGGCCATGCGCGGCCTCACGCCCGCGACGATGGCAGTAATGCCTGAGGACACGCACCAGATCAGTCTCGAAGCTCTAGAGGCCCGCGACGCGCTGGCCCGGGGCAAAAGAGTGGGCAAGCCGATCACGCATGGAGGCTTCCGGCTTGAAGTGATCCATCACAGGGCCGACGTTTGGCTGGTGCTCCGGCGCGATAAAAGCGGTGGCATCGCTTTGCGCACGCCTCTTTTTGTCGAAGGTGCCACTCTCACCCGCAAATCGGCAAAGGGCTGCCTGCTCCGATGGGAGGCGCGCAGCGAGCTGGGGATCACTATTGCCGAGCTTTCGGGCGAGAAGACCGGCCTCGAGCAATTCGCCTACAAAGTCACATTCACACCCAGCCAGACAATCCACCTGCCCTACCTGCCGCGCGATCTCATCCCGTTTGGTGGTGGCGGCGATCCGTTCTCTGCAAAAGGCTCGATCGAGGCCAGTCAACGCAAGCTGAATACCGGCCTGTGCTATCTCGAAATCACCCGCCCCCTCCTGGGCAAGCTGCTCTACGTGCAGAACCTGACCGCACTCAACCCCTACTTCGCGGCCACCGGAACCAAGCCCGACAGCGCCGTCGGCGGGCAATGGCCTATACTCGGCTATTTGGCTCCCACCCAGCCTGGCGACGTTTCCAAGGCCTTGCCCGCGGATAAACCAACCGTCCTTTACGACACCCGATTGATCGTCCGTCGCAAGGCCGAAGACGAGGAGGCTGAAAGCGCGTGGCAGTTTCTGGATATGATGTGCGCGATCTATCGCGATCTGGACCGGCCCAAAACGGTACGACGGGATTGGATTGGCCGCACCAGGCGCACGCTGCGCGATCTCGCGACATCGCCGAAAGCGCGCGAGCGTCATTTCGGCGAGACGTATTTCCACCCCTACACTTCGGCAGAGTACCCTGATTCAATGGTCCAGCTCTCTCTGGCCTCGGCAATCCACGATTGGGGCATGTGGGAAGAAAAGGCTCACCCTCTCGCAGCCGAAATTCGAGGCGGGCTGGAAAAGTTTTACGACTCTCGCCTTAAAACGCTGCGCCGCTATCTGCCTGATGTGGGCGATGACAAGAACGCCGATGCTGTCGACAGTTGGTATCTCTATCACCCGCTGCTCAACCTCTCCAACTTGGCCTTGGGGGGTGACCAGACCGCCAGAGACCTGTTTCTCCGCTCGGTCGACTACGGGATCGAGGCAGCGCAGCACTTTAAGTATAAATGGCCCATCCAATACGACATCACCAATTTTGAGGTGATTACCCCTGTTGCCCCGGCCGATAACCGCGGACAGACAGACGTGGGCGGGATTTACGCCTGGGTCATGCTTCAGGCTTTCGAATTGACCTCCGAGGTGCGGTTTCTCGATGAAGCCCGCAACGCCCTCGAAGCAGCGCGCGGGATGCGTTTCGATCTGAATTATCAAGCGAATCTTACTGCATGGGGCGCGGCGGCGTGCATCCGTCTATGGCGTATCACCAACCGCAAGACCTACCTTGCGCTCAGCTATGTCTACCTCGCCAGCTTCTTTCACAATGCGCAAATCTGGGAGAGCGAGCTTGGTCTGGCCAAGCACTATTCCAACTTCATGGCCGTGACGTGCCTGCAGGACGCTTCTTACATGGCACTCTACGAGTGCTTCGATTCCTATGCCGCGTTTGAGCGTTTCCTTGATCTGGGAGGGCCTGATCTGATCCCGTCGGCGAAGATGCTGGTTTCCGAATATTGCCGTTACGCGCTTCACCGCGCCTGGTTCTATTACCCCGATTCCCTACCCCGAAACGCCCTTTCAGAAGTTCAGCGCAACGGGGAGATAGACCGCAAGCTGTCGTTTCCCGTTGAAGATCTTTATCCAGATGGTCAACAAGCCGGGCAGGTGGGGCAGGAAATCTACGGTGCCGGTGCGGCGCTTATCTTCGCCACGCGAGCCTATCACCGGGTAATCGGCGCGCCATTTTTGATCTTCTGCGACTATTTCCTTCGCGCCGTCACGCGGATCGATGAGCATACCTTGAGCCTCAAAATCGACGGGGAAGACAACCACGTCGCCAACTTCAGCATCGTCCGCGCAGGCCGGAAGCCCCTTCCGGAACTCATCCTTCGCAAACTCTCGGGCGAGGTAGTTGCCGCCACAATCTCCAACGCGGACGAAGTATGCTACAATGTGCCACCGTATACCGGGCTTGTATTGTCGTGGTGGCCCAGGGAAACGTGACGATATCAGCATAAAAAGGGATAATTTTGCCCTATAGCGCGCTTGGGGCAGCGTTTCTCAGTTGAGTGATATCGATCGACACCTTAGTTTTCGTAAGTCGCAATTTTTAGCGTGAATGGACATACATACGCCCAAGTATAATGACCGAGTATATTGGCCCAAATTCACCGCTCAATCTTCTCCGGTATGCGTTCTGCATACGGCCAACGTGGCCAAAGGAGAACGATCATGGAGATACATGAGACAGAAACCACCGCCACCAAGCGCCCGGTTTGGAATGCCGGAAGGACCGTTGGTGCAAAGCGCGCGCTGAAACCGAAGCAAATTTGGGAGATCCGCTTCTACCTCAATCAGCGCCGCCGTCTGCGAGATCGAGCGCTGTTCGATCTGGCGATCGACAGTAAGCTTCGGGGCTGCGACCTTGTGCAAATGAAGATTGGCGACATTGTTAGAGGGGGGCAGATTCGAACACGGGCAATAGTAATGCAGCGAAAAACAGGTCGGCCCGTTCAGTTCGAACTCTTGCCCGATGCTCGCACAAGCTTGCTGGCATGGCTCGAACGCCGGGGCGGCACAGTGGACGATTATGTGTTCCCGAGCCGGGTTGATCATAACGGACACCTGAGCACACGGCAGTACGCTCGTCTTGTAGACGAATGGGTGACAGGGGTCGGCTTAATGCGAAGCGAGTATGGCACCCATTCGCTTCGGCGAACGAAGGCATCTATTATCTACCGGGCAACGGGCAATCTGCGGGCAGTTCAAATCCTTCTCGGCCATAGCAAGATCGAGAATACGGTGCGCTATCTCGGGATCGACGTGGAAGACGCGCTTGCGCTTGCTGAAAATACCGAGATTTAAACCCACTGGCGCCCGTTTTCGGTAGAAGAGAACCGGACACGGGCGTCTGTCTCCTTTAGTCTCCGAACGAGATCAACAGGATCATCCTCCTTGTGGGAGTTTGCAGGGCCATTCCTCTCTGTGTGAGTTTGGTGCTTCGACTATCGGCATCCGGAAGGTGACTTACTAGATTTTCCCCTGGCTTTGCCATAGGAGATAATGGCTCCGCGGTAGCGAACGACCGATTTCGGCGTAGCCAGACATTCATAGTCTCGACGCTGTACGGCGGGTTTGTCCCAATCACCGGCATTGCGGATAGGCGTCACTAGCCCACCCCTTGACCCCATCCTCAAACCCACCTATGGGCGCCCACTTCCACAGGTGCGGCTGGTTCGCGTCCGTGGCTTGAGCTGAACATTGCCGGTGCGTCTGGTCTTGCCAGATAATCCGTCAAAGTAACCCGGTGACGAAAGTTGTGGGTGGAGCGTTTCGGTTCGTGATTGCGTGTGGGGAAGGGGCCTCTGGTTCAGCTTTCCCGGTTCGCGCATTTGCGGCATCCGCATCCCTTCACCTTCGGCCAGAAGCGCCACAATCACAGGTGAAGAGTACTTCATGCCCACAATCAATCAGCTGGTCCGCAAGGGCCGCGAACCGCAGAAGGCCAAGTCCAAGGTCCCTGCGATGGAGCAGAACCCGCAGAAGCGCGGCGTTTGCACCCGCGTCTACACGACCACCCCGAAGAAGCCGAACTCGGCTCTCCGCAAGG
>NZ_JBMLSM010000154.1:0-8840 GCF_049240505.1 Novosphingobium sp.
GAAGTAGACGTTGGTCGTGGCCTTGACGTTGTAGTTGTCGATATCGCCCATCCGGCTGCGCAGACCTTCGGTGGCGGCGGTCTGTTCGGCAAAGCCCTGCGCGGTGCCATTGCGGATCATGTTGGCGGTCTTGAAATCGCCGTTCTTGAAGGTGATCTGGCTGGCCAGCAGATTGGTGCCAGATTGCATGGTCTTTACCGTTACGGGCAGGCCATTCAGCAGGTTCGTGACGGTCAGCTTCTTGCTGCCGAACAGGCCGGTGCTGGCCTTTACCGTGGTCGCATCATTCAGGAAGATCACGGAACTGGTTCCGTCAGCGGCGGTGACCTTCATCTTGTCACCCTTACGCGCGGTGATCACGCCCTTGATCTCGGGGCCTTTGATCATATCGGCCATTTCGGGGAGTGCTTCCCCTTCGACGATGATGTTAGGGTCCTGCGCTGCGTCCTGCGCCACAACATGGGTTGAAGCCGATGCGGCGAGGGCAGCGAGGGCGATCATGCCCCCACGTTTCGCGTTGAATTTTGCCATGACTCTGCTCCTTGGAAACTTGCAGGTCTGTCGGTGTTGCGACGAAACTTTCTATCGGATGAACGCAGTTGGCCGAGGCGGTGTTTCTGCGGGCTAGCCGGGCGGCGGGTGCGACGAACCGAAGTGGAGGTTTCGGGCAGTGGATGGATCGAGCCGCGATTCAGGCCGGGAAAAGGATCGGCGGGTCACCCGCTTTCCACGGCGCAAACTTCGCCATTACAGATGCGAACAGGTGGGATTCGAGGTGCCCGGCCAACCAGTGCTGAAGGTTGGCAAGCGGCTGCGCATCGAACCACACAGGATCGACGGCAGCGAACTGGCGGACGAAGGGCATGATCGCCATGTCGGAAAGGCCGCGCGCCGTGCCGCAAAGCTGACCTTGTTCGGCAATGCGGGCATCAAGATCGCGGAGGAAAGTGAGGGCGCTTTCCCGGTGAACTAGTGCATCGCTGCCGTGGCGTTCGGGATATTTGTAGCGGTCGAGATCGTGCTTGAACGGGCCATCATTGCGCGTGATCAGGGCGTCGTCGGTGCGCTTCAGCCACTGTTCGGGGTCGTTCAGGGTGAGCGCCCAGCGCATCACGTCAAGGCTCTCGTCGATCACCCTGCCATCGGGAAGGAGCAGAACCGGGACCGTGCCTTTTGGAGAGGCGGCGAGCATGTCAGTGGGCTTCGCAGCCAGCTTCACTTCACGCAGTTCCACCCGCACGCGGCTTACCGTCACGGCCAGCCGCGCGCGCATGGCATAGGGGCAGCGGCGGAAGCTGTAGAGGACGGGCAAGGCGCTCAGGCGGGTAGGCCGATCAGCGAAATCTGGCGTCCATAACCGGGTTCGTTACGGTGCGTGGCGCGGCGGAAGGAGTAGAAGCGATCTTCCTGACCATAGGTGTCCTCACCCAGCATTCCGACCTTGGCGATACCTGCATCGCGCAGGCGCGAGGCGACATAGCCTTCGAGATCGAACCATGCATGGCCTTCGCGCCCTGCGCGGAAGAAGCGTTCGTTTTCAGGTGTTTGTTCGAGGAAGCGGGCTTCGAAGGCGGCGTCCACTTCATAGCTTTTCTGCGCGATGCAGGGGCCGATCACGGCGGCGACGTTCGCGCGGGTGGCACCCAGTGCTTCCATCGCCGCGATGGTGGCATCGGTCACGCCCGTAACCGCGCCTTTCCAGCCCGCGTGCGCCGCACCCACCACGCCTGCCGCAGTATCGCAGAACAGCACCGGCGCGCAGTCTGCCGTCAACACGCCAAGGACAATGCCGGGACGGTTCGTGACCAGCGCATCGGCTTTCGGACGATTTGCATCGGCCCACGGCTCTGTCACTGTCACCACATCGGGCGAATGGATCTGGTAGCAGGTCTGTAAGGTTCCGCCGGGCAGCACGGCCTGCACCGCGCGAGAGCGGTTTTCCGATGTGAGCGCGGGATCATCCTCGCTATAGCTGACGTTGAGACCGGCAAGGTCGCCCACGCTCACACCACCGCGACGGCCAAGAAAGCCGTGCGCGGTGCCAGTAAGCAGCGGATGGTTCAGCGCTTCGACACTCACGCTTCAAGACTCTTGCTTACCTGTTCGCGCACATCGCGCGAGAGGGTGGGTTCGGCGGCAATGCGTTCAAGTTCAGCGCGCATCAGCGCGGCGCGACCCTCGTCCACCTTCTTCCAGCGGCCGAGATAGGGCACGAAGCGCGCGGCGACGTTCCCGTTGATCGGATCGAGCTTCAGGATGAGGTCCGCGATCAGGCGGTAACCCTCGCTCCCTTCGCGGTGGAAGGCCTGGGCGTTGGCCGCGAAGGCCATCCACAATGCGCGGACGCGGTTGGGATTGGTCATGGTGAAATCGGCGTGCTGGCAAAGCGCCTTCACATGCTCGGTCACCCTGGGGTTCAGCGATCCGGCCTGAAGCGAGAACCATTTGTCGGTGACGAGCATGTTGCCTTCGAAACGCGCGTGGAAATCGGCCAGCGCGGCTTCGCGTTCGGGACAATCGAGGCTGCACAGGACCATCAGCGCGCCTTGGCGGTCGGTCATGTTTGTGGCGGCATCGTATTGCGCCTTGGCGCGGCGAGCGGCTTTGGTCGGATCGGCTGCGGCAAGATAGACCAGCGCCTGCGTCTTGCACTTGCGCGCGCCGCGTGCGGTAGCTTCGAGGCTGTAGGGCACGGCGGAGCAGCGGTCGTGCAAGGCCAGCCACTTCTCTTTCAGCGTTTCGCCCAGCCAGCGCTTCAGGCCTTCGCGTTCGGCAAAGATTCGCGTGGGATCGGCGCGGGTGAGCTGTTCGGCAAGGTAGGCCTCACCCGGCAGGATCAGCAGTTCACCGCGCATGAGATCGTCGAGCGCGGTATCGTCGAGAATCGCGCCCATCGCAGAGCCGATAGCATCGCGCGAGGTTTCGGGATCGGACAGCGTGTCCGCCACAGCGCCGACCAGATGGCGCACGATAAGCTGCTGCATCGCTTCATAGCGGGCGAAAGGATCGTCATCGTGCTGGGCAAGGAAAACGAGGTCTTCCGTGGTGACCGGCGCGATCACTTCGACGGGCGCGGAGAAGCCGCGATTGATCGAAAGCACCGGCAGCGCGTCGAAGCCTTCGAAGGCGAAGGTCTGTTCCGCTTCTGTCAGTACCAGCAGTTCCTCACCGCGATGCGCGCCCGTTGCACGGTCAAACAGCGCGGTGCGCAGCGGAATCACCATCGGATGCTTGATGGGCTGGCCGGGCGTCGGGACCATCGTCTGCGACAGGTTAAGCGACAGTGTGGTGCCTTCCAGCGCCACCGTGACGGTGACCTTGGGCGTGCCGGCCTGTTCGTACCAGCGGCGGAACTGCGTGAGGTCCAGCCCCGCGCCATCCTCGATGGCCTTGACGAAATCCTCGCACGTGGCCGCTTCGCCATCGTGCCGGTCGAAGTAGAGCGTGGTGCCTTTGAGGAAGCGGTCCATGCCTGCCAGCACGGTCATCATGCGGATGACTTCGGCGCCCTTGTTATAGACGGTGGCGGTGTAGAAGTTGCTGATCTCCTGATAGGAATCGGGGCGGATAGGGTGCGCCAACGGGCCGGAATCTTCTGGAAACTGCACCGCGCGCAGGATGCGGACATCCTCTATCCGCTTGACCGGGGGCGATCCGCGATCCGCGCTGAACTGCTGGTCGCGCAGCACGGTGAAGCCTTCCTTGAGGCTCAACTGGAACCAGTCGCGGCAGGTGACGCGGTTGCCTGACCAGTTGTGGAAGTATTCGTGCGCGACCACGCCTTCGATTGCGTCATAATCGCCATCGGTCGCGGTTTCAGGGTCGGCCAGAATGTAGCGCGTATTGAAGACGTTAAGGCCCTTGTTCTCCATCGCGCCCGCATTGAAATCGCTTACCGCCACGATGTTGAAATCATCGAGATCGTATTCGCGACCATAGACCTGCTCGTCCCACTGCATCGACGCGATGAGCGAGCGCATGGCATGATCGGTGCGGGCTTCGTCACCGGGGCGGACGTAGATGGCAAGGTTCACCTTGCGGCCAGACATGGTGGTGAAGCTGTCGCGGTTGGCCAGCAGTTCGCCCGCCACCAGCGCGAAGAGGTAGGATGGTTTGGGCCACGGGTCGTGCCATTCGGCCCAGTGGGTGCCATCGCTGTTATCACCGGCAGCGGTGGGGTTGCCGTTGGAGAGCAAGACGGGGAACTGCGCCTTGTCTCCACTCATCCGTACCGAATAGACCGAAAGCACATCGGGCCGGTCGGGGAAGAAGGTGATGCGGCGGAAGCCTTCGGCCTCACACTGGGTGCAGAGCAGGCCATTGGAGGCGTAGAGGCCGGAAAGCTGGGTGTTGGCGGCAGGATCGATCAGCGTTTCGATGCCCACGTCGTGTGCATCGCCCGGCAGGGCGATCACGAGGTCCGCCCCGTCCATCCGCCAGTCGTTATGGGCGTGGCCATCGACGGTTACGGCCTTTGCTTCCAGCCCATCACCATTGAGGCGCAAGTGTGCGGTGCCGGGTCCGGCGGGGTTCTTCGCAACCTTGAGGGTGGCCTGCACCCGTGTGGCGTTGAGCGACAGCGCAAAATCAAGCGCGATTTCAGGCACCAGCCATGCGGGCGGTTGATAGTCCGCGCGGTGGATCACGGTCGGGGCGATTGCGGGCGTGCCGGAGAGATCGTTCATGCACGTGAACTTAGGAACTGGTGCGCAGTGCGGCAATCGCGGTTATCAGCGTTTTGATGGGAAACATGCTGATCTTTGGAATGGGCTATACCGCACAAGTGCTGGCAGGGCGGCTGCGAGCACAGGGTTGGACGGTACGCGGGACCGGAACCACAGGGGATATGGCCTTTGCCGACAATGCGGCGGTGGAAGCTGTATTGGCCGAAGCGACGCACGTGCTGTCCTCGGTTCCCCCTTTGCGGGAAGGAGGCGATCCGGTTTTGCAAACCTATGGCGCGGCGATTGCGCAGAGCGGTGCCGAATGGATCGGATATCTGTCTTCCACCGGGGTGTATGGCGATGCAGGCGGCGCTTGGGTCGACGAAAGCGCGCCAGTGGGCACCGGGCGGCGTTCGGCGCGGACAAAGGCTGACCTCGATTGGCAGGCGCTTGCCGCCAAGGTACGGGTATTTCGCCTGCCCGGCATATATGGGCCGGGGCGCAGCGCGCTGGAGCGCGTGATGGATGGCAAGGCGCACCGTATCGCCATACCCGATCAGGTGTTCAGCCGCGTCCATGTGGACGATATTGCCAGCGGGGTCATTGCGGGCTTCGATGGGGCGCCGGGCGTTTACAATCTGGCCGACGACCTGCCGTGCAGCCAGAACGCGGTGATTGAGGAAGCGGCGCGGCTGCTGGGGCAGGAACCGCCACCAATGCACTCGCTGGAAGAGGCCAACCTTTCCCCTATGGCGCTGGCGTTCCATGCCGAGAACCGGCGCGTGGCCAATGGCAAGGCCAAGCGCTTGTTGGGTTGGAAGCCTGCCTTCCCGACCTATCGCGAAGGGCTGCGCGCCTTGAGCGCCAGCACGAGGCCGAGCATCGCCAGCGCCGATCCGGCCATCGCCAGCACCGACCAGCGATAGCCTTCGAACAGGGTGGATAGCAGCATGGCGATGACCGGCACCAGCACGCCATTATAGGCCCCGCGCCCTGCGCCAAGGCGCTGCAGCAGGCGGAAATAGAGCGGGAAAGTGACGACCGAGCCAATGAGGCCGAGGTAAAGCACGCCAAAAATGTAGCCGGGCCTTGTATCGAACTGCGGCGGACCTTCGACGGTCCATGCAAAGGCCGCGTCGATCAGCGCGCCGATCAGCATCGCCCATGTCAGCATCGGCACCATCGGCAGGGTCCGCGCTGTGGGGCTGGCTTGCAGAACGTTGGCGCACGATGCGCTGCATAGCGCGGCAGTGGTCAGCGCTATGCCTGTCAGCACCTGGCCTTCGGGTGGGGCCATGCGGTATTCGTGCAGCAGCAGCAGCGCGATTCCAGCGCCTGCCACTGCTGAACCGCCAAGAAAGCCGCGCGTGACCGGCTGTTTCAGCACAATCCATGCCAGCAGCGCATTGGGCACGACCAGAAGCGCGAAGAACACCGCGACGATGCCTGACGTAAGGTGATGCTCCGCGCGATAGACGAACTGGAAATTCATCACGAACTGCAACAGGCCCAGCAGTGCGGCCAGTTTCAGGCCCTTGGCAGAAATCCGCAACGATTCGCGGCGGAACAATGCCAGCGCGCCCATGCCGATGGCAGCAGCGGTGAAGCGCCATGTCACCGACCAGCTTGGCGGAACGCTGCCGATCTGATCCTTGATCACCAGCCACGTCGAACCCCAGATCAACGCGACGAGAATGAATGGCCCCGCAACGCTCCATTGCCAGAACCGGGCCTGCCCCGGCATTTCATGCTCGTTCATAGCGCGGCGATGGCGTTGGCGAGCGCGGAGACATGGGCTGCGTCGCTGTTCCAGGCGGTGACGAAACGCGCTGCGCCGGGTGCACCTTGCGGAGCTGTCCAATCGTAGAAGTCAAAGCCCTGTGCGCGCAGCGTGGCCTGTTCGGCGGGGGATAGCACGACGAAAAGTTCGTTCGCTTCTACCGGATGGAACAGCCTTTCACCGCAGGCGGCGGCGATTTCCTGCGCGGCGGCATTGGCTGCGCGGGCGTTGTCCAGCCACAGATCACCTTCGATCATCGCCAATACTTGTGCGGCAAGATAGCGGCCCTTCGATTGCAGGTGCCCGGCGCGCTTGCGGCGGTAGCGGACGACATCGGCCAGTTCCATGTCGAAGAACACCAGCGCTTCGGCATTCATCCCGCCATTCTTGACGCAACCGAACGTCAGCACATCGACGCCTGCCTGCGCCGTCACTTCCGCCGGGTGGCAGCCAAGATGCGCCACGGCATTGGCAAAGCGCGCGCCATCCATGTGGAGCCCCAGCCCGCGCCCCTGCGCCAGCGATCCAATGCGCGCCACTTCTTCAGGACTATAGGCACAGCCGTATTCGGAAGCCTGCGTGATGGATATCGCGTGGGGCTGAACCTGATGCACGTCGTTTCGGATCGGGTCGATCACACGCTCGATGGATTGCGGCGTCAGCTTTGCGCCTTCGCCATCGGCCAGCATCAGCTTGGCCCCGTGGGTATAGAATCCGGGCGCGCCGCCTTCATCCATCTCGATATGCGCTTCGCGATGGCAGACAATGCTGCCGTGGGGCGGGACCATTGCAGCAAGCGCAAGGCAGTTGGCGGCGGTGCCGGTGGCGACCCACAAGGCGGCGCATTCGGTGCCGAACAGTTCGGAAAAGGCATCGTCCAGACGGCGCGAAAGGGCATCGCCATCATAGCCCGAATCGGGCGCATCGGCGGCGTGCATCGCTTCCCACACGCGGGGGTGGACGGCGGCGGCGTTGTCGGAGAAGAACTTCATCGGAAACCGCAATGTGGGCGTGCGCGTTTCGGGTCAAGCAGTCACAAGAGGCCAAGCAAAATGTCGGATATCGCCATCACCCATCTCGATCAGGGCGCACGCGGAGAATATCACGCAAGGGTAGAAGGCAACGAGGCCATCGGACGGCTGACCTACGAGCGAAAGGGTGACGTCGTGGTGGCCGATCACACGCTGGTGCCCACCGAAATCGGCGGGCGCGGCGTGGCGGCAGAGCTGGTCAAGGCACTGGTTGCCGATGCGCGCAAGTTCGGGTTCAAGATCGTGCCGCAGTGCACCTATGTGGAAGCCGCGTTCCGGCGGCATCCTGAATGGGCGGATTTGCGGGCCTGATCAGGCGGGTTGGAGCAACTCGCTTTTCCACTTCATCAACGCGCGAACGAGCTTTTCGGAGGTGGTGGTGTAAGCCCCTTCCAGCGCTTCGCCGGCCGCCCGATCCTGCCCATCCAGCGCCAATTGCAGCACGCGGCCTGCCTCGCGGTGAAATTCGGCATGGACGCGCGTAATCACCGAATGCGGGATACCATTGCGGTGGCTGGGATCGAAGGCCGGATCATGCAGCCATTTGCCGAACTTGCAGTTGCAATCGCCTGACGCCTCATGCGGCGTAACCTCGCTCTGATGGGTTCGAATGGCCGTGCGCAGGCGCATTTTCCACAGTCCGTGGGCACCAATTGCATCATCGATCTGTCGGGCAAGTGCTGCGTTTGACATGGTGCGACCTTCTGCTTTGCCGTGTTGAGCGCGCAGTAATGAGTGCCGCGTTATGGAATTCTTCCGATGTGCCTAGGGAAAGCTACGTAGCGACGCTTCCTAGCCAGAAGCGACCTTGCCATCGGTCCGAGCGCGTAGACCAGCGATGCCGAAGAGGTAGGGAAATGGTGCTGCTGGGGAGGATTGAACTCCCGACCTCAGCCTTACCAAGGATGCGCTCTACCACTGAGCTACAGCAGCACACCATTTCCGCATGGCCACCTGTGGCACCGGCGAACCGGCGGGGTGGGCAGGGGCGCGCTAATGACGGGGGCATGGGGCTTTGTCAAGCGACTGTTCCTGAAGGTCTTGCGGTAAATGCCGTATCCTTGCAATCAGGCCGATATGAGTGACGCAAAACCACCAATGAACCGAGAGGAACGGCTGGCCGCTCGCCTGCGCGAGAACCTGAAGCGGCGCAAGGCGCAGGCGCGGGCGATGGGAACTGTGGCGGACGCCAGTGGCGAATCGCCCGATTCGCTGGAAACCGGGCTTTCCAATCCGGCCTCCTGACGCTAGGGGCGCGGTTCCATATTTCAGTCAGCTACAGGATGCCCCGATGCCCCGCCTGATCCTGATTCGCCACGGCCAGTCGCAGTGGAACCTCGAAAACCGCTTCACCGGCTGGTGGGA
>NZ_JBMLSM010000155.1:0-5930 GCF_049240505.1 Novosphingobium sp.
AGCTGGGGCCCGGTGATGTGGGTCATGCTGGGCGAGATGTTCCCCAACCAGTTGCGCGGATCGGCGCTGGCGGTGTGCGGGCTGGCGCAGTGGGGTGCGAACTACGCCGTGGTGCAGAGCTTCCCCGCGATGGCGAGCGGGCTGGGGCTGGCGGAAACCTATGTGCTCTATACCGGCAGCGCATTCATCAGCTTCTGGCTGGTCAAGGCGTTCCTGCCCGAAACGCGCGGCAAGGAACTGGAGCAGATGGAAGGCTGGGGCGGGCATTGATTACGCCACCTCATTCGGTCACCCCGCTTCCGGCGCTTTCGGCACCAATCGCTGTTCGGTGAGAATCTGCCACGCGGTGATGAACAGCGCGCCCACCACCGGGCCGATCACGATACCGCTGAGGCCCATCAGTTCGATCCCGCCCAGCGTGGTGACCAGCACCAGCCAATCGGGAATGCCGGTGTCGCGGCCCACCAGCATCGGGCGCAGGATGTTGTCGGCAAGGCCGATCACGATCACGCCCGATGCGATAACGACTGCGCCCTGCCAGATCGCGCCCGTGGCGAAGAGGTAGATCGCCACCGGTCCCCAGACGATAGCCGGGCCGATAGCGGGCAAAAGCGCGGCAATCGCCATGATCGCGCCCCACAGCAGTGCGGCGGGCAGGCCGACGATGGCAAATGTGATCGCGCCGAGCATTCCCTGCACCAGCGCGACGACGACTGATCCTTTCAACGTCGCGCGCACGGCGGCGACGAAGCGTTCGACCATGCGGGTCGCCACGCTGTGCTCCAGCGGCAGGGCGCGGATGATCGTGGGGCCAAGGATGTGGCCGTCTTTCAGCAGGAAAAACGTGACGTAAAGCCCGACGCCGAAGGCCAGCACGAAAGCGGCGGCGTTCGCACCGATGGTCAGCGCGCGTTGCGTGATCATGCTGGCGCTGTTGCTGAGCGATTCCGCAATGCGGTTCTGCGCCAGTTCGAACGTGCCAAGCCCGGCATTGGCCAGCATATCCTGCACGCGGGTGGGCAGGGCATCGTGAACCTGCTGGAAATAGAGCGCGAAATTGATCTGCCCGGACTGGATCTGGGTAAAGACGCCTGCGGCCTGCTCCACCACCATCGTGCCGATCAGCATGGCGGGAAGGATCACCGCAAAAGTGATGATCAGCAGCGTCATCCCGGCGGCAAGGCTGCGCCGCCCCGGCCAGCGTTCCAGCAGGCGCTGGTTCAACCAATCGAACATGAGCGCGGCCAGCGCCGCCCAGAGCAGTGCGGTAAGGAAGTTTGCCACGACCAGAACAAGGGCCACGGTCACCAGCACGAGCATCAGGATAAAGCCCCCGCGCTCGACCTTGCTTCTGTCTATCATGGTTCCCCCTTGGCATGTCGCGCATCACAGATGGTCGTTCGCGCCTTCGCTTGCAAGCGAAGGGGGGGCGACCTGTGATGCGTGGATGCCAAACGCCCGCCGGGGTGTGTGGTTTCCTGCAGGCGGGGAAAGACGCACAGTTCCGCACTTCATCGTCACCCCGGCGAAGGCCGGGGTCCATCTCTCCTCCGCGCGCTGTGGGTGGGGTCGAGAAATGGATCCTGAAACAAGTTCAGGATGACGAAGTAGTCTCTTCAAGACTTTTGGTAGGTTAATCAGAAGCGGTTGAGCATGTTCTCCAGCCATTCCTGACGGCCCGATACCGGCGCGGGGCGCAGATCGCGGGCCACCGCAAGATCAGCGATTTCGGCAAGGCTGGACGTGCCAATGGTCTGGCCGAGTTCGCCCTGCCAACCGGCATAGCGTTCCGCCCGGAAGGCATCGATGCGGCCATCGTTGATGAGCGCTTCGGCGCGCAGGAGCGCCTTGGCGATCACATCGACCCCGCCGATGTGGCCGTGGAACAGGTCTGCCGCGTCAACTGACTGGCGGCGAACCTTGGCGTCGAAATTGAAGCCGCCGTCGGTGAAGCCGCCTGCGCGCTCGATTTCGATGCAGGCCAGCGTCAGTTCCTCGACCGAGTTGGGGAACTGGTCGGTATCCCAGCCATTCTGCGGATCGCCGCGATTGGCATCGATTGAACCGAAGATGCCAAGCGCGCGCGCCATCGCGATTTCGTGTTCGAACGTGTGGCCTGAAAGCGTGGCGTGATTGGCTTCGATATTGACCTTGACCTCGTTCTCAAGCCCGAAGCGCTTGAGGAAGCCGAAGACGGTCTGCGTATCGAAATCGTACTGGTGCTTGGTCGGTTCGTGCGGCTTGGGTTCGATCAGGATCGTGCCGTTGAAACCGATCTTGTGCTTGTGTTCGACCACGAGCGACAGGAAGCGGCCGAAGTTTTCCTGCTCGACCGCCAGATCGGTGTTGAGGATCGTGTCATAGCCTTCGCGGCCACCCCACAGCACATAGTTCGCGCCACCAAGGCGGTGGGTTGCTTCCAGCGCATCGCGCACCTGGCTTGCGCCCCATGCGTAGACTTCGGGGCGGGGGGAGGTGGCGGCACCGGCAAGATAGCGCGGGTGGCCGAACAGGTTTGCCGTGCCCCACAGCAGCATGCGGCCATGCTTTGCCTGCAGTTCCTCAAGATGATCGACGGCGCGCGCAAAGCTGGCGCGGAATTCGCCGATGCTTTCGGCAGGCGCCATCACATCGACATCGTGGAAACAGTAGAACGGCAGGTCGAGCTTTTCGACGAAGGCGAGGGCGGCTTCGCGCTTTGCACGGGCGGCGTTTTCGTCCTGCGGGCCGTTCAGCCACGGGCGGTCAAACGTGCCTGCGCCGAACACATCGCTGCCGGGCCAGCAGAAGGTGTGCCACATGCACACGGCAAAGCGCAGGTAATCTTCCATGCGCTTGCCAAAGACCACGCGGTCCTTGTCGTACCAGCGATAGGCCAGGTCGCTGGTGCTTTCAGGCCCTTCGTAGCGAACGGTATCGAATGCGTCGAAATAGGATGCGGACATTTGATGGTACTCCTTAGATGGCGGCAAGCGCGGCATAGGCGGCGCGGAAACGGGCACGTTTGGGGGTGAGCACTTCGGCAAGGGCGGCGTCGGGTTCGATCACGGCGCGCACCGGTGGACGGGTGCAGACTTGTGCCGCGCTGGCCCCGGTTACGCCGATCTGGGCAAGGCGGGCCGCGCCAAGGGCAGGGCCAACTTCGCCACCATCGAGATAGACGAGGCGCACACCCAGCGCGGCGGCAAGGATGCGGCCCCAGTGGACCGAGCGCGATCCGCCGCCGATGACGCAGAGTTCATCGATCCGGGTGCCTGCGCTGCGCAGCGCGTCGATCCCGTCGGCATGAGCAAAGGCCACGCCTTCGAGCACGGCGGCGGCCATTGCGCCGGTGGCGCTTTCATTGCCGAGGCCGAGGAAGGCGGCGCGGATGTGCGGATCGTTGTGCGGGGTGCGTTCGCCCGAAAGATAGGGGAGAAACAGTTCGCTTCCCGCTTGCACGCCATGCTGCTCTGCCAGCGCGAAGAATTCTGCCGGGCCGGGCACGTTGCACGCCTTTGCCGCCCAATCGATGCACGATGCGGCGGAAAGGTGAACGCTCATCTGGTGCCACACGCCGGGCAGGGCGTGGCAGAAGGCGTGGACAGCCTGCGCCGGGTTGGGGCGGAACTGATCGTTGCCGACGAAGATTACGCCGGATGTGCCGAGCGAGAGCATTCCCTGCCCTTCGCCGGTCACGCCAACGCCCAGCGCGCCTGCGGCATTGTCGCCCGCGCCAGCCACCACGGGCACCGTGCCCATGCCCCACACGCTGGCCACGTCGGCGCGAAGCTGGCCGGTCACTTCCGGCCCTTCATAGAGGCGGGGCATGTGGCTTTCATCAAGGCCGGTGGCGGCGAGCATGTCTGCCGACCAGCGGCGCTGGCCCACATCGAGCCACAGCGTTCCGGCGCTGTCCGACATGTCGCTGGCTTTTTCGCCGGTCAGCGCAAGACGCACATAGTCCTTGGGCAGCAGCACGCTGCGGACTTGCGCGAAGACATCGGGTTCGTGGCGGCGCACCCATTCCAGCTTGGGCGCGGTGAAGCCGGGCATCATGATGTTGCCGGTAATTTCGCGGCTGCGCGGCTGCGCGGCCTCCAGCGCGGCACATTCGGCAAAGCTGCGCCCGTCGTTCCACAGGATCGCGGGGCGCAAGGGCGCATCGTCTGCACCCAGCAGCGTGGCGCCGTGCATTTGCCCGGCAAGGCCAACGCCCTGAACCGCAGCGCGAAGGGCGGGATCGATGGCCAGCACGGCATGATGCGTGGCGGCAACCCAGTCAGCCGGGGCCTGTTCCGACCAGAGCGCCTGCGGGCGCGATACGGCCAGGTCTGCGGTCGCTTGGGCCAGCACCTCTCCGCTTTCGGAAAGGATGACAGCTTTCACCCCGCTCGTGCCGATATCCAGCCCCAGGAACATCGCAATCCATCCTCTCTGCCCGACCGCTTCACACGGCGATTGAGGTGTTATGATAGCGCTACCTTTTGCGATTCGCAATCGCCGGGTTGGCGGCTCGATAAGCAGCCATACCTATCTCCATTTCCGCGCTATCTTCAGGAAAGGTGGCCACGGTCCGCCGCTTAACCAATCCTCAAGGGGTGGTGGGCGAAAAGCTGCAAGATGCGGGCACTGCTGGATTTTTTCAGGCTGGATACCAGCGACGCGGAGTTGACGCGCGCGCAGTTCCGCTCGTTTTCCAAGCATATGCCGCTGCTTTATGCGATTCTGGTGTGCAATGCGCTGGCGATCACGTTCACATCGTTCGATTCGGGGCAGATCGTAAAGACGCTGCTGACGCCGATGGCTATCTGTGCGCTGGCGATTTCGCGCGGGGTCTGGTGGCGGCAGCAGGCAGAGCCGGAACAGCTTTCCGACGCGCATATCGTCCAGAGCTTGCGCCGCACCTGCTGGCTGGCGGTGCTGATGACGCTGGCGTTCGAGGCGTGGTGCATCTGGGTGTTCGAAGGTGCGGACGCCTATGCCCGCAGCAATGTGACCTTCTTTCTCGGCCTGACCGAAGTCAGCACGGTGTTTTGCCTGATGACGCTGCGCGCGGCGGCAATGCGCGTGGCTGTGGTCAGCACGTTTTCATTCGCGTTCTATTTTTCGTGGGTCGATGGCGGCCATCTTCTGCCGCAAACGCTGGTGCTGTGCCTTGTCAGTGCAGGGATGGTGGTGGTGACGCATCGCTATAACCTGTCGTTTTCAGAACTGATCCGTTCGCAGCGCACGTTGCGGATGCGCCAGCATGAAACCGAGAAGTTGAGCGAGGAAAACCGCCGCATCGCTTTCAGCGATCCACTGAGCGGGTTGCCCAACCGGCGTGAACTGCTGGCGCGGCTGGACCGGTTGGAAGCGCGAAGTGATCTTCCGCGCGATAGCCTCGCCGTGATTTTCATCGACCTTGACGGGTTCAAGGCGGTGAACGACGAACATGGACACCAGGCGGGCGATGCGCTGATCCGCAGCGTGTGCGTGCGGTTAAGCCAGCATTGCCCGCCGCAGGCCACACTGGCGCGAGTGGGGGGCGACGAATTTGCCGTCCTGCTGGAAACATCCGATGCGCAAGACGCCGCACTGCGGCTGGCGCACGCGATGCTGGAAGAGATCGCGCTGCCGGTGCTGGTGGACCGGCATGTGCTGCAGGTGGGTGGTTCCATTGGCGTTGCGGCCAATATCGATACGGATGGCCGCCCGCGCGAACTGCTGCGCCGTGCAGATATGGCGATGTATCACGTCAAGACGCAGGGCAAGGGCAAGGTCGCGATCTATGACGCAGGGTTCGACGAGGGCCGTCTGCGCCGGTTGGAGATCGAAGCGCAGATCGGGTCAGGCCTGAGCCGGGGCGAGTTCGACGTATTCTACCAACCCATCGTCGATGCGCAGAGCGGCAGGATCGTTTCGGTCGAAGCGCTGCTGCGCTGGCCGCGTCGGCCGCAGAGGCCGCT
>NZ_JBMLSM010000156.1:0-878 GCF_049240505.1 Novosphingobium sp.
GGCGCAATGCCCACGTGGCGTCGCTCGATCCGCGCGTAAAAGCCCTGATGTTCCGGCGGCCTCCAACGCCGGTAATCGCAATGGTGCCCGAAGGCGCGACGGTGGGGGTCTATCTTGCCGGTCCCTCAGAAGCTCCGGCAACCGCCTATGCGCAGGTGTTTCATGAGGCGGGGCACAAGGTTGCGCTGCCGTGGTTTGCCGACCGCTCGTCGCCAATGCTCTTTCGCGAATGGGATTCGCCCTGGGTGGACGACCTGCTGGTAAAAGGGCCGTGGAAAGGCATCGCACAGCCTGCTGCCGATGCCGAAAAAGTGGTGCCTGATGTGCTGTTCGTACCTCTTGTAGGTTTCAGCGCAGAGGGCGGGCGCCTTGGGCAAGGCGGTGGCCATTATGATCGCTGGCTGGCGGCGCATCCGACCGCTCTACCGATTGGCCTTGCCTGGGATTGCCAGCTTGTCGATCGCTTGCCGCGCGAAGCACACGACCGTCCGCTCCATGCCGTGGTAACGCCCACGCGAATCTACGGGCCTTGGGAGATTGCCGCATGACACAACCGGAAAAGCCCGAGTGGAAGCCGACATGGCGCAAACCGGTGGGCATACTCGCGCTGGTGATCGCGTTGTGTGCCTACATGTTCGCTGTCGCTTCAGCGTCGACGATCATCGGCGGATGGCATGTCCTGCTACAGACGCTGGTCTACATCGTGCTGGGCACGATCTGGTTGCTGCCGCTTCGGCGCTTCCTGATCTGGATGGAAACCGGGCGCTGGGGGTGAACGCGTATCGGTAACACCGGCGCAATCAGACTGCTCCCCGAAGGGATTGATCAGTTCAATTCTGTGAGGAAATTCCCAAGGTGGCGCGAGTGACGGGACTTGA
>NZ_JBMLSM010000156.1:978-4110 GCF_049240505.1 Novosphingobium sp.
ACCCGCGACCCTCGGCGTGACAGGCCGATACTCTAACCAACTGAGCTACACCCGCGTGCCCCTTGGGAGACGCGCCTCTATGGCAGGTTCATCGGACTGTCAACGGGCTGTTTCAGGGAAGTTTTCCACAGCAGGCCGTGTCGATTGAAAGCAAAGAAAAAGGCGCCCGAAGGCGCCTTTTTTATCTTCCCAATGGCGCGAGTGACGGGACTTGAACCCGCGACCCTCGGCGTGACAGGCCGATACTCTAACCAACTGAGCTACACCCGCTCACCCTTGGGAGGGCCGCCTCTATGGCAGAGTTCACGGGCTGTCAACGCTGTTCGTGCAGCAAATTTGCGTCAGCGCGAATTTCCCTCAGATCGTCAACATTTCTGGTATTTCCAGTTGCGCGATTTGCCCTCGCCAATCCATTCCACGGCTTGCGCGATGCGCTTGTCCCGTGTGGCCTCAGTCTTCGCGTCAGCAATCCATTCGATATATTCGCGGCGCTGGCCCGGCGGCATGGCATCGAAACGCTCTCGCGATGCCGAGACGGCCAAGGCTTCAGCAAAAGCATCGGGCAGGTCTGGCACAGGCTTGGGCGGCGCTTTGGATCGAGGCGCAGCCTTGGGAGCAGACAGCCGCTCGACCGCCGCGTGAAGGCGTTCGATCACGGCTGATTCGTCCGGAAAATCGTCAATGCTGGCGATCTGGCGGAATGGCCCGGTGCCGCCGGGCTGTTCGTCATGATGGAAGAACACCGAGACGTGCCTCTTGAAGGCCGCCATGCCAGCAATGTTTTTACCGCCAAGCGTGAAGTGAGGCATTCCCCATTTGATGGCTTCTGCGCAGTCGGGAATCTCACGATGCACAAGCGCGCGGAAACGCTTGAGGACCGGGCGTGCGAAGTCCCCCGCCTTTGCGATATGTTCGTCTATGCGCGGATCGGTAGTCGGCACCTGGCACCTCCCGTTTCCGGGAGGTTACCATATCAATCGGCCAGCAACAGTACCGGCGTTTCGATCAGCTTTTTTACCGCCTGAACGAAGCTAGCGGCATCGTGCCCGTCCACAACGCGATGATCGCAACTGATCGAGATGTTCATCAGCTTGCGCTTTTCGATGCGCTCGCCGCCTAGGCCATCGGCCACAAACATCGGTCTTTCGATAATGCGATTTGGGCCGATGATCGCAACCTCTGGCCGATTGATGACCGGCGTGGTGGCAACCCCGCCCAGCGGGCCGAGCGAAGTTACTGTCAGCGTCGAACCCGACAGTTCATCGGATTTTGCGCTGCCGCTCCGTGCTGCTTCGGCAAGGCGCAAGATTTCGCGCGCAAGCTGCCAGAGGTTGAGGCTTTGCGCATTGCGAATCACGGGCACCATCAACCCGGCAGGGGTTTGCGCCGCGATGCCCAGATGCACCGCGCCATAACGTGTCACCACGCCCGCATCGTCATCATAACGTGCATTGAGCATGGGGTACTGCGGCAGGGTTCGGCAGATCGCGGTGATAAGCAGCGGCAGCATCGTCAGCTTCGGCTTTTCACCACGATGGGCGTTCAATTGCTCGCGCATGGCTTCGAGGGCCGTGACGTCGCATTCCTCGACATAGGAAAAGTGCGGGATACTACGCTTCGACGCAGCCATGTTTTCGGCAATGCGACGACGCATTCCGATGACCTTGATAACCTCGTCACCACGCTCAACCCCTGCGGTGCGATATCCGCCCTGTGCATTGTACGCGAGGAACTGATCGAGGTCGGCATGGCGAACCCGTCCTTCCTCGGAAGGACGGACCTCTGACAGATTGATGCCAAGATCACGGGCGCGCTGGCGCACCGCGGGGCTGGCAAGAACCTTGGGGCTGCTATCTTGCCTTGGCAGTGCTTCGATCGGCGCAGCAGCCACCGGCTTCGGTGCCGGAGCTTGTGGCGCTGAAATTTCCACTGCCTTAACATCAGCCGCCTCAGGCGTTTCAGCTGCGATGCGCTGTTCGGCAACTTCCGCCTTGGGCGCTGGGGCTGGTGTCGGGACAGGTGCTTCGACCTCCCCTTCCCCTTCAGTCTCGATCACGACCAGCGCCGAGCCGATCGCCACGATATCGCCCACTTCACCCGCGATTGAAACGACCTTGCCCGCAACCGGGCTTTCCATCTCGACCGTGGCCTTATCGGTCATCATGTCGGCAAGGCGGCCATCCTCTTCGACCGAATCGCCCACCTTTACGTGCCAGGCAACGATTTCAGCCTCGGCAATGCCTTCTCCGATATCGGGCAGGCGGAATGTGTAGGTTCCCATTGGCTCAGGCTTTCGTCAGACGGTCGATAGCCTCGCCAATGCGGACCGGGCCGGGGAAATAGGCCCATTCGAGGCTGTGGGGATATGGCGTGTCGAAGCCCGTCACGCGCTCTATCGGGGCTTCAAGATGATAGAAGCAGCGCTCCTGCACGAGCGCCGAAAGTTCCGCGCCGAAGCCGGATGTGCGCGTGGCTTCATGAACGATCAGGCATTTGCCGGTTTTCTCCACCGACTTTTCCACCGTCTCGATATCCAGCGGGACCAGCGTTCGAAGGTCGATGATCTCGGCATCGACGCCCTTTTCAGCACAGACTGACGCCGCGACGTGAACCATAGTGCCATAGGCGAGCACGGTGAAGGCGTTGCCAGGGCGCACGATCCGCGCTTTGCCCAGCGGGATGGAATAATACCCCTCCGGCACCACACTGTCCGCGTGCTTCGACCAAGGCTCGACCGGCTTGTCGTAATAACCGTTGAACGGGCCGTTGTAGATGCGCTTTGGTTCGAAGAAGATCACCGGATCGTTGTCTTCAATAGCGGCAATCAACAGGCCCTTGGCGTCGTGCGGCGTGCTGGGGACGACCGTTTTCAGACCGGCAACATGGGTGAACAGCGCTTCGGGGCTTTGGCTGTGCGTCTGCCCGCCAAAGATGCCACCGCCGAATGGAGAGCGCACCGTCATCGGCGCGATGAACTCACCCGCTGAGCGATAGCGCAGGCGCGCAGCTTCTGACACGAGCTGGTCCAGCCCGGGATAGATGTAGTCGGCGAACTGGATTTCCGGCACCGGACGCAAGCCATAGGCACCCATGCCCACTGCCACGCCGATAATGCCGCATTCGCTGATCGGC
>NZ_JBMLSM010000157.1:0-4425 GCF_049240505.1 Novosphingobium sp.
AGCGCATCAAGGCCCAGCTTGTAAAAGCGCATGGCCTCGCCCACCGAGCGTCCGCTTTCGTTCATGAACGTGGCAGGCTTCAGCAGCAGCACCTTTTGCGTGCCAATGCGGCCTTCCTGCAGCCAGCCCTGAAACTTCTTCTGGACGGGGCCGAAGCTGTGGACCTCTGCAAGGGTATCGAGCGCCATGAAGCCCACGTTGTGGCGATGCAGCGCATATTGCGGTCCGGGGTTTCCGAGGCCGACCCAGAGTTGCATGTGCGATTGTTCCTTCGATTTTCCGTCTAAGTGGGGTCAAGCATCCTTCGACAGGCTCAGGATGAGCGGGGATCAACAAACTCCGCTCATCCTGAGCCTGTCGAAGCGTCAAGAGCAAGCTCGCGCTTCAAAAAAGAACCCCTCCCGCACAAGGCGGAAGGGGCTGCTTTTTCGCGCCCGCCGGAGCGGGGCCAAAGGATGGCTATCAGCCCTCCTTGGTGGTGTCGCCTTCTTCGCTCTTCAGCGAGGAGGGAGCCACGATCGTTGCGATGGTGAAATCGCGGTCGGTGATCGCGGGCTTCACGCCTGCGGGCAGGGTGACGGCGCTGATGTGGATCGAATCGCCAACTTCGTAGCCCGAAACATCGACGATGATGTCATCAGGGATCGAATCCGGCGCGCAGATCATTTCCAGCTCGTGACGGACGACATTCAGGATGCCGCCCTTCTTGAGGCCGGGTGCCTTTTCTTCGTTGATGAAGGCGACCGGCACGTTGACGTGAACGACCGAGTCCTTCGAAACGCGCAGGAAGTCTGCGTGCTGCGGACGATCGGTCACCGGGTGGAAGGCGACATCCTTGGGAAGGGTGCGGACGGTCTGGCCGCCAACGGTAAGCTCGACAACCGAGTTGAAGAAGTGGCCGGTGCCCAGCGCCTTTGCGAGCGCCTTTTCTTCCAGATGGATCGCAACCGGTTCTTCATTGCCGCCATAGATCACGGCGGGGGTGCGGCCTTCGCGACGCAGTGCACGGGAGGCTCCCTTGCCTGCCCGATCGCGCGTCTCAGCCGACAGCGTAAGCGTCTCGCTCATGTGTCAGTACCTTCCAAGAATGCGTTGTTTCAATTCTTCCGCCGCCACGCCTCCAGGGATGACCATGCCGGGGAAGCGGCGGCCCTTAGCGGTTTTGGCAGGAAAAGCAAGACGGCGGTGCGTTATAGCCGCGTAAGGCGTTCGGCCATGTCGTCAAACAGCGCGGGGCTGGCCGCACCGATCAGGCCGGGTTCAAGGTGGCGATCGACGCGGTAGGGCGAACCGTCGGGTCGCGCAGCCTTGCCGCCCGCTTCGTTGAGGAAAAGAACGCCTGCAGCGTGGTCCCAGGCATAGGTGCGTTCGAACAGCGACACGTCGTTCTGGCCGAGGCCAATGCGGGGGTACTGTTCTGCAGCGCAGCGCGGGATATCGACCAACGTGTAATGTGGGGCGATGTGTTCCATCAGCGCTGCGCGCTTGGATTTGTCGACGAAAACGAGCGAGATGGCGGCAATCGGCTTCTCGCCGCCGCTGGTCCTTGCGGTCAACCGTTCGCCATCGATCCATGCGCCCTGCCCGCGATGTGCAGTGCACAGGCGGCCTGTCAGCGGGTCATAGATCCACCCCGCCACCGCCTCGCCTTTTTCTGCAAGGGCGATGAGAATGCCGAAGGGCGGCTTTCCGACGGCGTAATTGTTCGTCCCGTCCAGCGGGTCGATTATCCAGCACAGGCTGTCGGACAGCCGCTCGAAAATCGCCGGGTCCGCGTGGGCCGCCTCTTCGCCGACGATGGCTGCTTCCGGCAGGATTTTGGCCAGCCCCTCGGCGAGCATGACCTCGCTTTCGGTGTCGGCGATGGTCACGACATCATCGGCAGCCTTGTTGGTTACCGCATCAATGCCAAGGCGCTGATAATGCTTGAGCAGCGTCTTCTCCGCCGTCTCGCGCATCAGTGCCGCAACGGCAGTGTCGAGCGCTTTGCTCACGAGCGATAATCGGCGTTTATCGAGATGTAGCCGTGGGTCAGGTCGCAGGTCCAGACTGTGGCCTGACCATCACCCAGGGCAAGATCGACTTCGATCGATATGTCACGCCCTTTCAGGTGCTTGGCGACGGGAGTTTCGTCATAGTCTGAAAGTGGTTGGCCATCGCGTGCGGCCCACGTCCCGCCAAAGCCGATGGACAGCCGGTCACGATCAGCCGGTTCACCAGCCTTGCCGACCGCCATGACCACGCGGCCCCAGTTGGCGTCCTCTCCGGCGATGGCCGTCTTGACCAGCGGCGAGTTGGCAATGGCGAGGCCGACATTGCGGGCGCTTTCGTCGGACACTGCGCCACTCACGCTGACAGCGATGAACTTCTGCGCACCTTCGCCATCGCGCACGACGAGATGGGCAAGCTGGCGGCAGACGTCTTCCAATGCGGCGGCAAAGGCATCCGCACCGGGGCTGTCGAAACCGGTCAGAACTTCGTTGCCGCCCTTGCCGGTGGCGAAGGCGAGAACGGTGTCGCTGGTGGAGGTGTCGCTATCGACGGTGATGCAGGAGAAGGTGCGACGGTTGGCGGCAGACAGACATTCCTGAAGGAATTCAGGGCTTACCGCTGCGTCCGTGAAGATATAACCGAGCATCGTGGCCATATCCGGCGCGATCATTCCGCTGCCTTTTATGATGGCTCCCAAAGTGCACCTAGATGCACCTAGCTGCACAGAGGCGCACACACCCTTGGCAAAAGTGTCTGTCGTGCCAATGGTTTGCGCTGCAGTTTGCCAGTCGCAAGATTCAGCCTGAAGCGCCGCCTCAATCCCGACACGCGCCTTGTCCTTCGGCAGAGGAACGCCGATCACGCCGGTCGAGGAAACGAACACTTCCTCCTTCGCGCAGCCGAGGTGAGCGGCGACCTGTTCCATGATCTGCTCCACCGCCTCGCGCCCGCGATAGCCGGTGAAAGCGTTGGAATTGCCAGCGTTCACCACCAGCGCGCGCGCTGCGCCCTGCGCGATGTTCTGACGGCCCAGTTCGACTTCTGAGGAGCAGCATACGTTGCGGGTGAAAACGCCCGCGACCGCCGTGCCTTCTGCCAGTTCGATATATGTAAGGTCGCAGCGTCCCCAGTCCTTGTATCCCGCACGCGCGACGCGCGGGGTGACGCCCGCGATGGCGGGGATGGCGGGGAAGGGCGTGGCGAGCGGGGATACGGCTTCGGACATGCGACAAGCGCCTAGCGTGCGAGGGGGCAGGGTTCAACTGCTGCATCACGATGAACAGTTGCGTTTTCATGATGGACGAATGCGGCCTTAGTGCCTATCTCCATGCCGCGATGCGCATTTTGCTTGCTCTACTGGCCATGATTACGGGCCTTTCGTTGCCGGAGGTGGCGGTTGCCATTTCGCGCGCGGAAGTGGCCGAGGCTGGTATGGCGGCAGGAACTTCGGCTTCGACGGAACGGCGGCAGCAGCGCTGCGCCGGTCGTGGTGGCGCAGTTCCGCAAAAGCGCACGAGTGCCCGCCGCAAGACGGTGTGGCTCCCCGCCCCGGCACTTATCCGGCCCTGCGGCATTCAGTTGAGTGACCGCGCGCGCGAATAGCGCGCCGTTCACGCATATCCTTTTCCGGCAAAGCTATTGCCTGCCGAGGCGCGCGGTTCGTGCGCCCGATCCCCTACACTACAGATTTGACAGGAAAATTTCGCCTATGTTCGGCTCCATCGCCAAGGCCTTTTTCGGTTCCTCCAATGACCGTTACGTCAAGTCGCTAGACAAGATCGTCCGCCAGATCGCAGCGTTCGAACCTCACCTGCAAGCTCTGTCCGATGAAGAACTGGCGGCTCAGACGCCCAAATTCCGGCAGATGCTGTCCGATGGCGCTACGCTTGACGACATTCTGCCCGAAGCCTTTGCAACGGTGCGTGAAGCATCGGTGCGCACGTTGGGAATGCGGCACTTTGATGTGCAGATGATTGGCGGCATCGTGCTGCATCGCGGTGAGATTGCCGAGATGCGCACCGGTGAAGGCAAGACGCTGGTGGCGACGCTGGCGGTCTATCTCAACGCGCTGGAAGGCAAGGGCGTCCACGTCGTGACCGTCAACGACTACCTTGCCCGTCGTGACGCCGAGACGATGGGCGTACTCTACAAGTTCCTTGGCCTTACGGTGGGCGTGATCGTGCCCAATCTGGGCGAGGAGCAGCGCCGCGAGGCTTACAACTCCGACATCACATATGCCACCAACAACGAGTTGGGCTTCGATTACCTGCGCGACAACATGAAGCACACGCGCGAGAACATGGTGCATCGCCCGTTCAACTTTTCGATCGTCGATGAGGTGGACTCGATCCTGATCGACGAGGCGCGCACGCCGCTGATCATTTCCGGCCCGACCGACGACAAGAGCGAGTTGTACGTCTCGGTCGACGCGAT
>NZ_JBMLSM010000158.1:0-30810 GCF_049240505.1 Novosphingobium sp.
TATTGCGCGGGCATGGCAAACTGGCCCAGCGTCTGCTTGTCCTTGATCAGCGGACGGAACGGCGCGAACCATTCGGCCCGGTCCTCCGCATCGGGCAGGCCGAGCATACAGTCGATGATCCCGATATCCTTGGGCATTCCCATCAATTCTCTCCCGAAAGCTGCGGCCACAACTTGCGCAGGGCGATCTTGTCGACCTTGCCCAGCCCGTTGCGCGGCAGCGTTGTCTCACTGAAAGCGACGCGCACGGGCGCCTTGTAGCGGGCAAGCCTGCCTGCCACCCATTCGATGACGGATGCCTCATCGGTGCCCGGCGCGGCCACAACCGCCGCCACCAGCTTTTCACCCAATCGTTCGTCCGGCAGGCCGAAGGCGGCGCATTCGGTCAGCCCCGGCAGTTCGCCCAGCACCCGTTCCACTTCGGCGCAATAGATGTTCTCACCGCCGGAAATCACCATGTCCTTCTTGCGGTCGACGATGAAGATATAGCCGTCTTCATCCACGAACCCCACGTCGCCGGTGCGCAGCCAGCCATCGGCGGTCAGCACTGCCGCCGTCTCGTCCGGCCGGTTCCAGTAGCCCCGCATCACCTGCGCGCCGCGCACCACGATCTCGCCCGCATCACCGGCGTGCAGGATCTGCCCGTCCGGTCCCTCGATGCGCACGTCAACCATCGGCAGCACGCGCCCTGCCGCAGCGGGACGGCGCATGAAGTCCGGCCCCACGGCCTGCGCAATCGCGCCCGAACATTCGGTCATGCCGTAACCCGTGCCGATCTGCGCGTGCGGACACAGCGCATGGACTTCCTCGACAAGGTTCACCGGCAGGGCCTGACCGCCACTGCCGATATTGCGCAGGGAAACAAGGCTTGCCCCATCGGTCCGCGCGCGGTGCAGAATGTCCCACAGCATCGTCGGCACCGCGCTGAACATGCTGATCTGTTCCGCCGCAATCAGCCGCGCGGCTTCTTCGGCATCCCAGCGGCGCATGATCACCACCTTGCCGCCACTTACAAAGGGCGAAAGGAACCCCGCGCCAAGGCCCGAAACGTGGAACAGCGGATAGACCAGCAGCGATGCCTGCTGCGGCATCTGCGCAATCAGCGCTTCGGCACTCGTGCCCATCTGCTGCGCCATGTTGGTCAGCACCACCATGCCCGACATCTGCGTGCTCATCAGCCCGGTGATGACATTGCGGTGTGAAAGGACCGCGCCCTTCACGCGCCCCGTGGTGCCAGACGTGAACAGGATGGCGCAGGGATCATCGGGCGATGCGGCCCCGCTATCCTGCCCGGCGTCCCCGGCCCGCTGCGCCAGTTCGCCTGCATCCAGCGGCTTCTTCAGATCCAGCACCCGGCCTGCGTAACCGGCAACGCGCATGGCCTCGGCCCGCTCGCCATCGGCCAGCACCACAGCGGGGGCCACATCTTCCAGCATGGCCAGAAGCTCCGGCCCGGACCCCCGGCTGTTGACCAGCGCAGCAACACCGCCCGCCTTCATCACCGCCAGAAAGGCTACCAGCCATTCCGCGCTGTTGCGCATGGCAATCGCCACGCGGTCCCCGCGCGCGATGCGCAGTATCGGCACAAGCTGATCGCGCCAGCCAAACAATTGGTCATAGTTCAGGCGGCGTTCTGCCCCGTCGTCGCTGAAATCCACCACGCAAGTCCGGTCGCCAAAGCGGCGCGCGGATTCGATCAGCAGGTTCAGGTCGCTTGGCGCGGCCACGAACTGGCGCATCCCGTCGCGCAGCCCGATTTCGAACGGCGATCCCGGCCCGGCAACGCGCGCCAGAACGGGGTCGTTCAGAAAAACAGCCTCGCTTGCGCCGCGATGGTCTTCGCGCACCGTGTCGGACATCGCACTCCCAAACCTTTTATCGCTTTGCCTGACCCCCCTTCTATCTGGTTCTTTGCGTATTTCAAGAAGCATTTAATTGCGCATATCACATTTCAACGATTCCTTCGGACAGCGCCCGCGCAAAACTGGCGCCCCTATCCCCCCAGCCCTTAACCTCCCAGTGATGCCAGCAGCGCCACCAGTTGCGCCTGCCGGTTCACCCCGGTCTTGGCAAAGACCGCGCGCAACTGCACTTTCGCGGTGTTGTGCGCGATACCCAGGCGACGCGCGGCCTCCACCAGACTGTGCCCTTGCGCCAGAACGGCGGTCAGCCGCGCTTCGGCCACGGTCAGGCCCAGCAGATCGCGCAAGGCCTGCGGATCGGTGCTTTTTTCCGGCCCCGGACGTGCAAGGAACAGCGCCAGCGCGCCTGCGCCTGCGTGAATCGCGTTCACGTCCAGCGGTCGCGCGGTCACCACCAGGTCGCCCTGTCCGGGCCGCTCTATGCGAAAGCGCGTCAGATTCGCGCCGCTTGCCCGCCCTTCCCCGCTCAGCAATTCGCCCACGATGCGCTGCTGCGCCGGATCGGCCAGCACCAGTTCAGCGCTGCGCCGCATCAGCCCTTCATCCTCGGCCAGAATGCTGTCGGCCAGCGCATTCGTGCTCACAATGCGGCGGCTGCGGTCCAGCACGATCAGTGCCAGCCCCAAACCCTGCGCCGTCGCATGGAAAACGCCGTGCTGCGCGCCGGCAAACTGCAATTTCTCGAACAACCCCACCGCGATGCGCAAATGCTGCGACAGCATCTGCAATCGCGCACGATCTTCGCGGGTGAAATCGGGCAGCGCATTGTGGCGGCTGATACGGAACCGCGCTTCATATTGCCCGCCATCCTTGCGCCCGCGCGGATTGCCGAAATGCAAGTCTATGCCCAGCACCTGATCGAACCCGTTTTCCACCATCGTGCGGCGGTATTCGGGAAAGGCATCGTCCGGCAGCCCCGCCATGAATTCGGCATAGGACGTGACGATTCCATCCGCTAACCCCTGAAACGGGTCATCGGCAAACAGGCTTTCGGCATAGTTGCTGGCAAAGTCGGCGCTGCCGCCGGGGGTCAGGAACGTGGCGGGATGGCGCTTTCCGGGGGCGGTGATGATCAGCGTGGCGAATGTTGCGTCCATCCACCCCGCCAGCGCCTCAAGGAACCCGCGCCACGGCTGCTCTTCCCCGATCCCGGCATAGAGACGGGCGAGAAGATCCGAAAACTGAAGGTCAACCGCAACGGCCATGCGCGCAGCATAGGCGCAGCCTGGCCTGTCATCCAGCGCGGAATAACACCCCTGAAATCCGCATTTGCGCACTGGAAAATGCCTATGTAGTGGAAATTCGTTCTATCGGGATCAAAAATATGCCGCACACTATCGAAGCTCTCGCCACCCGCCTGCAGGCGCTGGAAGACCGCGAGGCCATCCGCGATGTGATCGCCCGCTACGGCCCCCTCGCCGATCGCGGCGATGCGCAGGCGCTGGCAGCGCTATGGACGGAAGACGGCACTTACGAAGTCGTCGGCTTTGCGACCGCGCGCGGACGGGCAGAAATCGCGGCGCTGATCGATGCGCCCTATCACCGCGAACTGATGGCAGATGGCTGCGCGCACCTGCTCGGTCCGGTGCCCATCACGGTCGAAGGTGACAGCGCAACCGCTGTTGGACACTCGGTGGTGTTCCGGCACCACGAAGGCACGTTCAGCGCGTTTCGCGTGGCGGCGAATTGTTGGACTTTGCGGCGCGATGCGGATGACGGGCACTGGCGCGTGCAGCATCGCGCCAATGCCTTGCTTGATGGCGCTGAGGCCGCGCGTCTGTTGCTGTCAGCGCCCGTCAGCGGCGTTTAGGTGCGCCTAGGTGCATCTAGGTGCACTTCAGGAATTGCGCCTCAACCGCCCCGCGAAACCGGAATCAGCGCCCCGGAAATCGTTCTGGCAGAAGGACTTGCAAGGAACTGGATGACCTTGGCCAGTGATGCTGGCTGCACCCATTGCGCAAAATCGGCATCGGGCATGTCGGCACGATTGGTCGGCGTGTCGATCACGCTCGGCAGTACCGCGTTGACGGTGCAATCGGCGCCTGCCAGCTCCGCTGCAAGGCTTTCCGTCAGCTTGTGCACCGCCTGCTTCGAAGCGGCATAGGCCCCCATCCCCGCGCCTGCCATCAACGCCGATCCCGCACCGATGTTGATGATCGCCGCGCCGGGGGTGTTGCGCAACGTGGGCAGTGCGGCCTTGGTCATGGTGACGCAAGTTGTTGCATTCATGGCAAACATTCGCGCCCAGGTGGCGGGGCTGCCATCGTCCAGCGTTTCCCACACAAAGCCGCCTGCCACGTTCACCAGCACATCGATCCCGCCCAGTTCGGCGCGCACACGCTCTACCGCCGCGCCAGCCTGCGCCGCATCGGTCAGGTCCACGCCGCCCAGATCAAGACCGTCGGGGTTCGCATCGGGCGCTGAGGGCGCAAAATCGATGCGGGCCACCCGGTCCCCGCTGTCCCGGAACGCTTCCGCCACAGCCCTGCCAAGAACGCCAAAGCCACCCGTTACAATCACTGAACGCATTGATTAAAAACCTTTTTAATGGCGTGGCGCCGCGCTGCCTGCCGCCCCGGCAAGGCACACTGTATCGAATCCCAGCACATGCGCAACGCGGCCAAGGCCGACCCAGGCAGCGGTGCAATAGGCAAGGTCCACCAGCTCGCCATCGCTGAACGCAGCATTCATCCGCGCCCAGAAATCTTCATCCGCAGCAAGGACTTGCGGTTCGGTGCCGAAGCGTTCGGCAAATTCGATGGCAAGGCTTTCGCGTTCGGAAAACACCGCCGCACCCCGCCAATCCTCAATCGCGGCATAGAACGCTTCGTCCGGTGCCGGACCATTATCGGTCACGAGTTTCCGGTTGGGATCGCCCGCCACGCTGAACACGGCGGGCGCATCGCGGTCTGCGCGGAAATCCTTGCACACCATGCACCCGTTGATCTGCGCGGTCCGCATCCGCGCGCCTTCGAATTCGCGCAGCGATAGTCCGCTTTCGCGATAGACCGCAGCGGAAAAGGCGCTGCTGGCCGACACGATGGGCACGGCGTGGGTGCGGGCGGCGAAGCCGAAAGGATCGGCCTGATCACCCTGCGGAACAGCAATGCGCGGCATGTCGTTCGCTCCTTTCGATGGGCGTTACATTCCCGGTGAGCCGGGGAAGCCCATGTAATATGTGCCTACGGTCATCCCGCCATCGACGACGATTTCGGTGCCGTGGCAGTAAGATGCTTCATCGCTGGCAAGGAATGCGCTGGCGGCGGCCACTTCTTCCGGCCCGCCAATGCGCTGCATGGGCACATTGCCATAGCTCTTGTCGATCTCTGCACGCGGCGCGCCGGAGTGGTTGGACATCACCGTATCGACACCGCCGGGGTGGACCGAATTGACGCGAATGCCCTTGTGCCCCAGTTCCATCGCGGCAACCTTGGTCAACCCGCGCACGCCCCATTTGGACGAGGCATAGGCAACAAGGCTGTTCGCGCCCTTCATGCCATCGACCGACGAGACATTGACGATCGAGCCTTTACCGCGCGCGATCATGCCCGGCGCAACCGCCTTGATACCGAGGAACTCACCAACGAGATTGACGCCCAGCACGCGCTCGTAATCGGCCTTGGTGGTTTCCAGAAGGCTCTTGAACATCAGGATGCCAGCGTTGTTGACCAGCACGCTGACCGGGCCGAGATCGGCCTCGGCCGCTGCCACCACGCGCGCCCAATCGTCCTCGCTCGTCACGTCCAGCTTGTAGAAGCGCGCCGCTTCGCCAAGTTCGTCGGCAAGCGCTGCGCCATCTTCTTCAAGCACGTCGGCGATGGCAACCTTGGCCCCTTCGGCCACGAAAAGCCGCGATGTGGCCGCGCCCATGCCCCGCGCGCCGCCGGTAATGATGGCGACCTTGCCTGCGAGCTTGCCCATGTGTTCTCCCGTTCCTCGTATTGGTTTTTGTAAAAATATCAGGCGATTTCAGGTGCTTCGATTTCAGGTACGGGTGCCATGTCCGGCACGTTGTGCGTCCAGCCCATTTCTTCGTAGCGTTCGGCGATGCGCCAGCCATCGGCGGTGCGGACAAGGCGATCGCGATACCACAGGCCGATGAAGAACACCTGTTCAGCGCCATCGGCAGAGCGGTGCGTCATCGGATTGAACAGGATCGTGCGACTGCGCGCTTCGTCTTCGGCAATATCCAGCCTGGTCGTGGCGACCATGTGCTGAAATGTGGGGAAGCGTTCGAGCGCGACCGGAAGCCATGCCTTGATCTGCGGATAGGTGCCCTTGGCCCCGCCGGTTTCGCTGTAATCGATCTGTGCATCCGGCGTGAAGATGCGGTCCAGCGCGTCCCAGTCCCGCTCATCGATGGCGAAACTGTAGCGGGCAAAGAGATCCCGAATCTCCAGCCGGTCAGATATTTCCTGAAGGCTTAGCATTGCACCTCTCCCCTCAGGGCCGATGCTGTGTCCGCACCGTTCCCTGCTACGTCCTCGTCAGGCGACTTTCTGGCCGGGCCGCTTGTCGAGCGTGACGTGCAACCCGTTGACGCGGCCCTGAATTTCGGGCGCCTTGTCACGCGGGTTGAAGAACTGCCGATACCACAGGCGGACCTTGGCGTAGGGGCCGTCCTTGGGAATGGCGAGCGGGTTGATGCAGGCGCGCTTGTTCGCCCAGATTTCAACGTCCTGCGCAAAGGCTAGGCGGCTGCCTTCCTGATAGGCCAACGCCATTTCACGGTCGGCATCGGTGGTTTCGCGGCTGCCATCGTGTACCTTGACCATCAGCGCGTGCCACGAACGGGTGACGCCATCTTCGATGGGCGTGTTCGAAATCATGATGAAGCTGTCGAACGTGCCCGCCATTTCCGATTGCAGGAAACCGGGGCCTTCGTACCAGGTATCCAGCACCAGCGCATCTTCCGGGTTGGCGGTGAGCGTGCGGTGGCCTGCGCTGTAATACTGATGGAGGTGTCCGCCGATGAATTCGTTGGCGAAATACTGCCAGTCGGTGGCCCCGTGGATGGGGATGAAGTGGCCGAAATCGGCCATGTTATCAACAATTTCGATGCCGTGGCTGTTCAGATCGCCCATATAGTCGATCTTCCATTCCACCCAGCCCGGTTCGCCATAGTGGCCGCCGAAATTGGGCAGTTCGACATCGGGTTCCAGCCCTTCAGGATCGTGCCACATCCAGATGATCCCGGCGCGTTCGATCACCGGATAGGTCTGCAGCTTTGCCGCCTTGGGGATGAAATCCGAATAGGGGATATGGTTGCACGCGCCATCGGTGCCAAAGCGCCAGCCGTGGAACGGGCAGCGGATCGATTCCCCTTCGACATGTTCGCCATCGCGCACGATGTAGGACGTGGAGTTCTTTGCCAGATGCGCGCCCATGTGCGGGCAATAGGCATCGACCACATAGGGCGTGCCGCTTTCCCCGCGATAGATCACCAGATCCTTGCCGAAATAGCGGATCGGCGCGGGCGTGCGGGTGGCATCGGTGGCCGGGCCGATCATGAACCAGCCGCGCGGGAAATCAAATTCTCCCAGACCGTAATCCTTGGTCGTTGCCATCAGCATCACTCCTGTAGATTTTTCGCCGTCTTGAATCGGCGTTATAGCGCATATGATGGATCAATACCCGATTTATGCGTCATTTGCGAATTTTTTATCGCGCGATAATGCTGTGCGATAATGTCATGGACGGCACTGCCCGGCAAGTGCGGGCATTAGGCCGTAAACTCATAAATGGCACCATCGAGGCGTCAGAATGGCGAATATATCGGGCCGAAAGGTCCGCCGCAGGGGCTGGTTGCCCCTGCAAGGGCGTTTCGGTTCGAGATGGAAGCCATTCTGACGTCCCTTCGGGATTTGACCAAAACGGCCATCTGCCGCGTCAGTCGGGCTTAAAATATCGACATATTCCCGCGCCCTCCTTCCTTGCACATGGCCGTTTTGCCTCAAACCTCGATGGTGCCATTTATGAGTTTACGGCCTAGATATTCGCGCCGGTCAGATCGCGCGCGGCGATGTATCCGAAGGTCATCGCCGGACCGATGGTTACGCCCGCGCCGGGGTAGCTTTCACCCATCGCGGAAGCCGCGTTGTTACCCACCGCATAGAGGCCGGCGATGGGCTGGCCCATATCGTCCACCACTTGCGCGCGGGCATTGGTGCGCAGGCCACCGTTGGTGCCGATATCGCCGGGGTAGATCGGCAGGGCATAGAATGGCCCCTCGGTCAGCGGGCGCAGGCAGGGGTTGGGCTGGTGGCGGTAATCGCCATACATCCTGTCATAGGCCGCTTCGCCGCGATGAAATTCGGGGTCTTCGCCCTTCGCGGCGTGTTCGTTGAAGCGGGCGATCTGCGCTTCGAGCGTGGCGGGATCTGCGCCCATTGCCTGCGCCAGTTCGGCAATGGTGCGGCCCTTCTTGAGGATCGTCTTGATCGCACCCGATTGCAGCCAGTCGGGCACCAGCGGCAGCAGCGGTCCCATCGGGAACTGGTGGCGATAGCGGTAATCGAACACCATCCAGCTTGGAGAAGCATCGCGGTGTTCGCGTTCGCGCCGGGCCATCTGCTGGCCGACGATGTGATAGGAGGCGGCTTCGTTGAGATAGCGTTCGCCCTTCTGGTTCACCATGATGCAGCCCGGCAAAGCGCGTTCGATGGTGCAGAGCCGCCCGCGATCCTCGCCCGGAACGTAGAATACCGGTGCGGCCCAGGCCGACTGCATGTTCATCGTGGCCGCGCCGATGGCCTGACCTGCGCGGATGGAATCGCCGGTGTTGCTGGTGACGCCGCCCGAAAGGTGCGCCTTGCTGTAGAGCGGGGCGTTGGCTTCACGCATCTGCTGGTTCTTGTCGAACCCGCCTGCGGCCAGAACCACGCCCTTGCGGGTGCGGATACGGTAAGGCTTGCCGTCCTTTTCCACCACGATGCCGACAACCTTGCCGCCTTCAGTAACGATTTCGCGCATCGGCGTTTTCAGCCAGACGGGCACGCCTGCCTTGTTCAGCGCAACGCGCAAGCCCCCGGTGAGCGCATTGCCGAGCGTGAGGCGGCGGTCCTTTTTGGAGGTGAAACGCAGCGGCCAATCGAGCCAGTATTTGGCCATGTTGCGCCCAAGCCCCATCAGCCAGCCCTTGCCGCGATAGAGCAACTGGTAGGTTTCCGCGAAAGTCCAGTTGAGATAGCCGAACAGGCTGGCGGCAGGCGATGGCAGGCGCTGGGTTTTCAGATCCGCGCCCAGCAGCGTGCCATCGAGCATTTCGGGCAAGTGCGTGCGATAACCGGTGACCGAACCGCCGGGATTTTCGGCGTGGTAATCGGGATAGGGCTGAGACGTGTAGACCACCGGCGTATTGGCGGTGACCCAGCGCAGCATGATCGCGGCGTTATCCACATAGGCGCGGATGTTTTCGTCCGGCACATTGTCTGCCGAAAGCGCGCGGACATAGGTGAAGGCATCATCGAGATTGTCTTCAAACCCGGCGGCCCTGGCCTGATCGCTGCCGGGAATCCAGATACCGCCGCCCGATGTGGCGCTGGTGCCGCCCCACAGCTTGTCCTTTTCGACAACCAGAACATCGGCATGGTTCTTTGCCGCGACAAGTGCGGACAGCAGTCCGCCCGCGCCCGACCCGACGACGACGATATCGACTTCCGTGTTCCAGCTCATCGCCTTGGTCATCCTGCCCGGTAGTTCTGCCCAGAGTTATGCTGGGTGGCACCTGTTTGGCGGCGCCTTATCCCATCGTTCAACGCAGTTGCCGCCACTCAGGGGCAAGAGTCAACACCATGCGTAGATATTTAAGTTATAAATTACGAAAAGATGGAATTTTGGATCATTTGCCAGCGGTTTCGGCGGTGGACGGGCTGATTCCGGCAATGAATGTGCGCAGCAGGGCTTTTTGCATATCCATCATCGGCGTGCCGGTCGCCGGTTTGCCCGACAGGCTTTCGATCAGCGGGGACGCCCAGAAGAAGCCGAACAGCATGTTGAAAATCGCCACGATCTGCACGGCCAGAACGTCATTGGCCGATGGCACGCCCGCCTTGTCGTTGAGCTTCCGGCCATAGCCGACGAGGCGCCCAAGCCAATCGAGCGCGACAAGATCAGGCTCGGCCTCGGATGAAATGGCGGCGCGCACCAGCAGTCTGGCGATGTTGGGATGCTGGGCCAGCAGATCGGTCATGCGGTCGGTCAGTTCGTCGAAACGGTCTTCCGGGCCTGCCAGAATGGCGTCCATCAGATCGGTCATCGGTTTGAGCGCGCGTTCATAGACCTGCCGGTAGAGATCGTCCTTGCCGGTGAAGTGCTTGTAGAGGCCCGGCTGCTGGAGGCCTGCCTGCGCGGCGATATCGCGCAGCGACGTGGCACCATAACCGTGCTGTGCAAACAGTGCCTCGGCCACATCGAGGATGCGGTTTGCGGTGCGCTGGCCCTTGTTCATCGCGATTGGGTTCAGGGTGCCGGGATTCATCGTGCTGGCGGTCATGGCAGTTCCATAGCGCAAGTAAGCGGAATTTCACTTGCGTAAAAAGTTATCGATCTATAACTTTTCTCAGGAAGCCAGTGAGGCGTGAATCGCGTCTGCACGATGGCCAGAGGAGACAGCGATGCTTGAAGAATCCCGCAGGCAATACCTTTCCGATATCCTGAAGCCGGTTTCGCCCCCGCGCGAAATCAGCAATCCGTTCACCGAAGAGCAGAAGCGGCTGATGCTGGACGTGGTGCACGCCAAAGGGCCGTGGAAGCTGATTCTGGCGCAGCACTTCCCCACCCCGGAATCGCTGCTGGCGACATTCGCGGGGGGCTTTCCCGAAGGTTTCACGCCCACGTTGGACATGTTTCTGACGCCGACGTTCCGGGGCTTTTTCGCGAACTATTCGACGCCGCTTTACCCCGAACTGCACGATGTCTTCTATAACGAGGCGTTCCTCAATCACGCCAAATCATACTGGGGCGCGCAATATGCCAAGCCGCAGATGATGCTGTTCAACGTGAACGGGCCATGCGCCAACACCGATCCGGGGCACCTGGATACGCCCAGCTTCCGGGGCGTGCGCTATGAAAATTCGCCGACCTGGCTGTGTTCGATCATGGGCCGTTCGGGCCTGTTCAAGGACTACCTGATCAAGATGGCGCAGGTAATCACCTGGTTCAGCCACGACCCCGAAAGCGGCTTCACCTATTGGCCCCAAGGCCCGCTGGCCAAGCCCGCGCGCGTGCAATCGCCGATCTATAACCGCGCGGTGGTGGTGCAGAACGAAATGCTGGTCCATCGCGGTGAAGCCAATGGCGCGCATGACCGTCGCCGCCCTGATGGACTGGCGTTCGACAGCCTGTTTTCCGGCGATCCCGACGATCGCGATGGCTGGCTGGTGAAGACCGGAGACAGCGTGATCGAACGCTATCACACCGATGACCTGCGCTTCCTCGTCCACTGGTCAGCCGAAGTGTTCAGCGACTTTGACGAGTTGAAGAAGAACATGGACGGGAGTGACAACCTGACCCACGAACAGGCCATCGACATGCTGATTGCAGATGTGCGGTCGCGCGGCATCCAGATCGAAACGCCCAGCGATCCGCTGAACGACCCCATGTTCATCCGCGCGCTCAATTCTGCCTACGACTTCGGCGGACCGGCGGAATACCCGGCAGAAGCCCCGGTGGACGCGCCGTTCGGCATGGCGGCTTGAGCGGATAATACAGCGATAACAAAATAAGGGCCGCAACCCGGTTGGTTGCGGCCCTTTATCTTGCGCGGCGCAGGCGGCGCGCGCTTACTTCAGCGTGGCGAGATCCGCATCGATCTTGGCCAAGCGCTCGTCGGTTACGTCTTCAGCCGCATAGGCCTGCACGGCCTTGAGCGTCATCGAGCGGGCCATTTCGACCTGTTCGTTGGTCGTGAAGCCCGGAATGTGCTTTTCGACGATGGCCTTGGCGGCGGGATCATCGAGCAGCGTGCCGATGTCGGTTTCGCCGGTGTTGTACTTGGGCTTTTCAGCGGGAGCCTGCGTTGCGGGCTTGGCCGGTTCGGCAGCCATCGCAGCAGCCGGGAGAGCCGCCGCTGCGAGAGTGGCGATAATGGCAATCCTGATCATAGTCATCCTCTCGGGACAGGGAACATCGCGAGTCTTGTCGCTGACATATTAAATGCACACTTGTGTTCGAATATCAAGCCTACCACGCGCCCCAGCCCCAGACGATCACATCGACCACGCGCTGGGCGAAGGCATCGAGTTCCCCTGATCCCCCCCCAGTGCCTCCCCCTTCAGTGTCGCCCCCTTCCGCATTGGTCACACCGCCACGTTCCTGAATGTGGGCACCGGTAATCCCGGCCACCAGAAGCCGGGCCACGGCGGCGGGATCGCGCAGGTTTCTGCCGTCGCGCGCCGCTGCTTCGCGGATATCGCAGGTGATCAGATCAACGATGTAGTCATACCCGCGCACCCGCATCACATCAGCCAGCGCGGGAAAGCGTTCGCGGACAGACAGCACGAGACGCTGCACGGCCAGCACGTCTGGCCGGGCGAGCCAGGTGGCGATGGTGGTGGCGTGGTGGCGCAGGCGCTGTTCGATATTGTCCTTCAGCATGGGGTCGCGCGAGGCGGCTTCGGCAGACCAGTCTGCGACCGAACGTTCGATGACCGCCTTGAACAGAGCTTCTTTTGAAGCATAGCGCGCATAGAGCGTGCCTTTGGAAACACGCGCTTTTTCAGCCACCTGTTTCATTCCCACGGCATCAAAACCATCAGTGAGAAACATCGTGCGTGCTGCATCCACGATCGATCGGTCGATCGAGGAAACTTGTTCTGCAGTGGGCCGTCCACGCATCGGCTGGTGGGACCTGGCAGTAGAAGATGCTGCCTTTGACGAGGGTTTCCGGGCATTTCTGGTGGGCACATTCATGGGCAGAGCTTGTTCCATAGCCATCGCTGCGGCGCAAGCGCGCAGGTCTGGCTGACTGCATTAATCGAACTCATGTGATCTATTACTTGACTCTGGCCGCAGTGCTGCGACAAATCTTGCCTGCAATGCGGGTGGCCGAAACACCGCTGCCACGGGACAGGATCGAGGAACGGAATGAAGGTCAACAGGCGCGAGGCAATTGCCATCGGGATTGCCGGTACGGGTGCTGCTGCCGTTCCGTTGCGGGCGCTTGCTGCATCGACGCAGATCGAGAGCTTGCGCGTGTGCGGATTGGAAAATCCGCTGGCTATGGGCGATCTGGAACCGCGCTTTGCGTGGAAATTGAACGGCGATGCGGGGCGCATCCGCCAGATGGCCTATCGGGTAAGCGTGGCACGCACCGAGGTGGACCTTGCCCGTGGCCGTGATCTGGTGTGGGACAGCGGCCGGGTGGAAAGCGCTGCAGGCGTGGATATTGCCTATGCGGGGCCGCAATTGCCATCGCGCAGCCGCGTGTGGTGGCAGGTGGAAGTATGGACCAGGGGCAGCCGCCAGCCGATGCGCAGTGCGCCTGCGATGTGGGAAACGGGCCTTTCGCCAAAAGACTGGCAGGGCGAATGGATCGCCAGCGAAACACAGGTGGCGCAGGCTGACCGTGAGGCCGGACTGCACTGGATATCCAGCCCGGAACGGCAGAAGGTGGGGCAGCGCTGTGCTTTGCGCTGGACGTTCGATCATCCCGGCGGGGCGGCGGAGTTCTGTGCCACGCTGCATGAACTGACCGGCGTGTGGATCAATGGTGAACCCGCACCTGAACCGCGCGATGGCCCTGCCCGCCAGTTTGAAATGGCGATCTGGCCGGTCACGCTGAAGCGGGGGAGCAATGTCATTGCCATCGAAGGCCGCCGTCAGGGCAGCTTTGGCGTGCCGCCTTGCGTGTTGGCGGCGCTGTTGCGGCATGGCGCGGGACTTGCCGGGCGCATGACCTCTGCCAGCCCCGGCTGGAAGACCTTGCTCGACGCGCCGGAGGGTTGGCACGCGCCGCAATTTGACGATTCCGGCTGGGCCGCTGCGGTTCCGGCCAAGGGGGCATTGCCGATTGGCGAACCCTGGCCCCTGACGCCCGCCAGCCGGTTGCGCCACGCTTTTACCATCGATCGCCCGATCCGCGCCGCGCGGCTTCATGCCACAGCGCTGGGCATCTATCAGCCGTGGATCAACGGTGCCGCGATTGCCGACCGCAAGCTGGCGCCGGAGTTCACCGATCCGTCCAAGCGCGTGCTGTACCAGACCTATGATGTGACCGCGCTGGTCAAGCCCGGCGCAAACGTGCTGGGCATGGTGGTAGGCGATGGCTGGTACGGATCGCGGTTCAGCACATCGGCGCGCTTTGCCTTTGGGCCTGCGCCCTGCCGGATGTTGTGCCAGCTTGAGATCGAACACGATGATGGATCGCGCAGCGTAATCGGCAGCGGCGGGGACTGGCAGATTGCCGATGCCGAAGTGCTGGAACATTCGCTTTACGATGGCGAGGTGCATGATGCCCGCGCCGAACAGGCCGGGTGGGCCAGTGTCGGTGGGCCGGATGAAGGCTGGCGCGCGGCAAGCGTCGTGGCGGCTCCGGCCATTCCGGTCGATCCGCAACGCTGCCCGCCGATCAGGGTTCTGGAAACGCGCAAGGCGTCAAGCGTAAAGCGATTGGGCGCAGGGCGCTATGTGCTGGATTTCGGACAGAACTTTGCCGGATTCCCCCGCCTGACGGTAAGCGCGCCTGCGGGCACGCGGATCGAAATGCGCTTTGCCGAAATGCTGAAGGCCGATGGGTCGGTAGATCAGGCCAATCTGCGCACGGCCAAGGCGCGCGACATCTATATCGCCGCAGGGCGTGGGCGCGAGGTTTATGAGCCGCGCTTTACCTATCACGGCTATCGCTATGCCGAGATTACCGGCGTGCCTGACGATGCGGCGGCGTGGAGCCTTGAAGGGCTGGTGGCCTATCAGGACTTGCCGCTGACGGCGGAACTTTCCTGCGGTGATCCGGTGATCGAAAAGTTCTGGCGCAATTCGGTGTGGAGCCAGAAGTCGAACTTCTATGGCCTGCCGACCGATTGCCCGCAGCGCGATGAGCGGCTGGGCTGGATGGGCGATGCGGCGGTGTTCTGGCCTGCAGCGGCGTGGAACATGGATGTGGCCGCCTTTACCGCGCGGGTGATGGAAGATGCGCGCCTTTCGCAAAGCGCCAAGGGGGCGTTCCCCGATTGCATTCCGCCCTTCGTGCCGACGATGAAGCTGTCATCGCCCGGCTGGGCCGATGCGGGGGTGATCCTGCCGCATACGTCGTGGATGCAGAATGGCGATACCGGTGTTATCCGCGCCAACTGGGCGGCAATGGAAGCCTATATGGCATGGATTGCGGCGGCGAACCCCGATCATGTCTGGCGCAAGCAGCGCGGCGCGGATTATGGAGACTGGCTTTCGGTCGATGCGCCAACCGCCAATCCCGGCGCGCCCACCACGCCGAAGGATCTGCTTTCCACCGCCTATTGGGCCAATGATGCCACGATGATGGCGCAAATGGCCGAAGCTATTGGCGATACAGCAGCGGTGACGCGCTATCACGCCTTGTTCGATACCATCCGCGCGGCCTTCAACGCGGCGTTCGTGGGGGCAGATGGCAAGATCGGCAATGGCAGCCAGACCGGCATGGTCGTGGCGATCCGCTTTGGCCTGCTTTCACCCGACGCGATGCGCGCAGCGGGCGTGGCGCTGGCAGCCGACATTGCGCGGCGGGGCAATCACCTGTCCACCGGGTTCCTTGGCACGCCGCATATCCTTGATGCGCTGGTGATGGCCGGGCAGGAAGATATGGCGATCACGCTGCTGACCCAGCGCACCTTCCCGTCATGGGGCTATATGGTGGAAAAGGGCGCGACGACGATGTGGGAGCGGTGGAACAGCGATCAGGGCGATGTCGGGATGAATAGCCATAACCACTATGCCTTTGGCGCGATTGGCGATTTCCTGTTCCGGCGCGTGGGCGGCATCGCACCTGTGACGCCGGGCTTTGGCACGGTGCGCATTGCGCCGATCATGTCGCCCGCGCTGGGCAGGGGCGGTGCCACCTATCAGAGCGTGCGCGGCACGATCCGCACTGCGTGGACGGCGAAGGATGGACAGTTCCGGCTCGACGTGGACCTGCCGGGCGGCGTGGACGGCGAAGTTGTGCTGCCGGGCGGGCGCAAGGCGCGCGCAGTGGCGGGGCCGAACCGCTTTTCGGGGAAGCTGTGACGTTTCAGGCGAAGACCAATTGCCTTACCCAATCAACGCTTGTCGCTGCATCGGCAAGGCGTGCCGTGCCCAGAGCCTGCGTCCAATAGCCTTCCGAGCCATCGGCCATGCGCCATTCGTGCAGGCGGCGGGTAAGCAGTTGCAGATCGTATTCCTCGCTGATGCCGATGGCACCATGCACGGCATGAGCGGTGGCAGCGATGCGCGGCACGGCGGAAGATGTGGTGATCTTGGCCGTGGCGGCGACAGCCATCGGCACGTCAATCCCCTGGGCTGCGCCAAGCTGCGCGGCGATGCGGCAGGCGATCATGTCTTCGGCCATGATGGCCAGCATCTGCTGAAGCGATTGCTGACGACCGATGGGCTTGCCGAACTGGACACGATCAGAAGCGTAGGCCGTGGTCAGATCGCACAGACGCGCGGCGGCTCCGGCGATAAGGCAGGCGCGAAGCACGGCGGCGATGGCGCGCAGGCCAGCGGTCGGGCGTGGCATAGCGGCGCCCTGCGGCGTGCCGGAAAGGCGCGCGGCAAGCGAGTGGGTGACGCCGGTTGGCACAGGCGACAGATCGGCAATGCCACACAGCACCAGCGCCTCGCCCGTATCGACCAGCGCATGTTCGGCCACCAGACCGCAAGGCACGGGTTGCGCCAGCGATGTGACCAGCACGATCGGGCCATCGGGCGCAGTCATGCCAGCCTGTGCCAGCAGTGCGCGGGCGACCATTGTTTCGGCCACGGGCAGCGGCACGGCGTGGGCACCAAGCGCGGCGGCCAAAGGTTCTATATCGGCAAGCGAGAGCCCTGCTCCGCCGTGGTCTTCGGCCACGAGCGCATCGAGAAAACCGGATTGGGCGATTTCCTGCCAGAGCGGCGCGGCGGATTGGCCCGTTTCGATGGTACGGACCACCGCAGGGGGACAGGCGGCTTCGAGCATACGGGCGAAAGGTTCGAGAAGTTCGTTCATTTCCACGTTTCCGGTTCCTTCACCGCAGGCCCATGCCGCGCGCGATAATGCCGCGCAGAATCTCGCGCGTTCCACCGCGCAGGCTGAAGCTGGGAGCGATGTGCGTGACATACATCAGCGTGCGGTACAGCTCTTCGCTCACCGGCTCATCCGGGTGGGCGGCCAGATCGTCGGCAATGACGGCGGGCAGTTCCTGTTCGAACCCGGTCCCGCGATCCTTGACGATGCTGGCTTCCACCACCGGGCTTTCACCCGCCACAAGCCGCGCGGTGCAGGCAATGGACATGGCGCGCAAGGTGGCAAGTTCCGCCGTGAGACGACCGGCCAGCGCGGCCGCATCGTTGCGCCCGGCGGCCTGCATGTGCCTGATCCACGCATCCAGCAGCACCACGCTGGAATAAATGCGTTCCGGCCCTGATCGTTCGAAGGCGAGTTCGGCCACGACCTGTTTCCAGCCCTCCCCCTCCTGCCCGATCAGCGCGTCGTCACCCAGTTCCACGTTTTCGAAGAAGACTTCGGCAAAGTGGGCATCGCCAGTCAGATCGACGATGGGACGCACGGTGACGCCGGGGGCCTTCAGATCGATGATGATCTGCGACAGGCCTGCCTGCCGGTCTGCCGATGTGCCCGACGTGCGAACCAGCGCGATCATGTAGTCAGAGTGCATGGCGTTGGTGGTCCAGATCTTCTGACCATTGACCACCCAGCCCTTATCGGTGCGATCGGCGCGCGTGCGCACGCTGGCAAGGTCGGAGCCGGAGCCGGGTTCGCTCATGCCGATGCAGAACAGTTGTTCGCCCTGACAGATTGCGGGAATGTGCTTGTGGCGCTGGGCCTCGGTGCCGAAGTTCAGAAGCAGTGGGGCGCTTTGACGGTCGGCAATCCAGTGCGCGGCGACAGGGGCGCCAGCGCTCAGCAGTTCTTCCACCACAACAAATCGCGCGAAGGGGCCTTTCTCCTGGCCGCCATAGGCCCTGGGCAGGGTCAGCCCAAGGAACCCTGCTTCACCCAATGCGCGGCTGAAATCGGCGCTGAAGCCTTGCCATGATCGCGCGCGGCGATCGATTGGAAGCGTTCCGGTGTGGCGTTCCATAAAGGCGCGCACGGCGGGGCGCAGCGCTTCGTCCTCAACCGGAAGGGTGGCAAGCGTAAGGGTATCGAACACGGGGGACAGGCTCCTCATCCCGGTGGCAGGTGTGCCCGCCTTTCCGCCCGATCGATGCGCTTGTGGCCTTGGTGATTCAAATATTTAATTGTGTCATTTCGATAGTGATTGGCTATCGGAAAGGCTTTGCAGCGCAGTAGCCACGAAGTTTTGCGCGAGCGGTGATGGATCGACGGCGCGGGCAATGCCCATTGCAATCGGGATCGGATCGTCCAGCGCCACAATGCGCACGCCTGCCCCTGCAAAGCGGGCGCTGCGGGCCGGGATCAGGGCGACGCCGAGGCCTGCTTCGACAAGGCTGAGAATGGTCTGAACCTGCACCGCTTCCTGTGCCACCTGTGGCGTGAAGCCTGCGCGATGGCAGGCAAGGCGGATGGTCGCATGCAGCACGCTGACCGGGCTGTAGATGATGAACGCACGATCGGCGAGCGCGCTGAGTGGCATGATTTTCCGGCGGGACAGCACATCGTCGAGCGGCAGGACCGCCACCAGCGCATCGCGTTCGATCACATCGATGGTGACGGGTGTTGAATCCATCACAGGCAGGCGGACAAGCCCGATATCAAGGCGGCGCGCGGCAATGGCGCGGACGATTTCGACACTGTTCATCTCTTCCAGCGCCAGTTCAACTTCCGGGTAGGCCTGCCGGAACGGGGAGACAATGCGCGGCAGCAGATCGCCGATGGCCGAGCCGATAAAGCCGACCGACAGGCGCCCGCGCAGGCCCGCAGCCCCCTGCCGCACAGCTTCACGCACCTGTTCGGCCGCGGCCAGCGCGATGCGCGCCGGGCCAAGCGCGGCCTGCCCGGCAGCAGTCAGCCGCACGCCGCGCGGATCGCGGTCAAACAGGGCAACGCCAAGGTCTTCTTCCAGCTTGCGAATGGCGACCGTGAGCGGAGGCTGGGAAATATGCAGACGTTCTGCCGCGCGATGGAAGTTCAGCGTCTCTGCAAGCGCGGTGAAATAGCGGAGTTGGCGCAAGTCCATGATATATGTTCACTATCGAAACTGGAAAAATCAATATTAGCCTGTCGAAGCCGCCTGCCCTAGCCATTTTTGCACAAGAGAACCGCAGAGGAAGCGCCAATGGCCGAAGCCCCATTCCTGCTGATCGAACGCGACGGTCCCGTCGTGATCGTCACGCTAAACCGTCCCGACACGCGCAACGCCATTTCGGAAACGGCGCATAGCGAGGAAATTGCCGAGTTCTGCGCCCGCACCACCCGCGACATGAGCGTTCGCGCGGTCGTGCTGACGGGCGCGGGCAAGGCGTTCTGCGCGGGCGGCAATGTGAAGCATATGGCGGAAAAGGCCGAGATGTTTGCAGGTGCGCCGTTTGCCCTGCGCAATGCCTATCGCACCGGCATCCAGTTGATCCCCTCAGCGCTTTATGAACTGGAAGTGCCGGTGGTGGCTGCGGTGAACGGCCCGGCCATCGGCGCGGGGCTGGATCTTGCCTGCATGGCCGACATTCGCGTGGCTTCGGAAAAGGCGCTCTTTGCGGAAAGTTTCGTCAAGCTGGGCATCGTGCCTGGCGATGGCGGCGCATGGCTGCTGCCGCGTGTGATCGGCATGGCGCGCGCCAGCCTGATGACACTGACCGGCGATACCATCGATGCGGCCAAGGCGCTGGAATATGGCCTTGTCAGCGAAGTGGTTGCGCCGGAACAGGTCTTGCCCCGCGCGGTGGAAATCGCCCGCTCCATCGCGGCAAATCCCGGCCACGCCACACGCATGGCCAAGCGTCTGCTGCGCGAAGGGCAGGACATGAAGCTGGCCCCGCTGCTGGAACTTTCCGCCGCCTATCAGGCGCTGGCGCACCACACGCAGGACCATCACGAAGCGGTCGATGCCTTCCTTGAAAAACGTGCGCCGGAGTTCAAGGACCAATGACAGGACCTGAAGTGCTGGGCGCGCTTGCCGGGATCAAGGTGCTGGACCTGTCGCGCGTGCTGGCCGGGCCGTGGTGTTCGCAAGTGCTGGGCGATCTTGGTGCTGAGGTTATCAAGGTGGAACAGCCGGGCCAGGGCGACGATACCCGCAAATGGGGGCCACCGTTCCTTGACGATGGCAGCCGTGATTCCGCCTATTACCTCTGTGCCAATCGCAACAAGCGCTCGGTCGCCATCAACATGGCCGACCCGGAAGGTGCAGCGCTGATCCGCAGACTGGCGGCGGATGCGGACATCGTGATCGAAAACTTCCGCGTTGGTGGACTGGTCAAATACGGGCTGGATTACGATGCCCTGCGCGCGATCAAGCCCGACCTGATCTATCTTTCGATCACCGGCTTTGGCCAGACCGGCCCGTTGCGCGACAATGGCGGGTATGACTTTCTTGTTCAGGGCATGAGCGGATTGATGAGCGTTACCGGCCTCCCTGATGAAGAACCGGGCGGCGGGCCGATGAAAGTGGGCATCCCGATCAGCGATCTGACCACCGGGCTTTATGCGGCGATTTCCGTGCTGGCGGCGCTGAACCATCGGCACGCCACCGGCGAAGGCCAGCGCATCGATCTTGCGCTGCTGGATACGCAAGTTGCGCTGCTGGCCAACCAGGCTTCGAACTGGATGAACGGCGGCATGGTGCCGCGCCGCATGGGCAACCAGCATCCCAACACCGTGCCCTATCAGGATTTTGCCTGTTCCGATGGCAGCATTCTGGTGGCTTTGGGCAATGACCGGCAGTTCCGGGCGTTCACTGCGTTGATCGGCTTGCCCGAACTTGCCGATGATGAGCGCTTTGCCATCAGCGCGGGGCGCAGCATCAACCGTGATGCCTTGCTGGCGCAGATGCGCCCGGCCATCGCCCGCTGGAAGTCGGATGAACTGATTGCCGCGATGGAAGCGGCCAAGTTGCCGGGCGGCAAAGTGAACGAGATTCCCGACGTGCTCGACCATCCACAGATCAAGGCGCGCGGCCTTGTTCAAGAGATGGCGCGAACGGACGGGACGCCGCTCAAGGTACTGGGCTTCCCCGCACAACTTTCGGCTTCCCCCGCCACATATCGGCACGCGCCCCCGCGTTCGGGCGAAGATACATTTTTGGTGCTGGATGATAAGTTAGGACTTACCCAAAATGAATTGGACCGTCTGGCGAAGGCTGGCGTGATTGCGGAGAAGCTGTGATGAAGGGCGCGAACTACATCGATGGGCGCTGGGTTGATGGCGCCGTGCCTTTCGAAACGGTCAACCCATCCGACCTTGACGAACCCGTTGGCACCTACACCAAAGTGGGCGAAGCCGAAGTGCGCGAAGCTATGGCCGCGGCGCGGCGCGCACAACCTGCATGGGGCGCGTTCAACATGCAGGCGCGCGCCGACATCCTGTACAAGGTGGCGGACCTGATCAAGGCCCGTGCGCAGGACTTCGGACTGCTGCTGAGCCGCGAAGAGGGCAAGACCCTGCCCGAAGGCGTTGGCGAAGCGCTGCGCGCGGCACAGTGCTTTCAATATGCCGCGGGCGATGTGGTGCGGGCGCAGGGCGAATGGTACAATTCGATGCGCGATGGCTTCAACGTGCTGGTCACGCGCGAACCAGTGGGCGTGGTGGCCGCGATCACGCCGTGGAACTTCCCGATTGCATTGCCATCGTGGAAAGTGGCGGGCGCGCTGGCCTATGGCAATTCCGTGGTGCTCAAACCCAGCAGCTTCGTGCCGGGCTGCGCGGTGATGCTGGCGCAGATTCTGGAAGAAGCGGGCGTGCCTGCGGGTGTTTTCAACCTGGTGATGGGCGATGGTCGCGCCACCGGCAACGTGATGATCGACGAGGCCGATGCGCTGACGTTCACCGGCGGCACTGCAACCGGCCGCTCCGTTCTGGCCCGTGCGGCACAGACGATGACCAAGTGCCAGCTTGAACTCGGCGGCAAGAACGCGCTGGTGGTGCTGGACGATGCCGATCTTGATCTGGCCGTGGAAATCGCCAGCAACGGCGCGTGGATACAGACCGGGCAGCGCTGCACTGGCACCGAACGCTTTATCGTGACGCGCGGCATTCACGATGCCTTTGTCGAACGCATGGCCAGAGTTGCGGGCAGCTATCGCGTCGGTCACGCGCTGGATGCCGACACGCAGATCGGCCCGGTCGCCAATGTGCCGCAGTACAACGAGAACCTGCAATTCGTGGCTGACGCCAGGGCCGAAGGCGCGCAAGTTGCCGCTGGCGGCGGCGCGGTCGAAGGACGCACGCGCGGACTGTTCATGGCTCCCACGTTGTTGGTCGGCACGAAAGCCGGGTGGCGCTGCAACCAGCATGAATCGTTCGGCCCGATTGCATCTGTCGTGATGGTCGAGGATCTGGACGAGGCGATCCACGCGGCCAATGCCTGTGAATACAAGCTGTCATCGGGCATCGCCACGACCAGCCTGAAAAATGCCGAACGCTTTCGCAAGGCATCGCAGGCCGGCATGGTCACGGTCAACGCGCCCACGGCGGGGCTTGAATATCATGTGCCATTGGGTGGGCGGGCGCCATCGGGTTACGGCCCGCGCGAGACGGGCACGGCGACCGCCGATTTCTTCACCGAAAGCAAGACCAGCTACATCAATCACGGCGCGTTCTGAGCGCGCGGACGGAGAGAGACATGACCACTGTCGGATATATCGGCCTTGGCGCGATGGGCCTGCCACTGGCCAAACACCTGACGCGCAAGGACTTTGACGTCATCGCCTATGACATCGATCCCGCCCGCGCCGATGCCATCGTGGAACTGGGCGGGCGCAAGGCGCTGTCGGTGGCCGAAGCGGCGCGGGGTGTTGACGTGGTGATCACCTGCCTGCCTGCCACACCGCATGTCGAAGCCGTGGTGCTGGGCGCGGAAGGCGCGCTGGCGCAGATGAAGCCGGGCACACTGCTGCTGGACCTTTCCACCATCGATGCCAATGGCACCGACCGCGTAGCCAAGGCCTGTGCAAGCAAGGGCGTGGCCTTTGTCGATAGCCCCATCGGCCGCCTCGTGCTTCATGCCGAACGCGGGGAATCGCTGTTCATGGTGGGGGCGAGCGACACGGACTTCGCGCGGGTCGAATCGCTGCTGCGCGCGATGGGCAAGGACATCATGCGCTGCGGCGGGCAAGGCATGGGCAGCCGGATGAAGCTGGTGAACAACTTCCTGCTGCTGACCATCGCCCAGGTCAGCGCAGAGGCGGTAGCGCTTGGCACGCGGCTTGGCCTTGATATCGATACGATTCTTGAAGTGACCGGCAGCACCACCGCGCAGAACGGGCAGTTGCACACGCTGATGGTCAACAAGGTGCTGAAGGGCGATACCGCCCCCGGTTTCACCATCGACCTTGCCTTCAAGGACATGACGCTGGCGATGACCGCAGCGGCGGAGAACCGCATGGGCCTTCCCGTGGGCGCAGCGGCGCACGCGGTCTATGGCGGGGCGCGGGCCGTGCCGGAGTTTGCGACCAAGGACTATTCGGCGCTGCTCGAATGGGCCTGCCGTAACGCCGCCATTGAAACGCCGCGCACGGTTTAGGGTAAGCCAACCGCAAGCCCGGCGACGGCGAGCGCTGCCAGCACAAGGGGGATGGTGAAGGCGGAGAGCGCGGTTGTCCACACGATCAGCGCCCCGCCGAACCGCCGCGCCCGTTCACCGGCGGGCGCGGCAACTATGAACACGGTAGATGCGGCAGGAACTGCTGCCATGATCAATGCCGTTGCCGTCCAGATTGGATCGAGCGGGGGCAGGATCGCCAGCAGTCCTGCAGCGATCAGAGGGCTGATGGCAAGTTTGCCGATCACGCCCCGCCACATTCCTGCCCCGACACTTCGCTCCACCGGTTTTGCAACGAACATGCCGATGGCCACCAGCGCGCATGGCGCGGTGGCTGAAGCGATGGATGCGAGCAGGACTCTTGCCGGATCAGGCAGGGAGATGCGCACCAGCGCCGCCGCAATGCCGGCAAGGCACGCCACCATCAGGGGGGTTTTCGCAAGCGAGGCACATACGGCCCGCAGGCTGTCCCCCGTGTCATGCCGGTCAGGCGCCGATAGCGTTTGCACCAGAAGGCCCGGCGCGAAGACGAAGGCCGTGTTGAGTGCCATGATCACGGCGGCAGGTCCAAGTGCGTCCTGACCCAGCAGGGCAAGACAGATCGGCAGACCGACAAAGCCGCTGTTGCCATAGGCAGCACCAAGCGCGATGATATTGCCCTCTGGCCCGCGTTCACCGCACAGCCGCTCGATCACCAGATGAAGCGCATAAGTGGCCCATGCGCCGCCAATGACGACCACGCCCATGACCGGTTGTGCAAGCTGACCGGGATTCAGACCAGAAATCGCCAGAAAGGTGAGGACCGGCAGCGTCACCACGGCGACAAACCGGCCCAGCACCTCGTTGGCGTCCTTGCCCAGCACCTGCGACCGTCCCAGCCAGATGCCCAGTGCGATCAATCCGAAAACCGGAAACAGCGCCCCCAGAATTGCGCTCATCGCCACATCAGTATCGCGCCATCAGTATCTCAGGCCAATCGCGCCATCGTGATAGATCGATGCGCCGGTAACGAACCGCGCTTCGTCGCTGGCGAGATAGACGAAGGCGCTTGCGGTGTCTTCGGGTTCGCTGGCAATGCCCAGCGGGTTCATTGCCGCCAGTGCCGCTTCGGCAGCCTCTGTCGATTCCCACATGCCTTGCGCGACATAGCTTTCCAGCCCTTCGCGCAGGATCGGCGTCATCGTCACGCCGGGGTGGATCGAATTGATGCGGATCTTCTGCGCGCCATATTCCAGCGCGGCGCAGATCGTCAGCATTCGCCCTGCGGCCTTGGACACGTGGTAGCCGATATTGGTGGCGTTGGGCATGTATGATGCCATCGACAGGTTGTTGATGATCGAACCCCCGCCGCCAAACCGCTCTACCGCGCTGGCAAGGTGCGGCGCGCAGGCCTTGATGCCAAGGAACAGCGCATCGTGATTGACCGCCATCACCTTGCGCAGATCGTCAAGCGAGGTCTGCGCGATGCCGCCGTGGATCGAAATGCCGGCGTTGTTCACCAGCACGTCGATCTGGCCGAAATCTGCGATGGCCGTATCGACCACCCGTGCCCAGTCGGCTTCGCTGGTCACGTCCTGCTCCATCAGCACGAAGCTGCCGGGCGACCCGTCTTCGCGGACGAGCGCTTCGATCTGCGCGGCTTGCTCCCGGCGGAAATCGGTGCCGATCACGGCCTTTGCCCCTTCGCGCAGGAACGCCCGCGCCACGGCCACACCAATATTGCCGACGCGCCCTGCACCGGTAACAATGGCGACCTTGCCTTCAAGCCTGCCCATGCTTTCTCTCCCGAAGTTTCCGAATATTCCGCCTGATCAATCGACCGCGATCTGGCGGGCAAGGTCGGGCATGATCGGCGGGATCTGGTCCTGCAGGAACCTGATGCGGCCACCGATGATCTGCTCGCTCATCTCTGGCTGGCTGTGGACCCAGAACTTGTTGTCGGCCATCTGTTCAAGGAAGAGGCGGCATCCTTCATCAAGGTCCATGCCATAATCGCGCATCATCTCGAACATGGCGCGGCGGTGGTTGGCGGCATTGTCCGGCTCGCCCGCACCCGCTTCGGCATTGAAGATATTGGTGCGCAGCATTCCGGGCACGATGGCCGAAACGTGGATGGGCAGGTTCTTCAGTTCCATCTCGAGATAGAGGCATTCGCTGAACGCCTGCACCGCGTGCTTGGTGACGGTATAGGCTGTCTGCCCCGGCATCTGCCCGAATGCGCCGACGGACGAAAGATTGCCGATCCATGCTTCCTTGCCGCTGGCAATGATGCGCGGCACGAAGGCGCGCACGCCGTGGATCACGCCGTGAACATTGATGTTAAGCGTGGCTTCCCAGCGGGCCGCTGGCACTTCCCAGGTGTTGCCGACCGTTTCGATGCCCGCGTTGTTGATCAGCAGGCGCACTTCGCCGTGGCGGTCGAACACCAGTTCGGCCAGGCGGTCGAGTTCCTCCGGCACGGAAACATCGACCTTTTCTGCCTCCGCCTTGCCACCTGCTGCCGTGATCGCGGCCGCCGTTTCGGCAGCGGCGGCCTCGTTGATGTCGGTGACAACCACCGTCATCCCCAATGCGCCCGCACGCCGGGCAAGGCCTGCGCCGATGCCCGATCCAGCCCCGGTGACAACGGCAACGCCGCCGTCGAACACATCTTTATCCTGCGCCATCGCAGCCATTCTCCCGAAGATGGCGTATGCCGACATGCAGCGGCACACGCTAATTATAAGTGTTTACTGACTATCATTGGAGGGCAAAGTCAACCGCTCCAAACCCGACGCCGCTCAGTGTGCGAGCATCTGCACGTTTTCGCACAGCGCGCCTTCGGGGTCGGTCGAAAAGACCACCCGCACGCCATGATCGGCTTCTTCGCGGATCGGGCCGACCAGCTTGCCGCCGTTCGCAGTGACTTTCTCGACCAGCGCGTCCAAATCTTCGACCACGAAGCCGAGAATCACCTGCTGGTCGCGTGGCGCATCGCGTTCGGTAAAGTTGAACATGACCAGCGATCCGCGCGTCCAGTCACCGCCGGGGGCCAGAATCACTTCGCGGAATGGTTCACCATCGCTGGTGCCTTCAACGCGCTGAACCGTGCCATAGCCGTAGACCGCCACGTAGTAGGCGGCCATCGCCTCTTCATCGCGGCAGATCAGCTTGGTAAAGTTTGAAAGTGCAGTCATATCGCATTGCTCCTCTTTTCCCGGTGGGGCGGTGGCCACACCATATCTGAACCGATGCCAGCCCGGTGGTTCTGCACCTATCGCAGGTTCTGTTGCAGTTATCCTTGATTATCGTAGATCAATCGCGCATTGATTACGCAATGACAAGCCGAAAGGCGCATTGAGAGGATAAATGCGGGTATCTCCATGCCGGAGCAGGACGACTGCCGTCACGGTAAAACGCACTCCTTTTCAAAAGCGCCTTCCAACCAAGCCACAATCCTGCATTTTTTGAGAAAGACTGCGCCCGTGTCCTCCAATCTCTTTCCGCACCTGCTTTCGCCCGGTCGCATCGGTCCGATGGAACTCAAGAATCGCATCGCAGTGACGGCAATGGGCGTCAGTCTCTCGGAAGATGACGGGACCGTTGGCGAGCGCCTGATTGCCTATCATGAGGAACAGGCAAAGGGCGGGGCGGCGCTGATCATCTCCGGGGTGACAGGCGTGGCCTGGCCGGTCGGTGCGGTGGCGATGCAACAGACAGCGATTTCGGATGACAAGTTCATCCCCGGCCTGAAAGCAATGACCGACCGCGTTCACGCCCACGGCGCAAAGATCGCCGCGCAATTGCATCACGGCGGCTTCGTTGCCGCCTACAGTCATGCGCGGTGGGGGCATCCGCTATGGGGTCCAGCCGTCCCGCCGCCACCAAAGGGCAATTTCACCGATTACTTCCTGATGGAGGAACTGGCCCCGCTGGCGGGTATGAAGGCACCGCAGCTGAAGATTCTGGAGAAGGAGGACATCGCCATCGCGGTGCAGCAGTTCGGTGATGCCGCGCGCCGCGCCAAGCAGGCCGGGTTCGATGGCATCGAAATCCACGCAGGGCACGGCTATCTGCTATCCTCTTTCACATCGCCCTACACCAATTCGCGCACCGACGAATATGGCGGCAGCCGCGAAAACCGGCTGCGCCTGACGCTTGAAGTGATTGCCGCGATCCGGGCCGAAGTCGGCGCCGATTACCCGGTTTGGATCAAGATCGATTCGCGCGAAGTGGGCAAGCCCGGCGGCATCACGATCGAAGATGCCATCGCCAATGCCAAAATGGTCGAAGCGGCGGGCGTGGATGCCATCACCATCACGTCCTATCACGATACCAGCAATGGAAAACTGCATTCGGAATCGAACATTCCGCATCTGGAAAACTGGAATCTTCCGGCCACTGCCGAAATCCGCAAGGCGGTGAAGATCCCGGTGATCGGATCGGGCCGCATCGAGGTGGACAGTGCCGATAATGCCATCGGCAAGGGCGAGGCGGACTTTATCGCGATGGGCCGCAAGTTGCTGGCCGACCCGCACCTGCCGCGCAAGTTGACCGAAGGGCAGACCGAAAAGGTGCGCCCCTGCGTCTATTGCTACACCTGCGTTTCGGCCATCTATATGGGCGAACCCGCGCGATGTGCGGTCAACGCCGGGCTGGGGTTCGAGTTCGAAAGCGAGCCGCTTCCGGCAGGAGCCAGCCCGAAGCACGTTGCCGTGATCGGCGGAGGCCCCGGCGGCATGGAATCCGCGCGCAGGCTTGCCGCGCTGGGCCACAAGGTTACGCTGCTGGAGAAATCGGATCGTCTGGGCGGCACGCTGCGTTTTGCCAGCCTTGCCTATGAACCCAACGAACGCATTCTCGAATGGCTGCGGCGCGAAGTGAAGGAAGCGGGCATCGACGTGCGACTCTCGACTGTCGCCACACCCGATCTGCTCCGCTCGCTGAAAGTCGATGCGGTGATCGTGGCCACAGGGGCCACGCGCGGGATGCCACCAATTGCCGGGGGCGATCAGGATCATGTCTATTCGGGCGACGACATGCGCCGGATGATGCTGGGCGAAAGTTCTGATGAACTGAAACGCAAGACGGGCCTGTTCACACGCATCGCCACCAAAGTCGGCGCGGCCACCGGAGCCACTGCCAATCTGGCACTGGTGCGCAAGGCCACGCACGCATGGATGCCGCTGGCCGATACGATCACCATCATCGGCGGCGAACTGGTCGGCCTGGAACTTGCCGAATTCCTCAGCGAACGCGGCCGCACGGTCAACGTGATCGAAGAAGCGCCGCGTCTGGGCAAGGGCCTTACCCTGGTGCGCCGGATGCGTCTGCTGGCCGAACTGGCCGAACATGGCGTCGGCCTTCACGGCGGGGTGACCGAGATCGAGATCGGCAAAGACAGCGTGACTTTCACCGACAAGGCCGGTGCGCGCCAGACGGTGCCGGGCGGCAATGTGATCGTGGCAAAGGGAGCGGAAGGTGATCTTTCGCTGGCCGATGCGATGCGAGCGGAAGGCTTTGCCGTCCATGCGATCGGCGATGCCACCGGCGTCGGCTACATCGAAGGCGCCATGCGTGGCGCACGGAACGCGGTGCGCGCCGTGGCGCAGGCCGCCTGACCGTATCTTGGCATAAAGGGATTACGTGATGCGCAGTTACAAAGTCGAAAATGGCGTGGTGGATCTGGGCAGGGTTCAGCTCGACGTGCCCGATACCATCAGTGATGAAGCCAAGGCCTATCTCCGCTTCGATCCCAACCAGCAGATGCCCGAAGACGCGCCGCCGGTGCCGATGTGGCTGATGCGCGAACCGCTCGCCCCGATGTTCGAATGGCTGAACCAGCAGGCGCTGGAAGTGTTTCCCTGCGATATCGGGGAAACAGCGATTGATGGTGTGCGCTGCCACCGGATCACGCCCAAAGGCGGGGTACGCCATGCTGGCAAGTTGCTGATAAACCTGCACGGCGGCGGCTTCGTCATGGGTTCTGGCTCGCTGGTAGAGGCGATCCCGATTGCAGCGGAAACGGGTTGTGAAGTTATTGCCGTGGATTACCGGCTTGCCCCGGAACACCCCTTCCCCGCTGCCGTGGACGATATCGTCGCGGTCTATCGCGATGCTCTGAAGACTTATGCTGCCAACGATATCATCCTGTTTGGCACATCGGCAGGCGGATTTCTTACCGCAATGGCGATCATGCGGTTCAAGCAGGAAGGTCTGCCTCTGCCTGCTGCCTGTGGCGTGTTCACAGCGGGCGGCGATGTGACGCAACTGGGCGATACGTTCAGTTATCTGACGCTTTCGGGCTTCTATGGGCACCTTGGCGCAAAGCTGGACGATCCACAGTGCGAACGCGGTGTCTTCGTGGGCAATGCAGATCGCAATGATCCGCTACTCGCGCCGATAAAGGGCGATCTTTCGGACTTCCCGCCAACGCTGCTGGTCACCGGCACGCGCGATGCGGTGCTCAGTTCTGCTGCCATGTTCCATCGCGCCTTGCGCAAGGCCGGACGGGATGCAGACCTGCATGTGTTCGAAGCCATGCCCCACGGCTTCTGGTTCAGCGTGGCCATGCCGGAATCGCGCGAAGCGATTGATCTGATGGCCCGGTTCTTTGAACGCCACCTGGGCATCGGCGCGGCATGAAGCACCCTTCTGAAGAGCGGCGCCCTGAAGATCGGCGGACGACAAGAAAGCACCCCGGCGGATCACGCCATCTGCAAGGCGCGGCAATCGCCGTCGATCCGACGGACATAGCGATCATCCGTGAATTGCGGGCCAATGGCCGCGCGAACAACCAGCAGATTGCCGAGACGCTGGGCTTGACGGCGACGACGGTATCCACCCGCATCCGCCGGATGGAAGATGCCAACCAGCTTCGCGTGGTGGCGGTATCGGACTTTTCGGCGCATGGCTTCAACGTGCTGTTGCGCATTTCGGTGTCGGTCGATGGCCGCCCCGCGTCTGACGTTGCGAGCGAACTGGCCGCCCTGCCTGAAGTGGTGGCCGCGCACATGGTGACCGGTGGCTATGATATCGACATGCTGGTGGCGCTGCACGATTTCGACGACCTGTCGGACT